>NZ_BAAASJ010000019.1:0-169396 GCF_039532825.1 Streptomyces vastus
CCCTGGTGCGCTGGCTCGGCTCCGGACGGCAGGACTCCCTGCTCTCGGTCGAGAACACGGTAGGAGTCGCCGCCCCGGGAGGTGAGGCCGTATGACCACCCAGCGCTCATGCTCCCGTGGCACACCATCCTGCGATCATCGAAAGGGCCAAGTGCATGACTGACATGCTTGCCGCTCCCTCATGGGAGTCGGCAGTCCTGGAATCCGTCCCCCGTGGCTTCCTCGCCCACGACTGGCAACCCGCCGTCGGCGGTCGCGCCTTCGAGGTGCGCAACCCCGCAACCGAAGAAGTCATAGCCACCGTCGCCGATTGCGGCGCACAAGACGCGCTCAGAGCACTGGATGAGGCGGCCGCGGCCGCCGACCGGTGGGCCTTCACCAGCCCGCGGGACCGCGCGACCGTCCTGCACCGGCTCACCGACGCCATGCTCGAGCACCGGGAGCGTCTGGCCCGGATCATCACCCTGGAGGTCGGCAAGACGATCACCGAAGCCCGGGGCGAGGTCGACTACGCCGCAGCCTATTTCCGCTGGTACGCCGGGGAGGCGGTCCGCCCGCACGCTCGCAGCACCCCCTCCCCGGACGGCAAGAGCCACATCGTCACCATCGCCGAACCGGTCGGGCCCTGCCTGCTCATCACCCCATGGAACGTGCCCCTGGCCATGGCCGCCCGCAAGGCCGCCGCCGCCCTGGCCGCCGGCTGCACCGCCGTCCTCAAACCGGCCGAGCTCACCCCGCTGTCCTCCCTGGTGCTGGGCGAGCTGGCGCGTGAAGCCGGCGCACCACCAGGTGTCCTGACCGTGATCACCAGCAGCGACCCGGCAGCGGTCACCATGCCACTGCTGGCCGACCCCCGGCTGCGCAAGCTGTCCTTTACCGGGTCCACCACGGTCGGCAGGCTGCTGCTTCAGCAGAGCGGTGCCCGGGTGCTGCGCACCTCGATGGAGCTGGGCGGCAACGCGCCGTTCCTGGTCTTCGACGACGCCGACCTCGACCTCGCGGTCCGCGAAGCGATGATCGCGAAGATGCGGCTGGGCGGGCAGTCCTGTGTCGGCGCCAACCGATTCCTGGCCCAGGAGTCAATCGCCGACGCGTTCGCCGCGGCGATGGCCGAAAAGATGGCCGCCACCCGGGTGGGCCCCCCGGACCGGGAGGACACCGACCTCGGCCCGCTGGCCGACCACCGGGCGGTGGACAAGGTCCGCCACCTCGTCGAGGACGCCGTGGCCCGTGGTGCCGTAGTCATCGCCAAGGCGGACATCCCTGACGGGCCGGGCTACTACGCCGCCCCCACCGTGCTGGACCATGTCCCCGCCGACGCCGCGATCATGCACGAGGAGGTCTTCGGCCCCGTCGCCGCCATCCACCGGTTCTCCACCGAGGCCGAGGCCATAGCGGTGGCCAACAACACCGAGCACGGCCTCGCGTCGTACCTGATGACGTCCCACATCGACCGCGCCCGCCGGGTCGCCGCCCGTCTGCAGGCCGGAATGGTCGGCATCAACCGCGGCCTGGTCTCCGATGTCGCCGCACCCTTCGGCGGGATCAAGCAATCCGGCCTGGGCCGCGAAGGCGGCCCCGAAGGCCTCCACGAGTACCAGCAGCTCAAGTACCTGTCCCTGCCCGGCTTCCACACCTGAGCGAGCCGGACACAAGCGCAGGGCATCTGCGGATCTCCCTGGACACGGGCGAGGGCGAGGATCCGGTCGCCGCCTACGTCCGCGTACAGGAACGCATCCAGAAATCGGTCAAGGACAAGCGCGCGGAGCCCGGCGCGGACGTCGTCTCCCGCATGCTGGCCCACCCCGAGGGCCTGAGCGACGACGCGATCGTCCAGGACCTGATCTCGTCGTCGCGGCGGCCCAGCAGCCCACCGCCAACTGGATCTGCAACGCGCTGCGGCTGCTGCTCACCGACGACCGCTTCGCGCTCAACGTCTCCGGCGGCCGGGTCGGCGTCGCGGCGGCCCTCACCGAGGTGCTGTGGCTGGACACGCCCACCCCAGAACTTCATCGGCCGCTGGGCGGTGCGCGACACCCTGCTCGGCGGGCGCCGGATCAAGGCGGGCGACTGCCTGGTCCTCGGGCTCGCGGCAGCCAACACCGACCCGCAGATCTGGCCCGAGGGCCATGTCGGCGCCGGGGGGAACGGCGCCCATCTGTCCTTCTCCAACGGCGAGCATCGCTGCCCCCACCCGGCTCCGCTGCTCGCCGACGTCATCGCGCGCACGGCCGTCGAGACCCTGCTGGAACGTCTGCCCGACGTCGTCCTGTCGGTCGAGCCGGCGGAGCTCGTATGGCGGCCGTCCATCTGGATGCGGGGGCTGACCTCACTGCCGGTGGAGTTCACACCCACTCTGCGGTGAGGCCCGCCCGGGCCCGTAAGAGCATGTCCTACGAGCATGTTGTACGGGCATGTCGTACGGGCATGTCGTGGCCGGAAGGGATCAGGGCGTGGCCGGTGTGAAGCGCACCGGCAACGCCTGCGGTCCCCGCGTGAACACGCCCTGCTCGGCTGGCTGGAAACCATCGGCGAGCCGCAAGTCGGGCATGGCGTCCAGGAGTTGGCCCACCCCGATCTCGACCTCGGCACGGGCCAGCAGGGCGCCCACGCAGAAGTGGCGGCCCAGGGCGAAGGCGAGGTGGTCCGCCGCGGCGGAGAAGGCCTTCGTGGTCGTCAGATCGTCGCGGAAGATGTCGAAGCGGTCCGGCTCCCGGTAACGCGCGGGATCCCGGTTCGCCGCCCCGATCAGGCAGGTCACCGTGGCCCCCGGCGGAACGGTGCCACCGCTCAGCTCTACCTCCACGGCCGACTGACGCATGATCATGTGGACCGGCGGGGAGTACCGCAGGGTCTCTGCGAAGGCCCGGTCGATCAGTGAGCGGTCCTCCCGTACGGCCTGGAGCTGTTCGGGATGCGCCAGCAGGTTGGCGAAGATGCCCGCCAGCGCCTTGTCCGTGGTCTCCCCGCCCGCCGCGAGGAGCAGGCTGCAGAACGCCTTGATGTCCTCGTCGCTCATGCGCACGCCTTCCACTTCGGCGGCGCACAGCGTGGACAGCAGGTCGTCGCCGAGGTGGTCACGGCGGTGCCGGATGACCGGGATCATGTACTCGGCGAACTCCACACGGGTGCGCTCACCGGCCGCGGCGACCTCCGGATCGCCGGCGAGATTAGCGAGGAAGGCGATCACCGAGGTGTACCAGCGGTGGAAGCGGTCGTGGTCGGCCTTGTCCAGGCCCAGCATGTCCGCGATGACGTTGACGGGGAAGCGCGTGGCGAAGTCCGCGACGAGGTCGGCGCTTCCCGTGTGGCGGAAGCGGTCGATGAGCGCCCGGGCGTTGGCCTCGATGACGGGCAGGAACTTCTCCTGCAGGTCACGGCCGCGGAAGGCCGGGGCCACCAGGGCCCGTCGCACCGCGTGCTCGCGCCCGCTGAGCGTCAGGATCGTCCGGCCGTGCACCGGCTCGATCTGCCATGCGTAGTTGTCGGTGGTGAACTGTCCGTCGCGGTCCTTGAAGACCCGTTCGACGTCTTCGTAGCGCGACACGATGTAGCTCTGGGTGGCCTCGTGCCAGATCAGCGGGGCGCGCTCGCGCATGACCCGGTAGGCGGGATAGGGATCCTCGGCGAATTCGGTCGACAGGATGTCGGGCAGGTCCGGTGCTGTGGTCACGTGGGGGGACTCCTTGAAGCGTCAACCGGCAGACCGTCCAAGGTTATTGATCATGTGGGGCCGGGCACAGCCGATTACTGGCCGAGCCGCGCCCGGGAGACCAGGGAATATCCCTTCCCCTCGACCGCACTCCATCCGGCAGACTCACCACATGGAGACTGCGCAGTTCATCGGAACGCTGGACACCGAGGGTCAGTTGCTGGCGACGGCAGCCGAGGAGGCCGGGACCGACGCCAAGGTGCCCACCTGCCCCGGCTGGCAGGTGCGGGACCTGGTGCGGCACACGGGCATGGTGCACCGCTGGGCCACGGCGTTCGTCGCCGAGAGACACACCTCGTACCACCCCGGCGAGGGCCTGCCGGATCTGGACGGTACGGAACTGCTGACCTGGTTCCGCGAGGGCCACCGGCGGCTCGTCGACACGCTCGCGGGCGCCCCTGCCGACGTGGACTGCTGGAGCTTCCTGCCCGCACCCTCACCGCTCGCCTTCTGGGCACGGAGACAGGCGCACGAGACGACAGTGCACCGGTACGACGCGGAGTCCGCGCTCGGCGGGACCCCCAGCGCGATCACCGTCGACGTGGCGGTCGACTTCGCGGTCGACGGCATCGACGAGTTGCTCTTCGGCTTCCACGCGCGCAAGAAGAGCGCGGTGCGCACAGAGGTGCCGCGCGTGCTGAGGGTGCGGGCCGAGGACATCGACGCGGTGTGGACCGTACGGCTGTCGACCGGGACGCCGGTCAGCGAACGGGGCGAAGTGGCCGACGCCGACTGCGAGTTGGCGGGCCCGGCGGGCGAACTCTACCTGTCGCTGTGGAACCGCCGGCCGTTCCCGGGCGTGACCGGAGACCCCTCCCTCGCGACGCTGTGGCGCGAGAAGTCGGCGGTCACCTGAAGCGGCCCTGCGCGCCGGTGATCAGCCACCCGGACCGTCCGCCAGCATCCGCCCCAGCACCGCGCGCTGCACCGGCCGCACGTCGCCGTGCAGCGTGCGCCCCTTCGGCGTGAGCGAGACGCGTACACCCCGCCGGTCCTGGGGGCACATGCAGCGCTCCACCAGGCCGTCCTTCTCGAGCCTGCCGATCAGCCGGGACAGTGCGCTCTGGCTGAGATGGACCCGATCGGCGATCTCCTGGACGCGGTACGCACCGGCGCCATCCGAGGCGGCGCATCCTGCCAGCACGTCGAGCACCTCGAAGTCGCTGGCGCACAGGCCGTGTTGATGCAGTGCGCGGTCGAGCTCGGACACGGTGCGCGCATGCACCCCGAGGAGGTCGCGCCACTGGTCGACGAGCCCCTGCTCGGCGTTCTCCATAGCCGCCATGAGGTCGCAACGTAGCAGAGAACCGACTTTGTTGCATCCGAATTAAATGCGTTTGCATTGAATGCATGCGCATGTAGTGTGAGGCGCATGACCTCTCCGCTCACCAACTCCGCGGCCCAGGAACGCTGGACACCTCGCCTGTGGGGCACCCTCCTGGTGCTCTGCGCCGCGATGTTCCTGGACGCGCTGGACGTATCGATGGTCGGCGTCGCCCTGCCGTCCATCGGCTCCGAACTCGACCTCTCCACCTCGGCCCTGCAATGGGTCGTCAGCGGCTACATCCTGGGCTACGGCGGCCTGTTGCTCCTCGGCGGACGGACCGCCGACCTGCTGGGCCGCCGCCAGGTCTTCCTGGTCGCGCTGGCCGTCTTCGCGCTCGCCTCGCTGCTCGGCGGACTCGTCGACTCCGGCCCGCTGCTGATCGCCAGCCGCTTCATCAAGGGCCTGAGCGCGGCGTTCACCGCACCCGCGGGCCTGTCGATCATCACCACGACCTTCGCCGAGGGCCCCCTGCGCAACCGCGCTCTTTCGATCTACACCACCTGCGCCGCCACCGGTTTCTCCATGGGCCTCGTCCTGTCCGGTCTGCTCACCGAGGCCAGCTGGCGCCTGACCATGCTGCTGCCCGCACCCATCGCGATCATCGCCCTGATCGCCGGCCTCAAGCTTCTCCCGCACAGCGAGCGGGAGAAGGACCACAACGGCTACGACATCCCCGGCGCCATCATCGGCACGGCCTCGATGCTGCTGCTCGTCTTCACCGTCGTCCAGGCCCCGGAGGTCGGCTGGGCCTCGGCCCGTACGCTGCTTTCGTTCCTCGCCGTCGCCGTCCTGCTCGCGGTCTTCGTCCGGATCGAGCAGCGTTCGGCGGGTCCGCTGGTCCGGCTCGGCGTGCTGCGCTCCGGCAACCAGATCCGGGCCCAGCTCGGCGCGATGACGTTCTTCGGCTCGTACATCGGCTTCCAGTTCCTGGCCACGCTGTATCTGCAGTCGCTGCTCGGCTGGTCGGCCCTGGAGACGGCGCTCGCCTTCCTGCCCGCGGGCGCGCTGGTGGCGCTGTCCGCCACGAAGATGGGAGCCGTCGTCGACCGGTTCGGCACCCGGCGGCTGATCCCGGTGGGCTTCGCCAGCATGGTCATCGCGTACGCGCTGTTCCTGAACATCGACCTCAACCCCGTGTACGCGGCGGTGATCCTGCCGACGATGCTGCTGATCGGCGCGGCCTGCGCGCTGGTCTTCCCCTCGCTCAACATCCAGGCCACCAACGGCGTGGACGACCATGAGCAGGGCATGGTCTCGGGTCTGCTCAACACCTCGGTGCAGGTGGGCGGCGCGATCTTCCTGGCGATCGTGACGGCCGTCGTGACCGCGAGCGCCTCCGACGACGCCTCTCCGCAAGCCGTCCTGGACAGCTACCGCACGGGGCTGATCGTGGTGACGGCGATCGCGGTCCTCGGCCTGCTGATCACGGCCACGGGGCTGCGGACGCGGCGTGCTCCTCAGCAGACAGTCCTGGTCGCCAAGTCCGGGCCTGTTGAGGAGGAACAGGAGCAGCGGGTACCGGTCCGCGACTGACCCCTCTCGCATCCCTCTGCGCAACTACGCGCGCCCGGCGGGCAGTTCTTGCCCGCCGGGCGCCCTGCTGTGAGACTTCGGCGCATGGGGAACAGTGGGGGACGGCGGACTCAGGCCGAGCGGGACGCGATGACCGTCGAGATCGGATACGCGCTGTGCAGTGCGGCGGTCGCGGCCGCCCTCGTCTTCGGGGCCGTGTCCGGTCCGGCGCTGCTCTTCGACCTGCCTGCCGGCGCCGAAGACCTGCTGGTCATGGCCGGGAGCGGGCTTGCGGTCATGGTCTTCTTCGTACGGGTGGTCGGTGTGCTGGTCCGTTTCCAGCGCGGGCCTCAGCCCAGCCAGCCCGGCCGCACCAAGCCCGACTCGTAGGCCAGTACGACCAGTTGGGCCCGGTCACGTGCACCCAGCTTCACCATCGTGCGGCTCACATGGGTCTTCGCCGTGAGCGGGCTGACGACCAGGCGGCGGGCGATCTCGTCGTTGGAGAGCCCGATGCCCACCAGGGCCATCACCTCCCGCTCCCGCTCCGTGAGTTCGGCGAGCGGATGAGCGGCGGCCGGCTCCTTCGACCGGGCCGCGAACTCGGCGATCAGGCGCCGCGTCACGCCGGGCGAGAGCAGCGCGTCGCCCTCGACCACCGCCCTGACCGCGCGCAGCAGTTCGTCCGGTTCGGTGTCCTTGACGAGGAAGCCGGAGGCCCCGGAACGGATGGCCTCGAAGACGTACTCGTCGAGCTCGAAGGTGGTGAGCATGACCACCTTGACGTCCTGCAGGCCGGCGTCCTCAGTGATGCGGCGGGTCGCTTCGAGACCGTCGAGCACGGGCATACGGATATCCATCAGGACGACGTCGGGGCGCAGGTCACGCACCTTGCGCAGCGCCTCCTCGCCGTCGGCGGCTTCTCCGGCCACCTCGATGTCCTTCTGTGCGTCGAGGAGCGCCTTGAAGCCTGCGCGGACCAGTGACTGGTCGTCGGCGAGCAGTACGCGGATCACCGGTCCTCCTTGGGCTTGGCAAGCTTGGCCTGGTGCTCGAGCGGCAGTACGGCCAGTACCCGGAAGCCGCCGTCCTCGCGCGGCCCGGCCTCGATCGTGCCACCCAGGGCCGCGGCCCGCTCCCGCATTCCGGCCAGTCCGTTGCCGCTGCCGCCCGCGTCGGCGCCGGTCGCCGGTCCGTCGTCGTCGATACGCAGCTTCAGGGCGTCGTCCCCGTAGCCGACCAGCACGCGCGCGTGCCGCGAACCGGAGTGCCGTACGACATTGGTCAGGGCCTCCTGGACGATGCGGAAGGCGGCGAGATCGGCGCCCGGTGGCAGCACCCTGCGCTTCCCCTCGACCTCGACATCGACGGTCAGCCCGGCGCTCGCCGCCTGTTCGACGAGTTCGGGCAGCCGGTCGAGGCCGGGCGCCGGCGCACGCGGCGCATCACCGGAATCAAAGGGGGCTGCGCGCAGCGCATCGTTGGAAGGGTGGTGGCGGGAGACGGGCGGGCGGAGCGTGTCGAGCACCTGGCGGACTTCCCCGAGGGCCTCCCTGCTCGCCGCCTTGATGGTGGTGAGCGCGGTACGGGCCTGATCCGGGTCGGAATCGAGCAGTGCGAGCCCCACGCCCGCCTGGACGTTGATGACCGAGATGCTGTGCGCCAGCACGTCGTGCAGTTCACGGGCGATCCGCAGCCGTTCCTCGTCGGCGCGCCGCCGGGCCGCCTGCCGACCCTCGGCCTGCTCCCGGGCCCACTGCTCACGGCGTACGCGGACGAGTTCGGAGAGCGCGGCGATGGCCACCATCCAGGTGGCGACCGAGACGTCCTCGCCCCAGGAGCCCACCGTGTCGTCGTTCGGCGGCAGCCACCGGTAGAGCCAATGGCCCTCCAGGAGATGGGCCACCCACAGCATGCCGAGCGCCGCCCAGGCCGCCCGTCGGTGCCCGGCGACCACGGCGCTGAAGCAGGCGAGCGCAATGGTCAGGAAGATCGGGCCGTACGGATATCCGGCACCGAAGTAGACCAGCGACGACACCGCGACGCCGAACACCACGAACACCGGATACCGATGCCGCCACAGGAGCAGGAGGGTGCCCACGAGCAACAGCGCCCGGGCGAAGAAGCCGAGGGACTCGCGGACGCCTTCCTGCTCCTGCGCGGCAAAGTTGCTGCCGATCTGCACGAACACGGTGAGCAGCAGCGTCGAACGCCATGGCCAGCGGGGCCGGCTCTCCGCTGCCTCGTCGTCGCCGTCGTTCCACCACGGCGGCCCGTGCCGCCATCGCCACGGCGGCCCCCCGCCCCGCGCCCAGGGCGGACCACCGCTCAGGCGTGTGCGCTGCTCGTCCATGCCAGCCACGCTAGACGCCACGGCCGGACCGGGCGTCCGCCGAGCGTGGCGATCACAGGTACTCCCTGCGGAGTACCTCGTGAAGGGCGACGACGCCCCGGCGACGATGGGTGGGATGGTTGATCACAGGCTGCGGCGTGCGTCGTGGATGATCCGCTGGGCGGTCTCGACGATCACACGGCTGTCGTCATAAATCCAGAAGGCGGTGGCGGGCGGAGGGTGCAGCCGGATCAGGCGACCCGATGCCGACCACCATCGGCAACGTGCGCTTGGACGACGAAGCCCGCCCAACCGCCTACACCGCCGACTACGACTGGCGCGGGTCTGTGTTCAAGGGAAGCTTGCTCTTGCTCTTGGGGCTGGGGATGACGGTCATTCTGGTGACGGTGCTGAAGCGGAACGACCGAGCCGTCGCCGGTTCTTCGTGAGTGCCGCTTCCGGCTCTGGGCGCTGACCTGCCGTTTCGGGTTGAGCAGTTGGGGCCCGATCCCGTAGGGGCTACGTTCTCCGCGACCTCGACCCCGCGCTGAGGCGGGTCTCCCTGGACTCGACAGCGCGCTGCTGGTTCTGGGCCCTGCGGCCTCGCCCGTCGGCGGCCCCGCTGATGATGTGCTGCGACGGTTCGCAGAATGCACGGCATCCGCGCCGCTCGCAGCCACGGGATCGCTCCAAGCCGTCCTCACCCCCACCTCAACGCCTCAAGCTGAGGTGGAAAGGCTCACGGGCACGTCTTCCGCACGTCCTGTGTTTGCGGGTTTGTGGTGTGCCTTGTGTCCGGGGCGATCTGGGTGGTGGCGGGCGTGGTGACCAGTGCGCCGAGTGTCAGGAGGGCGTCACGCCGCCCGGTGGCGATGAGGACTGTTCGGTCACCGTCCCGGCATTCGATGACGACGGCGTCGTATTTCAAGGTCTTGTACCAGGCAATGTGGTCGTCGGGCCGCAGCGGTCGGATGCGCTGCACGGTCAGCGTCTCCGGAAGTGCCCTGCGGGCAAGGTGCCCGTCGGGGTCCGGTGTGGTCGCCGGACGCCCGTCCCCCACCACCAGGTGGTCGAAGCCGTCCAAGCTGTAGGGGACGTTTCCGCGTACGGTCGCGCGCACGCACCGTTTCCCCGAGGGGGAACCGGAACGATGTCGCTGGTGTCCGCGGCGCGGGTCGCGCGCCGCAGCAACCACCACGCGCACACGGCGGCAAGGCACGCGACCGGCGGAATGCCGACTGCCGTGATCAGGAAAGCGTCCCGTACACCGCCGCCCGCCAGGCCTCCGACAAAGCCGACACAGCCCAGGGCGGCGCCTGCCACAAGCCCCACGGCGAGCTGCCAGGCGCCGACGTGCGCTGCGGAGGGGTAGCGGTAGCGGTACCACCAGCCGGTCCACAGCACACCAAGCCCGAAGGGCAACGCCAGGAGACCGAAGGCCACAAAATTCCGCCAGTCGTCGGTCGGCGACCCCCAGGTCTCCTGGGCAGCGGCGCCGGACCTCACGATGCGGATCTCACCCCGCCAGTACGTCAGCGTCACCTTGTCACCGGCGCGTACGGCGTCGAACACCGGCTCCGGCCCGGACATGAGCACGCGCCGCACGGTGTCCGAGCCCCGTTCGGTGAGGAGGAGCCAGTGCTTGTCCGGGGCCTCGCGAAATCCGGGCTCGTGCTCCGTGCCCGCGACGATTGCCGGAACCGTCGTCGTGCACGAGTCCGACCGTGTGCCGGTCGGGCAGGCGGTCGCAGCGGCGTACGCGCGTTCGTCCACCAGCGCGCCCGGTACGGCGGCGAACAGCCCGGCGGAGAGCAGCACGAGGAGCAGACCGAAGCCGGCGAGCAGCAGCGGCTTCCACGCGCGGGGCGCTTCTTGTGTCCGGTCCGTCATCCCCGCCGCCCCGTTCTGCCACCCCACGACCGCAACCGGTCGCCTTCCTTCACATTCTGCCCTGCACCGGAGTTGAGGGCTGCGCGTCCACTGGTCGGGCGTAAGGTCGGAGGTCCCTCGCCGAGGCGATGGGCGCGGATCCGGGGCGCCCCCGCTGCGGTCACCGCACGCGCGGATTCTGCGTCAGGGCCCCGACCTGCTGCCACTGCCTCCCGTTCCTCCCGTGCCGGCGTCCTGAGGGAACACCAGGCCCACTCCATGGCCGAGTTGGGCGGCCGCGTGTCGGAAGAACGCCTCACGGTCCTCCACCACGCGGTTGAACTGGCCGAACAACTCGAAGCCGATCAGCCCGAACATCTGCGCCCATGCCGCGACAAGCGCCGTCACCACCTCCGGTGGCAGATCGGGGGCGAGGTCCTGGCCCAACCGCCGTGCCTCCGGCTTGAGTTCGGCGGGCAGGCGTGGCAGGGCGACGCCCACGCCCCGGTGTGCGTCGCGGACGATGTCGATGAGCAGCAGCCCGACGCGGGACGCCGCCCGTACGGTCGAGTCGGGGGCGGCGTATCCGGGCACGGGCGAACCGTAGATCAGCGCGTACTCGTGCGGATGCGCGAGTGCCCAGCCGCGCACCGCCTCGCACACCGTGGCCCAGCGCCGGATCGGGCCGGCGTCGGCGGCCTTCTCGTGCGCGGCCTCCGCACTCTCGCCGAGCGAGTCGTAGGCGTCGATGATGAGGGCGGTCAACAGGTCGTCGCGGCTGGGGAAGTAGCGGTACAACGCGGAGGAGACCATGCCGAGTTCGCGGGCCACGGCCCGCAACGAGAGCTTGGCGGCGCCTTCCTTCGCGAGTTGTCTGCGCGCCTCGTCCTTGATGGCCGCGGTGACTTCGATCCGGGCTCGGGCGCGGGCTCCTCGGGCTGTACTCATGCCAGGCAGTGTCCCACGAATTCGGAGCACTGCACACAAACGTGAGCGGTGCTCTGAAGTTGGATCGACGCTCTCGCATCAGCAGAACACTCACCCTGGAGAGCAGCGCACACATTTGAGAGCAGTGCTCTTGCTTTGGATCACCGATCTCGTGCACACTGCTCTCAAGCGAGAGCAGTGCTCTCGCAACCGACATCACCAATGGGGGTCCCGCGATGGCACAGCAGCGCTACATCAAGCCCGGCGGCTTCGAAGCCGGCATGAACCGCTTCATCGGCTGGCTCGCCCGCCGCGGCCTCAGCCTCGTCGGCAACGCCGAGCTTTCCGTCCGCGGCCGCAAGAGCGGCGAGTGGCGGCGCGTGCCGGTCAACCCGCTCCCCTACGAAGGCGGCCCGTACCTCGTCTCGGCGCGCGGCCACTCCGAGTGGGTGCGCAATCTGCGGGCGGCCGGCGGCGGGCGGCTCCAAGTGGGCCGTAAGACACAGGAGTTCACGGCCGTGGAGCTGCCCGACGAGGAGAAGCCCGTCGTCCTGCGCACCTACCTCAAGAAGTGGGGCTGGGAAGTCGGCCGTTTCTTCGGTGACGTCACAGCCAAGTCCAGCGACGAGGAGCTGCTCGCCGCGGCGCACAACCACCCCGTCTTCCGAATCACCGTCACGAGCTGAACTCCGGCCCTTGCGCTTCTGGTCAGGTCAGCGGTCGAGCGAGCTCAGGGCGCGCCCGGCCAGGGGATGCGTACGGACGATCTCGCCCAGCGAAGTCGCCCCACGGGTGATACCCGTGAAGGCCTTCCAGGCAGGCCTGAAGCCCGTGAGCGCCGCATGGAACATGCCGGGACGGCGCGCGAAGACCATGAACAGGCTCTTTCCCACGCTCATTTCGACGCCCAGGCCCGCCCTGATGGCGAAGGCGTAGTTCAGGGCCTGGCGCCGGGTGTCCACGGCGTCGTTCGCCTCGGCGATCCTTACCGCCCACTCCCCCGCGAGCCGCCCCGACCGCAGCGCGAAAGAGATTCCCTCGCGGGTCCACGGCTCGAGCAGCCCCGCCGCGTCTCCGCACACCAGCACCCGTCCGCGCGAGAGGGGCGAGTCGTCGGCGCGGCAGCGCGTCAGATGCCCCGACGAGATGCTCGGCTCGAAGCCGGCGAGCCCGAGCCGGGCGATGAAGTCCTCCAAGTACCGCTTCGTGGCGGCTCCTTCACCACGCGCCGAGATCACGCCGACGGTGAGGGTGTCGCCCTTGGGGAACACCCATCCGTAACTGCCGGGCATGGGACCCCAGTCGATGAGGACGCGCCCCTTCCAGTCCTCGGCGACGGTCTCCGGGACGGGGATCTCCGCCTCCAGGCCGAGGTCGACCTGGTCGAGCTTCACCCCGACGTGGGCTCCTATCCGGCTGGCGCTGCCGTCCGCGCCGACCACCGCCCGCGCCAGCACCGTCTCGCCGTCCTGCAGTACGACGGCCACGGTGCGCCGGTCCGGTACGGCCGAGCCGTGCTGTTCCACGCGCGCGACCGTGACGCTGGTGCGCAGTTCGGCGCCCGCCTTCTGCGCGTGCTCGACGAGCCGCTGGTCGAACTCGGGCCGGTTGATGAGCCCGAAGAGCATCTGCTTGGAGCGGCGGGTACGCGAGAACCTGCCGTCGAGCGAGAACGTGACCGCGTGCACCCGGTCCCGCAGCGGCAGCTCGAAGCCGGGCGGCAGGGCGTCGCGCGAGGGGCCGATGATGCCGCCGCCGCACGTCTTGTAGCGGGGCAGCTCCGCCTTCTCCAGCAGGAGCACGCGGCGCCCCGCGACCGCTGCCGCATAGGCTGCCGAAGCGCCCGCGGGCCCCGCACCGACCACGACGACGTCCCATACCCGCTGTGCGTCGTCCGAAGAGTTCTCGCCGCTCACGATGGTCTGCTGCTCCGATCCAGCCGCCTGCCGCTCCTGCCTCACGCATCCTACGGCGGACCTCGGCGAACACCGCTGTGGGAGTATCGGCAGCGTATGCACGGCGCGCATCCGTACGCGCGTGCATCACACACGTACCCATCCGTACAACGTCGCACCTACGAGGAGCGTGCCCATGTCGTCGAACCCGGTCGCCGAGACCGTCGCCTCGCTGATGCCCAGGGCGAAGGCGGAGCTCACCGAGCTGGTGGCCTTCAAGTCGGTGGCGGACTTCGACCAGTTCCCCCGCAGCGAGAGCGAGGGCGCCGCGAACTGGGTGGCCCAGGCGCTGCGCACCGAGGGTTTCCAGGACGTGGCGCTGCTCGACACCCCGGACGGCACACAGTCGGTGTACGGCTTCCTGCCCGGTCCCGAGGGCGCGAAGACGGTGCTGCTGTACGCGCACTACGACGTACAGCCGCCGCTCGACGAAACGGCGTGGGTGACACCGCCGTTCGCGCTGACGGAGCGCGACGGCCGCTGGTACGGGCGGGGCGCCGCCGACTGCAAGGGCGGCGTCATCATGCACCTCCTCGCGCTGCGCGCGCTCAAGGCGAACGGCGGCGTCCCGGTCAACGTCAAGGTGATCGCGGAGGGTTCGGAGGAGCAGGGCACAGGCGGTCTGGAGCGGTACGCCGAGGACCACCCGGAGCTTCTCACCGCCGACACCATCGTCATCGGTGACGCCGGCAACTTCCGGGTCGGTGTACCGACCGTCACCACGGCGCTGCGCGGCATGACCCTCGTACGCGTCCGGATCGACACCCTCGGCGGCAACCTGCATTCGGGGCAGTTCGGCGGCGCGGCGCCCGACGCGCTGGCCGCGTTGATCCGGGTACTGGACTCGCTGCGCGCCGAGGACGGTTCGACGACGGTCGACGGGCTGACTGGCGAGGCGCGCTGGGACGGACTGCAGTACGAGGAGGGCCGGTTCCGCGAGGACGCCAAGGTGCTCGACGGTGTGGAGCTGATCGGCTCCGGCACGGTCGCCGACCGTATCTGGGCGCGTCCTGCCGTGACCGTGCTCGGCATCGACTGCCCGCCGGTGGTCGGCGCCACCCCGTCGGTGCAGGCGGGCGCCCGCGCCCTGGTCAGCCTGCGCGTGCCGCCGGGCGTGGACGCGGTCGAGGCGACCAAGCTGCTCCAGGCCCACCTGGAGGCGCACACGCCGTGGGGCGCGCGGGTGAGCACCGAACAGATCGGCCAGGGCCAGGCGTTCCGCGCCGACACCACCAGCCCGGCGTACGCGGCGATGGCCGAGGCCATGCGCGTCGCGTACGACGGGGAGGAGATGCAGTACGCCGGGCAGGGTGGCTCCATCCCGCTGTGCAACACCCTCGCGTCCCTCTACCCGCGCGCGGAGATCCTCCTGATCGGCCTGAGTGAGCCGGAGGCGCAGATTCACGCGGTGAACGAGAGCGTGTCTCCTGAGGAGCTGGAGCGCCTGTCGGTCGCCGAGGCGCTGTTCCTGCGCAACTACGCGGCGGGCTGAGCGAGTTCGGGCAGCCCCCGACGGACGGTGGGGCTGGGGTGGCTATCCCACGGGCACGCCGGCCTCCAGATAGAGCGCCGCTCCCCGTTCCCGCGCCCGCAGTGCCCAGCGCAGCCGCTCGAAGCGGACCGGTGGCAGCAGGGTGGCGGCCTCCTCCTCGCTGGCGAAGCGCCAGTCGCGCAGTTCGGGGCCCGGCAGCAGCATCCGCCGGGCCTCGGCGCCGTCGAGCCGTCCGCCGTCGAAGAGGAGGCGCAGTCCGCCGTAGCCGGGCGGCGCGGGCGGCTCCCAGTCGACGACCAACAGGCTTGGTACGTCGTCGAGTTGGATGCCGGTCTCCTCGGCGACCTCGCGCATGCCCGCGCGCGCGGGTGCCTCGCCGCGTTCGACGACACCGCCGGGGAACTCCCAGCCGGCCTTGTACGTGGGATCGACGAGGAGTACGCGATTCTGCTCGTCGAAGAGGAGCACCCCGGCGGCTACGGTCTCCGCGGTGGGCTCCGGAGTCTGCACGATGTCGCAGACGGGGACGGCGCCGGTGCGTACGGCGTCGGCGATGCGCTCCGCGGACTCGTACGGGGTGAGCGCGCTGGTGTCCAAGAGGTGGGCGTCGGCGGTGAGCCAGCCGGCCAGGGCGCTGCGGTAGGGCTCGATGTGGTCGTACGACCACTGGCGCACGCGTATCTCCCCGTCGGGCAGGTCGGGCGGCACCTCCCGGCCGGCTATTCGTTCCCGCAGGATCGTTTCCGCCGGGGCGAGGAGCACATGCCGGACCGGAATCCTGCGAGAGGCGAGCCCGCCGAAGATCTCGTCGCGGTAGTCCTGGCGGAGCAGGGTCATGGGAATCACCAGGACGCCGCCGAGTTCGGCAAGCAGCGCGGCCGCGGTGTCGACGACCAGCCGGCGCCAGATGGGCAGGTCCTGGTAGTCACCGACCTCGGCGAGGTGCTTGGGCGGCAGCAGGTGCGTCAGCCCGGCTCCGATGACCTCGGGGTCGAAGAGTGTGCTGTTCGGGATCAGGTCGATCAGTTCCCGTGCGGTGGTGGTCTTCCCCGCACCGAACGCGCCGTTGATCCAAACGACGGTCACGGTTCCCCCTCTTCTGTTGACCCCCTGAGGCTTGCCCTCCACCTTGCCACGGAAACCAGGTCCTGATGAGGGCGCCTTCCGCCGCCCCGGAGACAGGGGCCGGCCACACGGGCGGACACAGGGTCGTACACATGCGGAAGCCCGGCCGTGGGCGGGCCGGGCTTCTGTTCGTGACACCGAGATGTCCGGATGTCGAGATGTCGAACTACAGAGATGTGGGGATACAGAGCTGTCGGGATGTCGAGCTACGGCCCCGCGTATCGGGGGTGATTCAGCCCGTCTGCCGCTGAGCGTTCTCGACCACGGGGCTGACGGCCGCCTCACCGTCGCCGACCGTCCCGTCCAGCGTGCTGAGCGTGTCCTGTACGTCGAACTTGCCGAGGCTGTCGCCCTCGAGTGAGTGGGACGGGGTGACGGCCGCCACCACGAATCCGGCGGCGAGGGACGCGACGGCGAGCATGCTTCGCTTCTTCATGCCTGGCTCAACTGCGAAACCGGGCATGAGTCACGGTCAGCCCTTCGCAAAGCCGGGCGTACGCCCGGACATCCGACGTTCCGCGATTCCGCTTCCCTTCTGCTTCCCTTCCAACGCAGCCAGAGGCGGCCTACCGTGACCCCGCGCCGATGACTTCCACTCCAGTAGTCGTCCCATCTTTCGCGAGTACGGAGGAACGTAACGATGCGCCATCTCACCTCCCGCACTACCCGACGAAGAGTGGTCGGAGCGCTCGCCACGGCCGCACTGTGCGCGACCGGGCTCACGGCGTCCGTCGCGGCACAGGTCCCGGGCGACGCGACGGGCGTCACCACCGGCCCCCTCCTCGACGACGGGCAGGCCCGCACCCCGCCGATGGGCTTCAACAACTGGAACGCCACGCACTGCCGGGCCGAGTTCAACGAAGCCATGGTCAAGGGCGTCGCCGACATCTTCGTCGAGAAGGGGCTCAAGGACGCCGGCTATCAGTACGTCAACCTGGACGACTGCTGGGCACTGCAGGAGCGCGACGCGAACGGCCAGTTGGTGCCGGACCCGGTCCGGTTCCCGAACGGAATCAAGGCAGTTGCCGACTACATCCACTCCAAGGGACTCAAGCTCGGCCTCTACACCAGCGCCGGCACCAAGACGTGCAACACGGCCGGCTTCCCCGGTGCGCTGGGCCATGAGTACAGCGACGCCCAGCAGTTCGCGGACTGGGGCGTCGACTACCTCAAGTACGACAACTGCAACAACCAAGGCGTGGACGCCAAGTTGCGCTACACGACCATGCGGGACGCACTCAAGGCCGCCTCGGAGAAGACGGGTCGTCCCATCGTCTACAGCATCTGCGAGTGGGGCGAGAACAAGCCGTGGGAGTGGGCCTCGGGCGTCGGGCATCTGTGGCGTACGACCGGCGACATCAGCGACAACTGGAGCTCAATGCTGTCGATCATGAAGAAGAACCTGCCGCTCGCCCGGTACGCCGGTCCCGGGCACTGGAACGACCCCGACATGCTGGAGGTCGGCAACGGCGGGATGACGGACACGGAGTACCGCACGCACTTCTCGATGTGGTCGATCATGGCAGCGCCGCTGCTCATCGGCTCCGATCTGCGGTCGGTCTCCGAGGAGACCTTCGACATCCTCGGCAACGAGGAGGTCATCGCGGTCGACCAGGACCCGCTGGGCAAGCAGGGCGCGGTCGTGTCCTCCGACGGCGGGCGTTGGGTCGTCGCCAAGGAGATGAAGGACGGCAGCCGCGCGGTGGCCCTGTTCAACGAGACCGGCAGCCCCCGGCGCATCGCCACGACGACGCGGGCCGTCGGGCTGCCGGCGGCCGACGCGTACACGATCCGCGACCTGTGGCAGCACACGAGCCACAACACGGCGGGCACGATCGCGGCGACCGTCCCGGCGCACGGCACCGTCCTCGTCCGCGTCTCGGCCGGCACCTAGGGGCTGTCCGGCGGATCATGGTCGGAGTCATAAGCGGATCGTGGCGAGGGTGACGGTGCCGTGGAAAACGTAGGCGCGCTTGTCGTAGCGCGTGGCCACGGCCCGGAAGTTCTTCAGCGCGTTGATGGTGCGTTCGACTTCGTTGCGACGTCTGTAGATCGCCTTGTCGAAGCCAACGGGTCGGCCGCCCCTGCGTCCGCGTCGCTGCCGGTTGGCCCGTTGGCTTCGCGGTTCGGCAATGGTGTGCTTGATCTGGCGTCTGCGAAGGTAACGGCGGTTTCGGCGGGAGCTATACGCCTTGTCTCCGCTGAGATGGTCGGGGCGGTTACGAGGGCGGCCGGTAGTGAGCCGGGGGACGCTCAGACGTTCCAGTACCGGGATGAGCTGCGGAGCGTCGCCCCACTGGCCCGGGATGATCAGGAATGCCAAGGCGCGGCGGCCGCCCTCGCCGACCAGACGAATCTTGCTCGTCAGACCGCCCCTCGAACGTCCAGCCCTTCATCTGGCCGATGCTGCGGGGCAGCGCCCTGCGCCCCGGGATGCGTGGGGGTGTCGTGCGCGCGCCGGCCTCGTGCTGATGGGCCCGGCAGGAGGTGGAATCGATGCCGACCACGCTCCAGTCGATCCAGTCTTCGGCGTCGGCGTGCGCCAGGAGCGAGCGGAGAATCTTGTCCCAAGTTCCGTCAGCGGACCAGCGTCGGTGACGCTCGTAGACGGTTTTCCACGGCCCGTACTGCGAAGGCAGGTCACGCCAGGGAGCGCCCGTCCGCAGGCGGAAGAGGATTCCGTTGATCACTGTGCGGTGGTCGTTCCACCGTCCGCCAGGCAGTCCGATGCCGGGCAGCAGTGGTTTGAGCCGTGCCCACTCGGCATGTGTCAGATCGCCCCGCCCGACATCGGGCACGGTACCCCCGTTCGCCCAGATCGGATTGTGCGGACGGTTACGCGGTGTTCCGCCGGGCGTACACCTCGATCTCGATCTTCATGCGGGGGTCGGCGAGGCCGCACATGAGCATGGTGGCGGCTGGCCGGACCTCGCCGAAGGCGCGACGCAGTACCGGCCAGCAGGGCTCGAAGTCGGCCCGGTCGGGCAGCAGGTAGCGCACCCGCACTACGTCAGCGAAGGTGCACTTCGCTTCGGTCAGGGCAGCCTCGATGTTGCGCAGGCACTGCTCGGCCTGCTCGACCACTTGGTCGGAGATCGTCATGGTGGTGTAGTCGAAGCCGGTCGTCCCGGACAAATGAACCCAGTCGCCGTCGACCACAGCGCGGGCATAGCCGATCTCCTCCTCGAACGTCGAGCCGCTGAGGATGGAACGTCGCTCTGTCATGCACCGAACGCTAAGTGACCAGCACTGATACGTCTAATACGCCTTCAGGCATGAACTGATATCTCTAAGAGTATGGAGCGCCCTGAACTTCCCCTTCCACAGCTGCACGCCTTCGTCGTACTCGCCGAGGAACTCCACTTCGGCCACGCCGCCACCCGCTTGGGCATCGCCCAACCGCCGCTGAGCCAGCAGATCCGCCGCCTGGAGGTCAAGGTCGGCTACGCGCTGTTCAGCCGCCAACCTGGGCGCATCGACCTCACCCCGGCGGGCCGGGAACTCCTTCCCGCCGCCCGGCATGCCCTCACCGACCTCGCAGAGGGCTTGGCCGCAGCCCGAGGGGTCGGCAGCGGCAGGGCTGGGCGCCTGCGGATCGGCTTCGCCGCCTCCCTCGCCCTCACCGTCCTCCCCAGCCTGCTGCGAACCTTCCGGGAACGGTTTCCCGCCGTGGACCTGGACATCCAGGAGATGACCACCACGCCGCAACTGGCCGCGCTACGCGAAAGGACGATCGACATCGGCCTGTTGCGCGAGCCGCCTGCCCACGACGCAGACCTCGGATTCGAGACAGTGCTGGCCGAACCGTTCGTGGCCGTGCTGCCCTCCTCGCACCCACTCGCAGCACAACGAACCGTCCGAGTCGAGGAGTTGGCGGACTGCCCCTTTGTGCTCCTGCCTCGCTCCGTCGGCCCGCCGCTGTACGACCAGATCACTAACCTGTGCATCGCCGCAGGCTTCGCCCCCCAAGTGACTCAGCACGCCGTGGAATGGCAAACCATCTGCGCCCTGGTGGAAACCGGCCTGGGCGTGTCACTGGCCCCGGAGAGCATCCGCCGCATCCGCCTCAAAGGCGTTGCCTTCCGCAGGATCGAGCCCAACACCGCGCGCACCCGAGTCGCCGTCGCTTGGCGCAAGAACGGTTCAAATCCTCTGGTCCCACGCCTCTTGACAGCTGTCAATCAAGATCCGCCGGACAGGCCCTAGTTGTATCGACCCGCAGCGTTGTTCACACGGCTGATCGGTGGCTGGCCTCCGAGTGCGGTGTGGCAGCGGTGGTGGTTGTAGGTGTGCAGAAAGTCTGGCAGGGCGTCGGTGCGTGCGGTGTTGCTGGTGTAGGGCCGCTGGTAGGCCCATTCGTCGAGCAGGGTCCGGTTGAAGCGTTCGACCTTGCCGTTTGCGGTCGGTAGGCACGGGTGGGCTTGTCGGTCGCGCCGAGGTTGGACAGGGCCTGCCGCCAGGCAAAACTCTTGCGGTAGGGCCAGGCGTTGTCGGTCAGCACCCGCTCGCTGCGGTCGATGCCGCAGGTGGCGAAGAAGGCTGCGGCCCGGCGCAAGAAGGCCGCGCAGGTGTCGGCCTTCTCGTTGGGGTGGATCTCGCTGTAGGCGAGACGGTTGTGGTCGTCGACGGCGGAGTGAACGTAGTCGTAGCCCATGCTGGCGCGGCCGGCCTGTCGGCCGAGGATCTTGTGGCCGCCGCCGTCGGGGATCCGGCCGAGTTTCTTGACGTCCACGTGGACCAGCTCGCCGGGCCGGTCGCGTTCGTAGCGCCGGATCAGCTGACCGGTGGGCCGGTCCAGGAAGGCAAGGCGGTTCAGGCCGTGGCGGGCAAGGACGCGATGCACGGTCGAGGCGCGCAGGCCCAGGATCGGGCCGATGCGAGCGGGCCCGAGCTTGCGCGTCTGCCGCAGTCGGCACACGCGCGCCTCCACCCTCGCCGGAGTGCGGTGCGGAGTCGTCCGTGGCCTGCTGGAGCGGTCGATGAGCCCGGCCTCGCCCTCGGAACGCCAGCGGTCGATCCATTTGTGGGCCGTGGCACGAGAGATGCCCATCTCGGCCGCGACATGCGCGATCGGGCGGCCCGAGCGGACTCGTTCGACCAGCAGCCGCCTGCCGTGAACGGTCAACCGGGCATTACGGTGGGACACGAAGACCTCCGTGCGGTGCAGTCCTAGACAGCTCCACCACACCGGAGGTCTTCGCCATGATCAAGCACGGCCAGTGTCAACAACGCTCGTGATCAATACACCTAGTGGGCCAGGCACCCGACCGCGCGGTCGAACTCGGCCTGGACGGCGGCCAATTGGTCGAGGCGGGCAAGCCGGCCGCCTCGCTCCGTTCGGCCCAGCCGCTCGCCGACGACCCCGCACGGCGCGGCGTCAGCCCCCCACCCCCGCCGCTGTCGCGCTCTGCCTCCCGCTGAGCGCTGCCGCCGCCGCGCCGACCAGCCCCGCGTCCGTGCCCATCTGGGCGGGCGCCACGGTGAGGCGCTGGACGAACGACAGCGTCGCGTAGTCGCGGAGGGCGGCGCGCAGGGGCGTGAACAAGAGGTCGCCCGCCTTGCCCACTCCCCCACCGATCACCGCGATGTCGATCTCCACCAGGGTCGCCGTCGCCGCGATGCCCGCGGCCAGGGCCTGGGCGGCGCGCTCGAAGGACGCCAGGGCGACGGGGTCGCCCGCGCGGGCGGCGGCGGCCACCGCGGCGGCGGAGGTGTCGCCGTCGGGGCCCGGCTGCCACCCGCCCTCGATGGCGCGGCGCGCGATGTTCGGCCCGCTCGCGATGCGCTCCACGCAGCCGCGGGACCCGCACGGGCAGAGGTCGCCGTCGAGGTCCACGCTGATGTGACCGATGTGGCCCGCGTTGCCCGTGGGCCCCGGATGCAGCCGGCCGCCCAGGACCAGGCCGCCGCCGACGCCTGTGGAGACGACCATGCACAGCGCGTTGTCGTGCCCGCGGGCCGCGCCCTGCCAGTGCTCGGCGGCCGTGATCGCCACACCGTCGCCGATCAGCTCCACGGGCAGCCCCTCGGTGGCGGCGCGGACCCGCCCGACCAGCGGGTAGTCGCGCCAGCCCGGGATGTTCACGGGGCTCACCGTGCCCGTCGAAGCGTCCACCGGGCCCGCGCTGCCGATGCCGACGGCGGTGGCGCGGCTCCACAGCGGCGAGCCGGTCAGCTCGCCGAGCACGGCCTCGACGGCCCGCATGATGGTGTCGCCGTCCTCCTGCGCGGGCGTGGCGCGCTGCGTGCGCAGGAGGATCCGGCCATGGCCGTCCACCAGCGCTCCGGCGATCTTGGTGCCGCCGATGTCGAGCGCGGCCACGAGGTCGGTGTGCATCTGTGTCTGAGTCTCCCGGTGCGGTGTCTTTCCTGCGGCGGCCCGCGGCGCGCCGCCCCCGAAGTCTTACCAGGGATGCCCCCGGCCCACCGGCCGGACGAAACAGGCAGCACGACTGGCCTCGAAGTCAGGCAGCACGACTGGTCCCGTAGCAGGGCAGGCCGGAGATTGCGGGGGATAGTGTCTCCCGCATCTGACAACGTTGTCCAGGCCCTATGCTCGACGCCACATCCGCAATGAGCACGTGTTGAGCATGTATTGAGCACGTCAGGACCAACGCATCCCGTGGACAACAGGACAGGACAGCGCATCGTGGCCGAGACCGCCCGCCGAACCGACAACCGCTACGGCAACCGTCCGACCATGAAAGACGTCGCGGCGCGTGCCGGAGTCGGCCTCAAGACGGTGTCGCGCGTAGTCAACGGTGAGCCGGGCGTCACCCCGGACACCGAGCGCCGGGTGCAGGAGGCGATCGACGCGCTGGGCTTTCGCCGCAACGACAGCGCACGGGTGCTCCGCAAGGGGCGCACCGCGAGCATCGGCCTGGTCCTGGAGGATCTCTCGGACCCCTTCTACGGCCCGCTCAGTCGCGCGGTCGAGGAAGTGGCCCGCGCCCACGGCGCCCTGCTGATCAACGGCTCCAGCGCCGAGGACCCGGACCGCGAGCAGGAGTTGGTCCTGGCGCTGTGCGCGCGCCGTGTGGACGGGCTCGTCGTCATCCCGGCCGGTGACGACCACCGCTATCTGGAGCCGGAGATAAAAGCGGGCGTCGCCACGGTCTTCGTGGACCGCCCCGCCGGTCAGATCGACGCGGACGTCGTCCTGTCCGACAACTTCGGCGGTGCGCGCGACGGCGTCGCCCATCTCATCGCCCACGGGCATCGCCGGATCGGCTTCATCGGCGACATGCCCCGCATCCACACCGCCGCCGAGCGGCTGCGCGGCTATCGCACCGCCATGGAGGCCGCGGGCATCCCGGTCGAGGAGGCCTGGACGTCCCTGGGCGTCACCGATCCGCAGCGGGTCCGCCGGGCCGCCGAGGCCATGCTGGCAGGGCCCTCTCCCGTCACCGCGATCTTCACGGGCAACAACCGCGTGACGGTCACCGTCATTCGCGTCCTCGCCGAACACTCCAGGCCCGTCGCCCTCGTCGGTTTCGACGACATCGAACTCGCCGATCTCCTCCAGCCCGGCGTCACCGTCGTCGCCCAGGACTCTGCCCAGCTCGGCCGCACCGCCGCCGAGCGTCTTTTCCGCCGGCTCGACGGCACGCTCGCCCTCCCTGAGCGCGTCGAACTCCCGACCAGGCTGATCACCCGCGGCTCCGGCGAACTGCCGCCGGCGAGCTGACCGATGACCCATCCGGATCACCGCACCCTGGCGGCGCTCGGTCTCGCCGAGGCCCCGCGCGATCACCCCCTGACCTATCCGGGCGCCTGGCCCGAGGAGTCCGGGCTCCTGGACGGCGACCGACTGTTGCCGCTGCCCCGCCTCACCTTCGAGGACCGCGTCCCCGTCCTCGCCATCGGTTCCAACGCATGCCCCGCCCAACTCCGGCACAAGATGCGGGAGTACGGGGTCACCGACCCCATCCCCCTGGTGAAGGCAAGGGTCACGGGCATCGAGATCGGTGTCTCCGCGCATATCACCGGGCTCGGTTACGTGTCCGCCTCGCCCTTCCGCGCTCCCGGACTCACCCGGGAGCTGTTCCTCACCTGGCTGAACCCGGCGCAGCTCGACGCGATCGACAGGAGCGAGGGCGTCACCGCGCCATCGGGTGCGTACGACCGTGTGCTGCTGCCCGCTGCCGACGTTCGGGTCGAGCTGGAGTCGGGCGAGCTGCTCGACGGCGCCCATCTCTACGTCAACCGGCGGGGCGTCCTCCACAACGGCTCCGGAACCCCGCGCAGGCATCCCGGCGAGCATGCGCTGCTCACCGAACTCCTCGCCGAATCACCGCGGTTGAGGGAACTGTTCGGCTCCACACCCGAGGAGTTCTGCGTGCGGGCGCGGGGCAACCAGGCCCTGTGCACGCGCGGCACGCGGCTGTTCGCCGAGGAGGGGTGGACGACGGCCTCCGGCCTGGAGAAGTACGTGCGCTCAGCAGACGGGTAGTCCCGGCACCGGTTTGTCGTTGTCGCCGCCTTTGATGTAGACGTCGCTGACGAAGACGTCTTTGTTGCCGCTGTCGTCGTCCGTCTTCGCCCACCAGATGTTCGTCCACTCGTCGTAGGTCTCGCGGCGGCCGAGGTTCTGCTGGCAGTAGAAGTAGTTGGTGCCCGCGTCGAGGCTGCCGACCGCGGCTCCGTCCGCGGTGTAGGACGTGGCGGCGCGCCAGACCTCGCAGTTGTACTTGCCGCCGCCCATGGAATTGCAGACGGGGGCGGGGTCGGCGCCGCCCCCGCCGCTGCTCGTGCCGCCCGAGTTGCCGCCGCCTGTGGTTCCGCCGTCGTCGGTGGCGCTCGGCGAGGGGGCGGGCTCCTTCGTCGGCTTGGCGGGCTCCGTGCCTTCGGGCTTCCCGGGCGCGGGCGTGGGCGAGGACTGCTGGTCGCCCTGCTGGGTGGGGTGGGGCTCGGGGTCGTCCGACGCGTCCACGGTGCCACGACTCGCGCCCGCGGAGGACAGGGAGTCGTCGGCTTCCCGGGTGGCCGAAGGCCCGGAAGCCGTCTTGGAGTCGCCGGAGTTGGTCACAAGGGCCACGGTGACGCCGGTCGCGGCCAGGACGACGGTGACGGCAGCGGCCGCAAGAAGGGCTCGGGTCTTACGACGCCCGGGGCCTCCGTCGGAGGCGGTTGATCCGTCCGCCGGCTGTGGCGCTCCGAGGCGAGGTCCGGCCGAGCCCGGAGCCCCGAAGCCGGGCGGTACCGCCGGGACGCTCCGCTCGGTGGCCTCGCGTTGCTTCGGTGCGGGTCCGCGCAGGCCGGTGGTCGGGGAGTCCTGTCCGTCGGCCCGCGCCGCCGCTTCCAGCAGCTCGCGTGCCCGGTCGGCGTCCGGCCGGTCCTGCGGCTGCTTCTGCATGAGCTCCTGCAGTACCGGGCCGAGCGGCCCGGAGGCCTGTGGCTCCGGCAGCGGCTCGGCCACGATCGCGGTGAGCGTGGACCAGGTCGACGTACGGCGGAACGGTGACGTGCCCTCGACGGCCGCGTACAGCGTGGCGCCCAGGGCCCACACGTCGGAGGCGGGCCCGAAGTCGTGGCCCTGGGCACGCTCGGGCGCCAAGTAGTCCAGGGAGCCGACCAGTTCACCGCTACGGGTGAGATGCGTGGTGGAGCCGTCGCCGGGGTCCTCCATCGTCGCGATGCCGAAGTCGGTGAGGACCACGCGGCCGGAGCGGTCGAGCAGGATGTTGCCGGGCTTCACGTCGCGGTGCAGGACTCCGGCCTGGTGGGCCGCGGCCAGTGCGTCCATGACCTTCGCGCCGATCTCGGCGGCCTCGCGCGGTTCGCGGGGGCCCTGCTCACGCAGGACGTCGTCCAGGGAGGGCCCGTCGACCAGCTCCATGACGATCAGCGGTCGCCCGTCGACCTCTGCCACGTCGTGCACGGCGATGACTCCGGGGTGGCGCACGCGGGCTGCCGCGCGCGCCTCGCGCTGCATCCTGCGTCCCAGGTCGGCCAGTTCGGGCGCTGCGGCGTCGGTGTACGTCCGCAGTTCTTTGACCGCGACCTCACGGCCCAGGACCTCGTCAAGCGCCCGCCAGACGACGCCCATGCCGCCGCGTCCGAGCTGGGCCACGACCCGATAGCGCCCGGCGAGCAGCCGGCCGATCCCGTCCGTGTGTTCGTTCTCCCCCGAAGACACCGCTGCCCCGTTCCTGTGACACACCCATCGCCTCCCGTACAGCCTAGGGGCCAGGGGTGACAGCGCGCGCCAGTGGCAACTCCTGTGACAGGCCCGCTACTTGACGAGGATGTTCTCGGTCACTTGGCGGAACCCGTCAGGTCTCCCCGCCTCGGCGCCGCATAGCCCTCCAGGTCCGTGCGGGTCAGGCCCGTCACACGCGCCACCTCCGCGATGTCGAGGGCGCCGCAGTCCAGGCCCCGCAGCAGGTAGCCGCTGAGCGCCTTGGCGGTCGCGGGTTCGTCCATCACGTTGCCGCCCGTGCGGTTGACGTACCGGGCGAGGCGCGCCGCGGCCTGCTCGAAGCCCTCGCGATAGTAGGCGAACACGGCGGCGTACCGGGTCGGGAGGTGGCGCGGGTGCATGTCCCAGCCCTGGTAGTAGGCGCGGGCGAGGGCGCGGCGGGTGAGGCCGTAGTGCAGCCGCCAGGCGTCGTGGACCTGCGAAGTCGGGCCGACGGGAAGGACGTTGGTGGAGCCGTCCGAGACGCGTACGCCGGTGCCCGCCGCCGCGACCTGCATGATCGCCTTCGCGTGGTCGGCTGCCGGATGGTCGCTCGCCTGGTGGGCGGCGCTGACGCCGAGGCAGGCGCTGTAGTCGAAGGTGCCGTAGTGCAGGCCGGTGGCGCGGCCCTCGGCGGCCTGGATCATCCGGGCGACGGTCGCGGTGCCGTCGGTGGCGAGGATGGCCTGGCTGGTCTCGATCTGGATCTCGAACCCGATCCGCCCCGGCTCGAGTTCGTGTGCCTTCTCGAACTCCTCCAGCAGCCGCACCATGGCGGTGACCTGCTCGGCGTACGTCACCTTTGGCAGCGTGAGCACCAGTCCGTCCGGAAGTCCGCCCGCCTCCATCAGCCCGGTCAGGAAGATGTCGAGGGTCCGGATGCCCCGGTCGCGTACCGGCGCCTCCATGCACTTCATACGGATGCCCATGTACGGGGCGGCCGTGCCCTTTTCGTAC
The DNA here is from genome assembly GCF_039532825.1 of Streptomyces vastus. Classification (NCBI taxonomy): domain Bacteria; kingdom Bacillati; phylum Actinomycetota; class Actinomycetes; order Kitasatosporales; family Streptomycetaceae; genus Streptomyces; species Streptomyces vastus. The sequence continues at coordinate 27,389 of NZ_BAAASJ010000019.1, forward strand.
GCCTCCGACACGAGCCGTGCCGCACGGGCGGCGGCCTCGTCCTCCTCGGCGTCGGGGCGCGGGCCGTAGCCGTCCTCGAAGTCGACGCGCAGGTCTTCGACGGGCTCGTGCTCCAGTTTGGCGCGTACGCGGGCGTGGACGGGCTCGGCCAGTTCGTCCGCGAGGCCGAGGACGGCGGCGAACGAGACGGCGCCCGGAGCGTGTTCGTCGAGGGCGGCGAGGGCCTGGTCGCCCCAGGAGCGGATGGTGTCGGCGGCGAACACGTCGCCGGGGACGTAGACGGTGTGGACGGGCTGGCGGGTGGCGGGGTCTCCGGGGTAGCGGCGCTCCAGTTCGGCGTCGACCGGGGCGAGGGAGGCGCTGATCTCCTCGCTGACGGCGCCCGCGAGGCTCGTCGCCACCTTCTCCTGCGCGCCCTGGCCCATCCCGACACCCTCTCAGTTTCCGCTTGCCGGAATCAACAATCCGTACAGCGAAGTTATCCGCGGACCTTCCCGCTGGTCAACACCCACTTCCGCCCAGGCCCACCCCGGGACTTCCCTCTGTGGCCACCGCGGGCTCTCGACATGTTCACGCCCAACTCCGACACTGCGGTGCGCACGACTCGCCCGGCATCCGTCACCGAAGGAGCCCTCCCGTGCCCCTCAAGCACAGCCGAGTCACGCGTCGTCTGGGCCTGAAGACCGCCATCGCCGCCGCGGTCGCCCTGCCTCTGTCCAGTACAACACCCCTCACCGCGACCGCCGCGACGCCGGACAGATCCAGCCGCCGCCTGGAAGTCATGTCGTTCAATCTGCGGTACGCGAGCACCACCGAACCCAACAGCTGGGCCGCCCGCCGCCCCGTGACCCGCGAACTGCTGCGCCGTGAAAGCCTCCACGTCATCGGCACGCAGGAAGGCCTCTACCAGCAGGTGCGCGACATCGAGACCGACCTCGGACCGAACTACGAATGGATCGGCACGGGCCGCGCAGGCGGCAGCCGCGACGAGTTCATGGCGATCTTCTACGACATCCGCCGGCTCGCCCCCGTGGAGTACGACCACTTCTGGCTCTCCGACACGCCCGATGTGATCGGCTCGAACACCTGGGGCGGCGGCTCCATCCGCATGGTGACCTGGGTCCGCTTCCGCGATCTGCGCGACGGAGAGCGGGAGTTCTACTTCCTCAACACCCACCTCGACAACGCGAGCCAGAACGCACGCGCGCGTGCCGCCCAGCTGATCGCACAGCGCATTGCAGGCCTCGACCGGTCACTGCCGCTCGTCGTGACCGGCGACTTCAACGTCGCCGCGCACAAGAACCCCGTCTACGACACGATGCTGGGCGCCGGTCTCGTCGACACCTGGGACACGGCGGCCGAGTGGAGCAAGCTGTACGCGACCTTCCACGGTTACCGGCCACTGGTCCCGGACGGCGACCGTATCGACTGGGTCCTCACCACTCCCGGCGTGACCGCGCACCGGGCCTCGATCAACACCTTCTCCGTGAACGGCCAGTTCCCGAGCGACCATCTGCCCGTCCAGGCGTCGCTGGCTCTGGGCTGAGCACCGGCATGAGCCCGGGACGAGGCGAGGCCCCTGCGACCGTGCCAACGGTCGCAGGGGCCTCGTACCGCTCAGAGACGCTCAGCCCTTGCGGGTCTTGATCTCCTCGGTGAGCTGCGGGACGACCTCGAAGAGGTCGCCGACCACGCCGTAGTCGACCAGGTCGAAGATCGGGGCCTCGGCGTCCTTGTTGACCGCCACGATGGTCTTCGAGGTCTGCATACCGGCCCGGTGCTGGATCGCGCCGGAGATGCCGGAGGCGATGTACAGCTGCGGAGACACGGACTTGCCGGTCTGGCCGACCTGGTTGGAGTGCGGGTACCAGCCGGCGTCCACCGCGGCACGCGAGGCACCGACGGCCGCGCCGAGGGAGTCGGCGAGCGCCTCGATGATCGCGAAGTTCTCCGCGCCGTTGACGCCACGGCCGCCGGAGACCACGATCGCGGCCTCGGTCAGCTCCGGGCGGCCGGTCGACTCACGCGGCGTACGGGACGTGATCTTGGTGCCGGTCGCCTTGTCGGAGAAGCTCACCGACAGGGCCTCGACTGCGCCGGCGGCCGGGGCGGGTTCCACGGCCGCGCTGTTCGGCTTGACCGTGATGACCGGAGTGCCCTTGGAGACACGGGACTTGGTGGAGAACGCGGCGGCGAACACCGACTGCGTGGCCACCGGGCCCTCGTCGCCGGCCTCCAGGTCGACGGCGTCGGTGATGATGCCCGAGCCGATACGCACCGCCAGACGGGCGGCGATCTCCTTGCCCTCGGCCGAGGAGGGAACGAGGACGGCGGCCGGGGAGACGGACTCGTACGCGGCCTGCAGCGCGTCCACCTTCGGGACGACCAGGTAGTCGGCGAACTCGGGGGCGTCGGCGGTCAGGACGCGGGTCGCGCCGTGCTCGGCGAGCGCGGCGGCGGTGTCCGCGGCACCCGCGCCGAGGGCGACGGCGACCGGCTCGCCGATACGGCGGGCCAGCGTCAGCAGCTCCAGGGTGGGCTTGCGGACGGCACCGTCCACGTGGTCGACGTAGACGAGAACTTCAGCCATGGGACTTCTTCTCTCCTGCTTGCGAAAGATGAGGGGCGGTAAGCGGGTTGGGCCTTAGATGAACTTCTGGCCCGCGAGGAACTCAGCGAGCTGCTTGCCGCCCTCGCCCTCGTCCTTGACGATCGTGCCGGCCGTGCGCGCCGGGCGCTCCGCGGCGGAGTCGACGATGGTGTAGGCGCCCTCCAGACCGACCTCCTCGGCCTCGATGTCGAGGTCGGACAGGTCCCAGGAGGTCACCGGCTTCTTCTTGGCGGCCATGATGCCCTTGAAGGACGGGTAGCGCGCCTCGCCCGACTGGTCGGTGACGGACACGACCGCCGGGAGGGAGGCCTCCAGCTGCTCGGAGGCGGAGTCGCCGTCGCGGCGGCCGGTGACCGTGCCGTCCTCGACCAAGACCTCGGAGAGCAGGGTGACCTGCGGCACGCCCAGGCGCTCGGCGAGCAGTGCCGGGACGACGCCCATGGTGCCGTCGGTGGACGCCATGCCGGAGATGACCAGGTCGTAACCGGCCTTCTCGATCGCCTTGGCCAGCACCAGCGACGTACCGATGGCATCCGTGCCGTGCAGGTCGTCGTCCTCGACGTGGATGGCCTTGTCGGCGCCCATGGACAGCGCCTTGCGCAGCGCGTCCTTGGCGTCCTCGGGGCCGATGGTCAGGACGGTGATCTCCGCGTCGTCGGCATCTTCGGCGATCTGCAGGGCCTGCTCGACCGCGTACTCGTCGAGCTCCGAGAGCAGACCGTCCACGTCGTCGCGGTCGACGGTCAGGTCATCGGCGAAGTGCCGGTCGCCAGTGGCGTCGGGCACGTACTTCACAGTGACAACGATCCTCAAGCTCACGCCGGCTCTCCTACTGCAATCGTCATTTCCGAGCTGCCTTCTTTCAGGCAGCATAGGCGCCTCAAGCGGCCCGTCCCGGTTGGGGCGGCCTGCGCTCCGAACCAAATATTACTCGCCAGTACACCCAGTTCTTGCCCGCTAAGCAAGCGCTTTGAACTGTGACCTTTGCAACGCAGCGTAATCGGAACCCGACGCTCGCGCACAAGCCGGCCCCTCACTCACGCAGACCGTTGAAGCGCCCCTGGTGGTAGAGCAGCGGGCGCCCGGCACCGGCGGGATCACCGAGAACGACCTCGGCGAGGATCAGGCGGTGGTCCCCCGCGGGTACGCGCGCGACGATCCGGCATACGAGCCAGGCCAGCACGTCGTCGAGTACGGGCACACCCTCGGGACCCTCACGCCAGGCGGTGGGCGCGCCGAAACGGTCGGCGCCGCTGCGGGCGAAGGTGGCGGCCAGCTCCCGCTGGTGCTCGCCGAGTATGTGGACACCGACGTACTCCGTCTCGGAGATCACCGGCCAGCTGGAGGCGCGAGTGCCGACGCCGAAGGAGATCATCGGGGGCTCGGCGGAGACGGAGGTGAGCGACGTGGCGGTGAAGCCGACCGGGCTGCCACCACTCTGGGCGGTGATCACGGCCACTCCGGCCGCATGCCGCCGGAAGACGGAGCGGAGCAAGGCGGGAGAGGCGAGTTGAGGGGTGCCGAGGCCGGGCAGGGCCGTCATGGATTTTTCCTTCTGGGGGACGTCACGAGCTGGTCGTGGGCTGCTGTTCAACAGCTCGGACAGCGCGCGCTCGCGGTGCGACCGAGGTCCACATGGAGGCGCTCGTAGAGAAGGAGTTCCGGGGGCACAGGGTCAGGCTCACGATGGGTGGTGCTTGCAGTCAAGTGCGTTCCATCATCTGGGAGATGCGTCACCGGCATCGGCACGGAGCAAGTGCCCCTGCCGTCAGGGCGTTCCAACAGCCTCTCCCAGCGCTGCGATCACGTCCGCCCTACGGGGCTGCCCGGTGGCGCGCCGGACAACGCGTCCCTCCGAGTCGAGCACCAGCACGGCCGGGGTCTTCAGGATGTCCAGTTCGCGCACGAGATCCAGGTGGTCCTCGGCGTCGATCTCGACGTGGGTCACGCCCGGGACCATTCCGGCCACTTCGGCGAGCACTCTGCGGGTTGCCCGGCAGGGCGCGCAGAAGGCACTGGAGAACTGGACCAGCGTGGCCCGTTCTCCGAGGTTCTCCCCCAACTCGGCCGCGCCGAGCCGCCTGTCGCCGTCACGCGCGCGCACGTTCACCCTCCTGCTTCCGCTGCCGATGCGGCACTCCGTAGTCGCCCGCCACCGCGAGCACCACGCCTCTTCAGCACTTATGAAAGCCTGAAGATTCCCGGCCCACTGGAGTCGAGCTGTCCCCCGAAGTGACGAGAATCTCGCGGTTCGAAGGAACGAGGGCTGGCTACTCGTCCGTTCTTCGGGCACGATCTGCGCAATGCCGTAAACCTACGGCTGCGTAACTTCCCGCCGGGATCCCCCCTTCCCAGGCAGAGAGAAGGGTCCACTCCGTTCATGGCTGAGCTTGCCTACCGTCCCGCCATCGGTCTCGCCCGCACGCTGTTCAAGGCCTGGGACCTGAAGATCGACTGCAAGGGCTCGGAGAACATCCCGCGCTCGGGCGGTGCGGTGCTGGTGAGCAATCACATCAGCTACCTCGACTTCATCTTCGACGGTCTCGCCGCCCTGCCGCAGAAGCGCCTGGTCCGCTTCATGGCGAAGGAGTCGGTGTTCCGGCACAAGATCTCCGGCCCGCTGATGCGCAACATGAAGCACATCCCGGTGGACCGCAAGAACGGTGAAGCGGCGTACGCCCACGCGCTGGACTCGCTGCGTTCGGGTGAAATCGTCGGGGTTTTCCCCGAGGCCACCATCTCGCAGTCGTTCACGCTGAAGAGCTTCAAGTCGGGTGCCGCGCGCATGGCCCAGGAGGCAGGGGTCCCCCTGATCCCGATGGCCCTGTGGGGTACGCAGCGGCTGTGGACGAAGGGCCACCCGAAGAACTTCAAGCGCAGCCACATCCCGATCACCATCCGGGTGGGCGAGGCGATCGAGGCCTCCCGCGACAAGTACGCGGGCGCGATCACCCGCCAAGTGCGCGAGCGCGTCCAGGAACTCCTGGAAGCAGCCCAGCGCGCCTACCCCGTACGCCCCAAGGACCCGAACGACACCTGGTGGATGCCGGCCCATCTCGGCGGCACCGCTCCCACCCCCGAAGAGGTCAAGGCCGCCGAGGCGCGCTGATACACGTCGGCCTGGACGTGCACGGCTGTCTGGGCGCTTGCCTCAGAGTGCGGTGGGCAGCGTCTTCCACAGGTACTCCCGGCCGGGGGCGGCCTTGAGGGCGTGCAGAACAGCCGGGTGAGGTTCGGCATACAGAACCGAGTAGTCCATCTCAGCGGACTCCGGGTGGGGCACCCAGGCCAGGCGTTCGCCCTCGAGCGAGAACTGTGCGTCGACCCCCGGTTTGTTGCCGTGGCAGTCCTGCCGATGCCATGCCCCGTTGAACCGCACGGCGATGAGACCGTTGGCGTGGCAGATGCCGGTTCCCTGCTCCAGGACGCCCGAGGCGCGCCAGGTGACGCGCGGGTCATCGCTGTCGGCCGAGTGCGGGATGACGTCCCGGATGAACTCGTACGCCGCTCGCGCATAGGCATACGAGTCGGCGACCGTCGACGCAAGGCGCGCCGCCGTCTCCCGTAGGAGCGGATGATGGTGGTCTATGACCTCGTCGACGATCAAGTATGCGAACAAGTCGGACATTTCCTGAGAACTCCCTCGGATCCCTTTGCGGCGCCTATCGAATATCGATAGATTCTCATCGTGGTTCGATCGAGGGAGACGTGATGGGAAAGCTGACAGTGCTTGCACTGCGCGCCGTACTCGTGATGTTGCTCGCCGGCTCGGTGTTCGTTCAGGGGGTGATGGTGCCGCTGCTGGGCCGCGATCTGGAGGGCGTCGACTCGGACCTCGCGTACCCGCCCGCCGCGTACCTCGTGATCATCGTCCTGGGCATCGTGACGGTCCAGGTCGTCCTGGTCTGCGTATGGCGGCTGGTGACGATGGTGCGGCGCGGAACCGTGTTCTCCCACGCCGCCTTCCGGTACGTGGACGTCGTGACCGGCGCGATGGTGGCTGCCGCTGTCCTGGTGTTCGCGCTCGGGGCCCTACTGGCGCCGGGCGAAGCCGTCGCGCCGGGCATCGTCCTCCTGATCGGCGGGGTCGTCGTGGCGATCCTGGGTGTCGCGTTCATCGTGCTCGTGCTCGTGCTCGTGCTCGTGCTCGTGCTCGTGCTCGTGCTCGTGCTCGTGCTCGTGCTCGTGCTGCGGATGCTGCTCGCTCAGGCCGTCGCGCGCGACGTCGAGGCGACGCGGATGCAGGCCGAGCTGGCGGAGGTGATCTGATGCCGATCGCCGTCGACATCGATGTGATGCTGGCCAGGCGGAAGATGTCCGTGGGCGAGCTCGCGGACCGCGTCGGGATCACGCCCGCCAACCTGGCGGTACTCAAGAACGGCCGCGCCAAGGCGGTGCGCTTCACCACCCTTGCCGCACTCTGCGAGGTGCTCGAGTGTCAGCCGGGAGACCTGCTGCGCTGGGAGGCGGAGGACGCCCAAGGGGCGCCGACGGGCGAGTTCAGCCGTCGGTGAAGGTGGCCCCGGACGTCCTAGCGCGCCATCTCCTCCTTCAGTGCTGCCACGAATCCGTCGACGTCGTCCTCCGTCGTGTCGAAGGAGCACATCCAGCGGACGTCGCCTGCCGCCTCGTCCCAGAAGTAGAAGCGGTAGCGCTTCTGGAGGCGTTCGCTCACGTCGTGGGGCAGCCGGGCGAAGACCGCGTTGGCCTGGACGGGGTGGAGGATCTCGACGCCGTGCACCGCGCGAACGCCCTCGGCGAGGCGCTGGGCCATCTCGTTGGAGTGGCGGGCGTTGCGCAGCCACAGGTCCTTGGCGAGCAGCGCCTCCAACTGCACGGAAACGAAGCGCATCTTGGAGGCGAGCTGCATCGACATCTTGCGCAGGTGCTTCATATGGCTGACGGCGTCCTGGTTGAGGACGACGACGGCCTCACCGAACAGCGCGCCGTTCTTGGTGCCGCCGAAGGACAGGACGTCCACGCCGACCGCGTTGGTGAACGTCCGCATCGGGATGTTCAGGGAGACGGCGGCGTTGGCGATCCGGGCCCCATCGAGGTGCACCTTCATGCCGCGGGCATGAGCGTGCTCGCAGATCGCACTGATCTCCTCGGGCGTGTAGACGGTGCCCAGTTCGGTGTTCTGGGTGATCGAGACGACCTGCGGCATCGCGCGGTGCTCGTCCTCCCAGCCGTACGCCTGCCGGTCGATCAGCTCGGGGGTGAGCTTGCCGTCGGGGGTGGGCACCGTCAGCAGCTTGAGACCGCCCATGCGCTCGGGTGCGCCGCCCTCGTCGACGTTGATGTGCGCGCTTTCCGCGCAGATCACCGCGCCCCAGCGGTCCGTGAGCGCTTGGAGTGCCACGACGTTGGCGCCCGTCCCGTTGAAGACGGGGAACGCCTCGGCCGTCGCCCCGAAGTGACTGCGCATCACCTGCTGGAGGTGGTCGGTGTACGCGTCCTCGCCGTACGAGACCTGGTGACCGCCGTTGGCCAGGGCCAGGGCGGCGAGCACCTCGGGATGGACCCCCGCGTAGTTGTCGCTGGCGAAACCACGGACCTCCGGGTCGTGATGACGCCGCGCGTCGGTCTTCGGAGGGTTCACGGCTTCTTTGTCAGCCACAGACGCTGTCCGTTCACTTCGGCGGCGGGCTGCTCCCAGACGTCGGCGATGGCATCGGCCAGGTCCTTGACGTCCGTGAAGCCCGCGAACTTCGCGTTGGGGCGCTCGGCGCGCATCGCGTCGTGCACCAACGCCTTCACGACCAGGATCGCAGCCGCCGACGTGGGCCCGCCGGCGCCCTCGGCGATCCCGGCCTTGCGGAAGTAGTCGGCCAGGGCCAGTGTCCAGGCCTCGGCGGCGGCCTTCGCGGCGGCGTAGGCAGCGTTGCCCGCGGTGGGCTTGCTCGCCCCCGCGGCGCTGATCAGGACGTACCGGCCTCGATCGCTGCGCTGCAAGCCCTCGTGGAAGGCGAGGGAGGTGTGCGCCACGGTGCGGATGAGCAGCATCTCCAGGAAGTCCCAGTCATCGAGGCTCGTCCTGGTGAAGGTCTCGCTGCCGCGCCAGCCGCCGACGAGGTGGACCAGGCCGTCGACACGGCCGAAGTCCTTCTCGACGCGGGTGGCCCACTCCTGGGCAGACTGCCGGTCGAGCAGGTCGACCGTGTCCCCGATGACGGTCGCGCCGCCGTGTGCGTAGCTCGCCGCGTCCACAGCCTCCGCGAGCCGCTCCGGATCGTTGTCGGAGCCGATGACGACCGCTCCCGCCTCGGCGAGCCGCATCAACGCGGCCCGGCCGGCCGGACCACCCGCACCGGCCACCGCGATCACCGCGCCGTCGAGCGCCCCGTTCCCCATGGTCCTCGCCTCCTGAGCAATGTTGATGGCGACGTCGCTCACGCGGCGACCCGCTCGGCGCTCTCCGCTGTGATGCCTTTGGTGGAGGCGATCACGTTCTTGAGTTTCTTGGAGAGTGCTTCATAGAACATGCTCAGCGGAAACTCGTCCGGAAGCACGTCATCGACGAGTTTTCGCGGCGGCTGGCTCAGATCAAGGGCGTCCGGGCCCTTGGCCCACTTGGAGCCCGGGTGCGGGGCGAGGTAGGTGGAGACCAGTTCGTAGCCGGCGAACCAGTGGACCAGCTTCGGACGGTCGATGCCGTCGCGGTACAGCTTCTCGATCTCGGCGCACAGCTCGTTGGTGACCTGCGGGGCGCGCTGCCAGTCGACGGACAGCTTGTTGTCGGTCCAGCGGACGACATCGTGCTTGTGCAGGTACGCGAAGAGCAGCTGGCCACCGAGGCCGTCGTAGTTGCGGACGCGCTCTCCGGTGACCGGGAAACGGAACATCCGGTCGAACAGCACCGCGTACTGGACGTCACGGCCCTGGGGGACGCCGTCGGCCTCCAGCTTCACAGCCTCCTTGAAGGCGGTGAGGTCGCAGCGCAGCTCCTCCAGGCCGTACATCCAGAAGGGCTGGCGCTGCTTGATCATGAAGGGGTCGAAGGGCAGGTCGCCGTGACTGTGGGTACGGTCGTGGACCATGTCCCACAGGACGAAGGCCTGCTGGCAGCGGTCCTGGTCGGCGACCATGTCGCGGACGTCGTCGGGAAGTTCGAGCCCGAGGATGCCGACGGCGGCCTCGGTGACCCGGCGGAACCGGGCGGCCTCCCGGTCACAGAAGATGCCACCCCAGCTGAACCGCTCGGGGGCCTCGCGCACCGCGATGGTCTCCGGGAAGAGGACGGCCGAGTTGGTGTCGTAGCCGGAGGTGAAGTCCTCGAAGGTGATGCCGCAGAACAGCGGGTTGTCGTAGCGGGTGCGCTCCAGTTCGGCGAGCCAGTCAGGCCAGACCATGCGCAGCACGAGGGCTTCGAGGTTGCGGTTCGGGTTGCCGTTCTGTGTGTACATCGGGAAGACGACCAGGTGCTGCAGGCCGTCCCGGCGGTCGGCGGCGGGCTGGAAGGCCAGCAGTGAGTCGAGGAAGTCGGGCACCTCGAAGCCGTCGTCGGCCCAGCGGTGCAGGTCGCCGGCCAGCGCCTTGTGGTACGCGGCGTCGTGCGGCAGCAGCGGGGCGAGCGCCTCGACGGCGTCGACGACACGGCGTACGGCGCGATGGGCGTCGCCGGGATCAGGGGCCCCCTCGGCTTCGAAGTCGATCGAGCCGTCCTTGGACTGCCATGGCCGGATCCGCTCCACGGCATCCTTGAGCACGGGCCAAGCGGGGTGCTCCACCACCCTGCCACCAGGAGGAATCTGCTCCTCCGCACCCACCTGCACAAGAATTTCCGTCATGACCTCATCCTTCACGGGAGAACCTTGCGTACGCACACCGTATGCATGCGAGGTTCTCCGTCACAAGTGGAGGTCCGGGAAATCATCCTGTGTCATCCCCATCGTCACCGCTCTTTTTCCTGTCAGATGCCGTTTTGGCGATTACTTCCACCGCTTCCGGGGTACCAGCCCGGGCGATCGGCGCATGGTCCGTCAACCCACTTGGGGACTCGCCCACCCAGGCGTGAGCCGAGGTGCCGCGACAGGCTGCGTCCGGACGGCTGCACGGCGTGCTGACGAGCAGCTGGAAGGCGTGATTCCTCGCGTTCGGACCGGGTTCATCGCCGAGCCGGGCTATTAGGCTGCCGCCTGGCCGCGTGGGCACGGGACCGCAGCGCGCGGCCGCCGAGCCGCCGTCGACGGAAGCGGAGTCAGCCTTGAACTTCCTCACCATCGGTCACCGCGGAATCATGGGTGTCGAACCCGAGAACACCCTTCGTTCCTTCGTCGCCGCCGAGCAGGCGGGCCTCGACGTGATCGAACTCGATCTGCATCTGAGCAAGGACGGCGCGCTGGTCGTCATGCACGACGCCGACGTGGACCGTACGACCGACGGTTCGGGGCCGATCGCCGAGCAGACCCTCGCCGAGCTGCGCGCACTGGACGCGGGCCGCGGTGAGCGCATCCCGGTCTTCGAGGAGGTCCTTGACGCCGTCACGGCTCCGCTCCAAGCCGAGATCAAGGACGTCGCGGCGGCTCAGGCGCTCGCCGAGGTCATGCACCGGCGGGATCTGTCCGGCAGGGTCGAGGTGCTGTCGTTCCACGACGAGGCGATCGCCGAGATCGCCCGGCTCGTCCCGGGCGTACGCACCGGGCTGGTCGCCAGCCGGTACGGCACCGATGTCGTCGAGCGCGCCACCGCGGTCGGCGCCACCAGTGTCGTACTGAACATCCGGCGGCTCACCCTGGAGATCGTCGAGTGCGCACGCAAGGCGGATCTGCGGATCATCGGCTGGGTGGTGAACACACAGGACCATCTGCGGCTGGTACGCGCCCTGGAGCTGGACGGCGCGACCACCGACTACCCGGAGATCAAGCGCACCGGGCGCTTCACGGCCTAGGCCAGGCCTAGGCCGGTTCACGCAGCGAGCGCCTTCACCAGCAGCTCGAACTGCAGGTCGTCGCGCTGCGGAATGCCGAACCGCTCGTCGCCGTACGGGAAGGGCGTCATCTGTCCCGTACGGCGGTAGCCGCGCCGCTCATACCAGGCGACGAGGTCTTCTCGTGCGGAGATCACGGTCATGTGCATCTCCGCGGCGCCCCAGATCTCGTGTGCGTACCGCTCGGCCTCGGCGAGGATCACCTTGCCGAGGCCCCCGCCCTGCTCCGCCGGGCTGACCGCGAACATGCCGAAGTAGGCGTGATCACCGCGGTGTTCGAGCTGGCAGCAGGCGATCAGGGTGCCGTCGCGCTCGACGACGCGCAGCCGGCTGTCGGGCGACTTGATGACCTCACGCACACCCTCCGGGTCCGTCCGCTGCCCCTCCAGGATGTCCGCCTCGGTGGTCCAGCCGATCCGGCTGGAGTCCCCGCGGTAGGCCGATTCGATCAGCGCGACAAGGGAGTCGACGTCGGCGTCCGTGGCATCGCGGAAGGTCAGTCCGATGGAGGCGGCGGTGTCCATGGAAGAGTTCTCCGAATCTCGGCGCGGCCCGGGCACCGACGAGCGTAACCCTCCCACTAGGGTGCGACTCCATGGTGCATGTACTGAGCAGCCGGACCCTGCTCCGCCCGACCGACCCCGACCGCTCCCGCGCCTTCTACGGCGAGCAACTGGGCCTCGCCGTCTACCGCGAGTTCGGCACCGGCCCCGAACGCGGCACCGTCTACTTCCTCGGCGGCGGCTTCCTGGAAGTCGCCGGCCGCTCCGCCGAACCTCCCTCCCCCGCGGTCAAGCTGTGGCTCCAGGTGGCGGACGCGACGGCCGCGTACGAGGAGCTGACGGCTCGGGGCGTCGAGGTCCTGCGGCCTCCGGTCAAGGAACCGTGGGGTCTGATCGAGATGTGGCTCACCGACCCGGACGGGACCGAGATCGCGGTGGTGGAGGTGCCCGCGGACCATCCGCTGCGGTATCGGCCGTAAGGCTTCCCTCGTCAGTCCCAGCACAGGCAGAACGGATGACCGACCGGATCCGCGTACACGCGGAAGCGTCGGCGGCCGTTCTCGTCGTCCAGGTCGAGTGGGGTGGCGCCGAGGGCCAGTACCTGGGTCTCGGCGGTGTCGATGTCCTGAACGGTGAAGTCCAGATGCATCTGCTGGGAGTTGTCGTCGGCGCGCGGCCAGTCGGGCGGGCGGTAGCCGGGAGCACGCTGGAACGAGATGTGGTGGCCGCCGGGCACGTAGAGGTCGTACCAGTCGTCGTCGTACTGCTTCACGTCACCGCCGAGCACACCCGCGTAGAAGGTGGCGAGGGCCGGGGGATCCGGGCAGTCCAGGGCTACGAGGCGGTACTCGGCGATGGCCATGGTGGGTAGATCCTTTTGCTCGGGTCTCGCAGGGGTCTTGCGGAGCGGGTCTCCTTCACAGCTCCTTCAGCGCCGGCAGCAGCTCTTTCTCCGCCCAGTCCAGGAACGGCTGCTGGTGGTCGCCGCCGACCTGGACGAGAGCTATTTCCGTGAAGCCCGCCGTGACGTAGGGGCGTACGGCCTCGACGAAGGTGTCGACGTCGTCGCCGCACGGGATGGTCTGGGCGACGTCCTCGGAGCGTAGGTACCCGGTGGCCGCGTCGAAGTTCGCGGGGCCGGGGAGCTCGGCGTTGACCGGCCAGCCGCCGAGCGACCAGCGGAACTGCTCGTGGGCCCGGGTGACGGCGGCGTCCTTGTCGGGGTCGTAGCAGACGGGGAGTTGGCCCACCCTGGGCTTGCCCGTTCCGCCGTGGCGGTCGAAGGAGTCCACCAGCTCGGACTTGGGCTCGGTGGCGATCAACAGGTCGGCCAGCCGGCCGGCGAGTGCGCAGGAGTGCTCGCCCGAGGCGGCGATGCCGATCGGGGTCGGTTCGTCGGGGAGGTCGTACAGCTTGGCGTTGACCACGTCGAAGTGCTCGCCGTGGTGGTTGAGGGTCTCACCGGTGAACAGGGCGCGGATGATCTCCACGGCCTCTTCCAGCATGCCGAGACGGATGTGCGCGGCGGGCCAACCGCCGCCCACCACATGCTCGTTGAGGTTCTCGCCTGAGCCCAGTCCGAGCCGGAAGCGGCCCTCGGCGAGCAGCTGTGTCGTGGCGGCCTTCTGCGCGACGACCGCCGGGTGATAACGGGTCGTCGGGCAGGTCACGTACGTCATGAGGGGAATCGTGGAGGTGGCCTGCGCCGCTGCGCCGAGCACGCTCCACGCGTACGGGGCGTGGCCCTGTTCCTCGAGCCACGGGAAGTAGTGGTCCGAGGTGACGGAGAAGTCGAATCCGGCCTGCTCCGCGGCCACCACATGCCGTACGAGCTCACGGGGGCCGGCCTGCTCGGTCATCATCGTGTATCCGATTCGCACCATGCGTTCCGGGTGGCCGGTGGAGGGTACCCGAAACGTGCCGTCGAGGAAGGAAGGGATTTTCATGCCCAGGCCGCAGATCAAGGACGAGAAGACGTATCAGTCGCTGCGCCGCGAGGGCGCGGGCAAGGAGAAGGCGGCGCGGATCGCCAACAGCCCGACGTCCTCCTCCCGCAAGGGCGGCAAGCGCGGCAAGTACGAGGAACAGTCGAAGTCGGACGTCTACGAGGAAGCCAAGAAGGTCGGCATCAAGGGCCGTTCCTCGATGTCGAAGGACGAGCTGATCAAGGCGCTGCGGAACCGCTGACACCGAGCCCCCGGGCAAGCCCGGTGCGACAGCCGACGGCGAGTGTGCCCGGGCCGGTGCCGGGTACCGGAGCCGGGCACGCCACATCCTCGTGTTGACGGAGGTTTCCATGGCTCTGCCCGGCAAGTCCCTGACCGACTCGTGGAGGCACTGGCGGCGGGGACGCGCCCGGTTGCCGGTTCCCCTCTCGTCCACCGACGTGGAGGACGCGAACCGGAGGTTTCTGCTCTTCGGGATGCTGCCCCTGTGGGTCGTGCCCGCGGTCGCCGACTGGTGGATGCACCGGCACACCCGAATCGAGCACACGGCCGGCACGAAGGAGTCCGTCGTACACGCGCTCATGATGACCGAGGCCGGGGTCCCGGTCGCCATGGGCCTGCTGGCCCGGATCAATCCTCTTGTCCTGTCCGTCATGGGTGGCGCCGCGGCTGCCCACAGCGCCACCGCCCTCTACGACGTGACCCTGGCCACCGAGAAGCGCGAAGTCCGCCCCGTCGAGCAGCACATCCACAGTTTCCTGGAGGTGCTGCCGCTGTCGGGGCTCGCCTTCATCGGCTGCCTGCACTCGGATCAGGTGCGCGCGACACTGCGTGGTGGGCCCGGCCGCGACGACTGGAAGCTGCTGCCCAAGGAGAGGCCGCTGTCCGCCCCGTACCTGCTGGGCCTGAGCGTGGTGATCGGTGCCGGTGTCGCGCTGCCCTACGCAGAAGAGTTGACGCGCTGCATCCGGGCACAACGCGCTTCATGACACCGCGCCGAAACCCTCCTCGGCCGCTGCCGTCCCCGCGTCGGATCCTGCTCGGTGGCACGGGCCCGGAGGACGTGGTCCTCGACCACGAACGCCGTGTGGTCACGGGCGTCGAGGACGGTCGCATCCTTCGTGTCCACACCCACGGTCCCGCCCGGATGGAGCAGCTCGCCCGTACCGGAGGGCGGCCGCTGGGGCTCGAAGTCCTGCGGGACGGACGGCTGTTGGTGTGTGACGCGGAGCGCGGACTGTTGCGCGTCACCCCCGGCTCCGGCGGTCCAGGCGGCTCCGGTGAGGGCAGGGTCGAGGTTCTCGTGGACTCCGTGGCCGGTGCGCCGCTGCGGTTCTGCAGCAACGCGACCGCGGCGGCGGACGGCACCGTGTACTTCACCGCCTCCAGCACGCGATACGGCCTTCAGGACTGGCTCGGCGATCTCATGGAGCACACGGCTACCGGACGGCTGTTCCGGCTCCGGCCCGACGACGGCGCGCCGGAAGTCCTGCTGGACGGCCTCGACTTCGCGAACGGAGTCGTGCTGTCCGACGACGAGTCCTGTGTCGTGGTGGCCGAGACCGGCGCGTACCGTCTGACCCGGCTGTGGCTGTCCGGCCCGCGGGCCGGCCGCCGCGACACCCTGACCGAGAACCTCCCGGGCTTCCCGGACAACCTCTCCCGTGGCGCGGGCGGGACGATCTGGGTCGCCCTGGCAGGTCCACGGCAAGCTCCCCTCGACTGGCTGCGACACGCGCCGGTCCACGCTCGCCGGGTGGTCTGGCGGGCCGTACGCCCTCTGCGTATCCGCCCGCTGCCGGTCGCGCGCGTCATGGGCATCGGCCCCGACGGCAGCGTCCGCCACGACCTCAGGCGGCCCAGGGCGGGCTACCGGATGGTGACCAGCGTGTACGCACACGACGGAACCCTGATCCTCGGCAGCCTCTTGGAGGACGCGGTCGCCGTGTGCGAAGTGCCCGGCATCAACTGACCGGGTGCCCGGCAGTGATGTCGGCGATATCGCTCAGGCACAAGGGTTCGCGCTCCGTCGACGCCTGTGCCTCGCCCGCGACGGGGCTGAGCAGGAAGCCGATGTGGTCACCTGTGTCGATGTGCTCTTCGACCCGGCCCACGAACCAGGCGAGCGTGTCGTCCAGTACGGGAATGCCGCCGGGGCCCGGCGTCCAGTCCGTGCGGGCGAACTTGTCCACGCGGTCGCCGGTCTCGCCGCCGAACAGTTCCGCGAGCGCGTGCTGGTCGCGCCCGAGCAGATGCACCGCGAGCTGTTCGGCGGACCGTGCCACCCGGTAGGTCCTGTTCAGTGGCGACAGCCAGACCATGAAACGTGCGGGCTTGATCGAGCACGGCGAGGCGAAGGTCACCAGGCAGCCGGCTCGCTCTGCATCGGCCGTGACGGTCACCACGTACACGGGGTGGTCGAGCCGGTCGACGAACGGCTGCATGGCGGTCACGGCCGCTCCCTACTGGCGACGCCCGAGCGCCGCGGCTCGCACCTGTCCGGGTCGCCGGGGCAGCCCCCGACGGGACGGGGCTCCGTCACAAGCCCCGCCCCTTCGTGGACCGGCCGGCGACCCTCAGTGGTGTCCGGGGCTGCCGCTGCCGAACCCGCCGCTGCTGTTCGGACTCCAGCGCGGCGGCCTCTGGTCCTTCGCGGTGTGCGAGCGGATGTTGCCGAAGCCCCGCAGCTCGTGCGGGGCGAGGAAGCCGCCGTCATGCGGCACCTCGTCGGGCTCGCGCATCTCGCGGACCTCGTGGACGGGGCCGGAGTCGGGGAGATGGGGCTGGTCCTCCGGACGCGGCGGCTCGGGTTCCCGGGAACGCACGCGCATACCCAGCCACACCGCAAGGATCAGCATCGACGCGATCACCACCCCCATCGCGAAGGGGATGGCCCCCGCCGCGATCTCTTGAGGGATGGCCAAACCTCTGCCGAAGGTGTCCATGCCCTTCGTGTACCCCGAGGGACCAGCTGAAACGGCGCCCCGCGGGGCCCTTCTGGGGGGGCGCGCACTCGGGCGCGCGCGGGCCCACCGCATGGCGGACGCCGCCCCGGGTACGGGGAAGGGATGCGTATGGGAGTGCTCGATGTGGGCTCGAACACGGTACGGCTGGTCATCGCGGAGACGGACGGCGCTGTTCCACTGCCCGTGCACACCGCGAAACGGCGACTGAGACTCTCGGAGCACGTCGAGCGTGGCGGCCACCTGCCGGACGAGCAGGTGGCCCGGCTTGTCGGTGCCGTCACGGCCGCCCGGGACGAGGGCAGACGGTGGGGTGTCAGGCGGCCCTTCGCCTTCGCCACCGCGATCGTGCGGGACGCCCCGAACCGCACGGAGATCCTGCGACAGGTCGCCGCGGAGTCCGGGGTGCCGCTGCACATCCTGCCCGGCGAGGTCGAGGCCGAGCTGACGTTCCTGGCCGCGCGCCGGTGGATGGGCTGGCGTGCGGGTCCGCTGGCCATGCTGGACATCGGGGGCGGCTCGCTGGAGGTGGCGTTCGGCCGCAGCAAGCTGCCGGACTTCGCGATCTCGCTGCCGCTGGGGGCCAACCGGCTCACCCGCGAGTACTTCCGCGGTCAGGATCCGCCGTCGGAGCGCAGGACCAGGGCGCTGCGCCGCCATGTGCGCCACCAACTGCGCGATGTCGCGGCCCGCATACGCTGGGAGGCGCCGCGTACGACCGTCGCCACCTCGCGTACGTTCCAGCAGCTGGGCCGGCTGTGCGGGGCGCCGCCCGGCCGGTCAGGGCCCTTCACACCGCGCGGCATGACCCGTGCCGACCTGCGCCGGGCCACAAGCCGGCTCGCGGAGCTGTCGGCCGCGGAACGCGCCGATCTGCCGGGCATCTCCGCCGCCCGCGCCGGTCAGTCCCTGGCCGGGGCGATCGTCGCGCACACCACCATGAAGCTGATGGGCATCGACGAGGTGACCATCTGCCCCTGGGCGCTCCGCGAGGGAGTCCTGCTCCGCTGCATCGAGGACGGCAACGCCGACTGGTGGGACGGCACGGCTCCCTCCCTTCGCGGACATGAGGCGGTGCCGACACGGGTACTGCACCCCGTCGGCGGGGACGACGCCGCGACAGCTGGCGCTCAACTCCCGGGCGGCGCCGGGTAGTTGCCCGCCGGGTCGTGGGTCGGCGGACGATGCCGCCGGCCCACACGCGTCACTGGTGCACCCAGCCTCGGTCCGTGCGGGTCAGCTCGTGGAAGCCCGCGGCGGTCAAGCGTCCGATCGCCTCCGCATCCTCGGCGGTCTCGGCGTTCTCGTACGCGAGGAGCCGCTCCACTCCACAGAGGCGCAGCCAGTGGGCGGCCTGGGCGAAGAGCCAGGAGTCCAGGCCGCCGAGTGGCTGCTCGATGTGGAAGTTGCCGATGTCGGCGAGGCCGCCGCTTCGGGCGTGGCGCTCGGGGCGGCTCAGGGCGGTGTCGATCTCGATGAAGCCGAGAGCGTGCCGGTCTGTCCGTGCCGTGAAGCGGGTGCCGCACTCGCCGAGGGTGCGGTCGACGGAAACACCGGCAAGCGGCGTCAGCGACGGCAGATCGGCCACTTCGGCGATCAGGATGACCTCCGTGCCGCCCGTGTGCCGGAAGCCGGCCCGTTCGTATGCGGCGCGGATGTGCGGCCAGGGCCGGGGCACGCCGTACACGGCGGGGGCGGGCAGGGCGCCCTCGGCATACCGTACGCGGACGTTCCAGCGGGCGAGCTGGGCGACGCAGGCAGCCATCAGCAGCTCGGCGGCGTCCTCGGAGTCCGGCCAGAAGGAGGCGGTCGGATGGCAGACGAACCAGTTGATCTCGCCGGCGTCACGGTAGTCCTGGCCGACCTCGGCGTCGGCCCGGTAGCGCAGCAGATGCGCGCCGGCCACCACGTACTGGCGCTGCTCGGCGACGAGGGTGACCCGCTCGGCCACCCAGGGGTCGGTGATGAACTCGTCGGGCTGACGCTGGAGTTCGCTCAGCACGGTGTTCACGGAAACAGAGACACCGGGGAGAACGGCGGCGACGTGAGCGTTGACGAGCTCGGTGAGCTGGTCACGGTCGTCGCGGTGGAAGGGGCGCACCTTGAGCGCGGACATGCGGGGACCTCCGGGTCGATGAGCGTGAGGAGGCCGCCATGAGGTGCGGTACGACGCCGAGGGTACGCCGCTTGGGGCCCGCTCGCGATGGGGTTTCCGTCGGATGGCCGAGACTCCGGGGGCGGGTCTAGCGTGCAGGGAGAAGCGCTTCCGGCGGAAGGAAAGCCATGAAGTTGGACAAGGCGGTGCCCGGCGGGCCCTGCTGGACCGAGCTGGGGACCAGCGATCTGGAGGCGGCCAAGCGGTTCTACACCAACATCTTCGGCTGGCGCCCGGAGACGGATCCTCGTCAGGAGGCGGGCGGCTACACCATCGCGCACCTCGGCGAAGCACCGGTGGCGGCGCTGACCCCGCTGTACCAGGAGTCGCAGCCCGTCGCCTGGAACGTGTCGTTCTGGGTGCCCGACGCGGACGTGGCCGTGGCGGCCGTTCGGGCCGCGGGCGGTGAAGTCCTCCTGGAGCCGATGGACGTGTTCGATCTGGGCCGTTTCGCGGTGGTGACCGATCCGGGCGGCGCGGCCTTCCAGCTGTGGCAGGCGCGATCCTTCCCCGGTGCGGGGGTGTTCAACGCGCCGGGCTCGCTCGGCTGGGTCGAGTTGATGACGCGCGACCCCGTGGCGGTGACCGCCTTCTACACCGCGGCGTTCGGGTGGACGGTCCACGCCTCGGAGTCGTACACGCAGTGGGGCATCGAGGGATCCGACTTCGGCGGCATGGTGGAGATGGGCGACAAGTTCCCGCACGAGGTGCCGTCCCACTGGCTGCCCTACTTCGCCGTCGAGAACGTCGACAGGACCGCGCAGGACTGCACCGACGCCGGCGGCACCCTCCTCATGGAACCCACCACGATCGGGGACGGCAAGCGCATCGCCGTGCCACGGGATCCGCAGGGCGCGATGTTCGGTCTCTGTACCGCGGGCGAGGAATAGGCCTGGCCTCTGCTACCGGCGCATCACTCGCCCTCCTGCTTGAGGGGCAGCTCGGCTCCCTGACTGGTGAAGAGGGGGATGCGTTCGATCGGCGCCTCGACGGTGAGCGTCCGGCCGCCCTCGTACGCGTCGCCCGTCCAGGCGTCGGTCCAGGCGCGGCCCGCGGGGAGGTACACCTCACGGCTGCGCGTGCCCGGTTCCGTGACGGGTGCGACAAGGATGTCCGGTCCGAAGAGGAACTGGTCCTCGACGGCCCAACTCGCCTCGTCCTGTGGGAAGTCGACGAAGAGCGGCCGCATGGGCGGCACACCGTCGGCCGCCGCGACCCGCATCTGCTCGTGGAGGTAGGGCCGCAGCCGCTCGCGCAGGAAGAGCTGTTCCTTCAGAATCCCGTACGCCTCCTCGCCGTACGACCAGACCTCGTTGGGGCCGCCGGTCTGCGCGTACCCCCAGGGCATACGGGGTTCGCGGTCGCCGTGCAGGCGGAAGAGGGGGCAGAAGACGCCGTACTGGAACCAGCGGATCATCAGTTCGCGGTACGCCGGATCGTCCGGGTCTCCGCCGTGGAAGCCGCCGATGTCGGTGGTCCACCAGGGGATGCCGGAGACGGCGATGGACAGCCCCGCCCGCACCTGTGCGCGCAGCGAATCCCAGGTCGCGGGGATGTCTCCGGACCAGACGGCCGCTCCGTACTTCTGGGCGCCCGCCCAGGCCGAGCGGGACAGCAGGACGGTGCCGGGTTGTCCGGCGGCGGCCATGCCGTCGGCGAAGAGGCGGGCGTTGTCGCGGGGGTAGACGTTGACGGTCTGGGCGCCGGGACCTGCGTACAACGTCGTGTTTTCGTGGTGGGCCGGGTCGAGTTCGGGCTCGCAGGCGTCCAGCCAGAAGACGCGGATGCCCAGGTCGAGGTAGTTGCGCCGGATCAGGTCCCAGACGTACGCGCGGGTCTCGGGGTTGGTCGGGTCGTAGACGGAGACCTGCATGCGGGCCGCCATGCCCTTGTCCTGGACGAGGTGGTGCACTTCGGCGCCCTGGTCGGAGCCGAGGAGCAGACCGCGGTCGCGGAAGTCCTCGTAGTTCTCCGACAGGGGGGACACGGTGGGCCAGATGGAGACCATCAACTCGATGCCGAGTTCGGCGAGTTCGTCGATCATGGCCTGGGGGTCGGGCCATTCGTCGGGGTCGAAGCGGTAGTCGCCCATCGCCGACCAGTGGAAGTAGTCGGTGACGATGACGGACATGGGCAGTCCGCGTCTCTTGTGCTCGCGGGCCACGGCGAGGAGTTCGTCCTGGGTGCGGTAGCGGAGCTTGCACTGCCAGAAGCCGCTGGCCCAGTCGGGGAGTTCGGGTGCGTGGCCGGTGGCGTCGGCGTACCGGGCGAGGATGTCGCGTGGGGTGGGCGCGGCCGTGATCCAGTAGTCGATTCCGCGGGCCTGGTCGGCGGTCCAGCGGGTCGCGTTCTCGGCGAACTCGACCCGGCCGAGGGCGGGTTGGTTCCACAGAAAGCCGTAGCCCCGGCTGGAGAGCAGGAAGGGGATGGACACTTCGCCGTTGCGCTGGACGAGGTCGAGCCGCAGGCCCTTGTGGTCGAGGCGGCCGTGAGTGTGCTGGCCGAGACCGTAGAGCCGCTCGCCCTCGTACGCCGCGAACCTCTGGTGGATCTCGTACGCGCCGGACCGGTTGCCCTTGAACTCCCGGGCACCTGGGGCCCATGGGTGCTCCGGCTGCTCGGCGAGCAGTTCCTCGCCGGTACTGGTGCGGGTGAAGGTCAGCTGTGACTCGGCGCCGTGGAAGGCGACCGTGACGGTCAGCTCGCCGTTGACCAGCTGGGCCGTGGTCTTCTCGGCGCCGACGGTCACGGTGCCGCCGCGCTCCGGCGCCGTGTCGAGGGCGCCGACGCTGTCCGTGGGGATGCGGTACTGGGCGACCCGGACGCGGGCACTGTCCGTGCCCCAGGCCTCGACACGCAGCACCTCGTGGCGGTGCCGCACTTCCAGGGCCTCGTCGAGCACACGGAAGACGGGCATGGATCTCCTTGCGTACGGGCGGAGCTACTTCAGTCGCTGAGGGAGTTGTGGTGGATCTCAGGACGGATCTCAGGGGTCTCAGTGGTCTCAGGAGTGGTCTCAAGATTTGACGCTGCCGGCGGTCAGCCCGCCGACGATGTAGCGCTGGAGCATCGCGAAGACGCATACCACGGGGATGCTGACGAGCGTGGCGACCGCCATGAGCGGCCCCCAGTCGGTACCCGTCTGGCCGACGAAGGTGTTGAGCAGGACGGTGACCGGCTGCACCTTCGGATCGCTGTTCAGCGTGATCCCGAAGACGAACTCGCCCCAGCCGAGCAGGAACGAGAAGCCGCCGATCGCGATCAGTCCGGGCCGCATCACGGGCAGCACGACCCGCCACAGCACCCCCGGCAGGCCGCAGCCGTCGACCAGCGCCGCCTCCTCCACCTCGACGGGCATGGCCCGCACCAGTGGCCGCAGCACGATGACCGCGAAGGGCAGCGTCAGCGTCGTATCGGCGATCACCAGGCCGATGAGGGTGTTCGTCAGCTCGACCTGCCGCAGCACGATGAACAGTGGCGCGGCCAGCACGATGCTCGGCAGCAACTGCGCCACCAGCAGCGACAGGACCATCGCGCCGGAGCCCCGCATCCGGATCCGGGCGACGGCGTACGTCAGGGGCACCGCGAGCAGCAGCGTCAGCGCCACCACGCCCAGCGAGATGACGACGCTGTTGAGCAGCGCCTGGCCGAGCATCTCCTTGTCGAGGGCCCGCGAGTAGCTGTCTCCCGTGAACGGCGAGGGGATCCACTGCGGTGGCGAGACGAGCACCTGGTCGGGCTTCTTCAGCGAGGTGGCGATCATCCAGTACAGCGGCAGCAGGAAGAAGGCCGTGATGACGCCCGCGACGAGCGTGAGCAGCCAGGGCCGTTTGGTACGGGTCATGAGGCGGCTCCTTCCTTGCGCAGGCGCCGTACGTAGACGATGGCGACGATCAGTGGGATGACCAGCAGGAGCGCGCCCGCCGCCGCGCCCCGGCCGAGCTGGAAGAGTTTGAAGGCGATCTCGTACACGTACAGCGGCAGGACTCTCGTGCTGTCGACGGGCCCGCCGCCGGTGAGGACGAAGACCAGGTCGAAGACCTTGAAGGTGTAGATGAGGCCGAGCAGCAGCACGGCCGCCGAGACCGGCTTCATCATCGGGACGGTGATGTGCCGCAGCCGCTGCCACGGTCCGGCGCCGTCGATTTCGGCCGCCTCGTAGAGCGTCGGGTCGATGGACTGCAGGCCGACCAGAAGCAACAGCATGTTGAAGGGCACGCCCACCCAGATGTTGGCGGCGATGACGCCGGGCAGGGCGGTGCTGGGGTCGGTCAGCCAGTTGTGGGCGAGGGAGTCGAGGCCGACGAGGCGCAGGAGTTCGTTGTACGCGCCCGCATCGGCGTCGAGCATCCAGCGGAAGAGGGTGCCGCTGACGATCGGCGGCAGCAGCCAGGCCACCAGCATCAGCGAGCGGAACAGGCCCGCGAGCGGGAACGTCTTCGCGAACAGCAGCGCCAGCGCGAAGCCGATCGTGAACTGGAAGAACAGCGAGCCGGCCGTGAACACCAGCGAGATGCGCATCGCGTGCCAGAAGGCGCCTTCGGAGGCGACGCTGTCGTAGTTGTCGGCGCCGCTGAACTGCCAGTCCCCGGTGAGGAGATCACCGATGGCGACGTCGTGGACGGACGTCCAGAAGTTGTAGGCGAGCGGGAAGAGCATGGTCGCGCCGAGGAACAGCAGGGCCGGCGCCGACATGACGTACCCGGCCCGCGTGCGGCGCACCGCCAGTGAACGGCCGCGCCGCACGGTCTCCGTCTTCTCCACCGCCTTCAGCGGCTCGCGGGCTTTCACCTGAAGGCTCATTCCCTGCCTTACTTCTGCAGCTTGGGCGTGATGGCGGACGCGGCCTTCCGCGCGGCGGCCTGCGGGCTGGAGCTGCCCGTGAGGGACGCCTGGAGGGCCTCGGCCATCGCCTGCGACAACTGCGGGTAGTTCGGGCCGTAGGAGCGGGGGCGGGCGTTGGCGAACTCCTGCACGAAGACCTTCAGAGTGGGGTCGGTGGCCCACTTGCCCGCATCGGCCATGTCGGAGCGGGCGGGCAACAGGCCGAGCCCGTCGAGGTACTTGGCCAGGACCGTCTTCTCCTGGCTGCGCACGATGGCCTCCCAGCACTGGTCGGCCTTGCCGCTGGTCTTGAGGATCACCCAGTTCTCACCGCCGAGGCAGCTCGCCGGCTCCTTGTCGACGGGAATCGGTACGACACCCCACTTGACCTTCGTCTGGTCCTGCAGGGCGGGCAGTTGCCAGGGCCCGTTGATCTGCATGGCCGCACGGCCCGACACGAACTGGTTGTTGGCGTCCTGCTGCGTCCAGCCCACGCACTGCTTCGACAGCGAACCCGCGTCCACCAACTCCTTGAGGAACCCGAGCGCCTTGGCGCCGTCGGTGCCGAAGGTGTCCAGGTCACCGCCGGTGGACCAGAGGAAGGGCTCGAACTGGAAGACGCCCTCCTCGGTCTTGATCGCACTCATGGCGAACCCGAACGTGTCACCCTTGGTGAGCTTCTTCGCCGCCTCGGCGAGCTCGTCCCAGGTCTTCGGGGGCTCGACGCCCGCGGCCTCGAGCATCTCGGTGTTGTAGTACAGGCAGAGGCAGTTGGAGTTGTTCGGTACGGAGTACGTCTTGCCGTCGATGACGCCGCTGTTCCACGGGCCCTCGTAGTACGCCTTCGACTGGCCCCACTTCTTCACGCGGCCGGTGAGGTCGGTGAGGAGTCCCTGCGGGACGAAGGAGTTCATCGAGGTGTTGTCGATGATCGCGATGTCCGGCAGGTCCCCGGAGGCGGCGCCCTTGATGATCGCGGGCTCCAACTCGGCGAAAGGGAAGGTCCGTCGGGTGATCTTCACGCCGACCTGCTTCTCGATGTCGGCGATGAGGGCCTTCATCCCGGGCTGACGGGCCTCCTCGACGAGGTAGTCCCACCAGACGAGCTCGTTGGAGCCGGACGAGCCGCTCTCCGAGCCGCCGCAGGCGGTGAGCGGGCCGGCCAGGCCCGCGGCGAGAACTCCAGAGCCCGATATCCGCATGAACGAGCGGCGGTCGAACCGGTTCGACATGTGCGTCTCCCAGAGGGTGCGTGGATCAACTGCGCGTCTGCGCGGGGCCGGTGCTCGCGCGGACCGTGAGTTCGGGGGTGAGCAGGTGCTGCCGGGGCTTCGCCGTCGAGGAGCCCTCCAGCCGTGCCAGCAGGAGGTCCACGGCGAGCCGGCCCATGACGTCCGACGAGTTGTCGAAGCCGGTCATCATCGGGGTGACCGTCTCGGCCCAGCGGGCGCCGACGACGCCGGTCACCGAGACATCGCCGGGCACGGACAGTCCGGCCCGGTCGAGCCCGCGGTACAAGCCCACGAGCGCCGCCTCGTTGAGCACGACGAGCCCGGTCGTCAGCGGGTCGTGGTCGAGGAGTTCCTGCACGACCGCCTCGCCGGAGGCCGCGTCGTCCCCGCAGTGGTGGATCTCGCCGGTCAGCCCCAGCTCGTCGACGGCCACCCGGAAGCCGTCGACGGCTCGGTGCGCCGCCTCGTAGCCCACGGCGAACAGCTCCCGCGGCCGGTTCACCAGGGCGAGCCTCCGGTGACCGAGCTCGGCGAGATGCCGTACGCAGCGGGCGGTGAGTTCCGTCCAGTCCATGTCGACCCAGGACAGGGCGTCGGGGTCCGCGGTCCGCCCCATGGTGACGAAGGGGAACCCGGTGCCGAGGAGCCGGTCCACCCGCGAGTCCTGGACGCGTATCTCCATCAGGATCGCGCCGTCCACGCGGCGTTGGCCCACCAGCCGGTCGAAGGCCTCGTCCCAGCCCTCACCGCTGCGGGACAGCAGTACGTCGTGGTCGTGCGCGGCGGCGGCGTCGATCACCGCACTGAGGAAGTCGAGCTGCATGTCGGTGTAGCGCCGTCCGGCCGGCGGGAACACCACGCCGATGGTCTGGGTGCGGCCGTGGGCCAGGGCGCGGGCGCTGGCGTTGGGCTGGAAGCCGTGTTCGTCGATGACCTGCTGGATGCGCAGCCGGGTCCGTTCCGAGATCGGCCGCTTGCCGCTCAGGGCGTACGAGACCGTGCTGCGCGAGACACCGGCGAGGCGGGCGATCTCGCCGATGTTGACGGGTGTGGGGCTGCCGCTGTTCACGGGTATGCGGCTGCCTGTGGGCGCAGGGGTGCCGCCGCCTGCCTGCACCGAGGTGCGGCTGCTTTCGGCCACCTCGTCGAACCGGTTCGACATCGCGGACACACCTCCCCCACACCCAGAGCTGTTCGACATTTCGCACGTCAGCCGGATCACCGAACCGGCGTGCCTGAACGTAGGAGTGACATAGCTCTCATGTCAACGGTCGGTAACCAAAAAGTTTCTGACGCGACGGGAGCGCTCAGACCTGCGGCGCGGCCAGCCGCTCTTCGAGCCGACCCAGCAACTCCCCGAGAAGCGCGCCGAGTTCGCCTTGCTTCGATGAGTCGACCCCGGACAGGACGGCCGTCTCGTACGCGAGTTGTTCGGGGAGGATTTCGTCGACGAGTTCGCGTCCGGCGTCCGTGAGACGCAGATGGGCGACGCGCCGGTCACGGCTGTCGCCGCGGCGCTCGACGAGGCCGCGCCCGGTCAGCTGCTTGAGCCGCTTGGTGACGGCGGCGCCGGAGGAGAAGGTCTCCCGGGCCAGCTCACTGGGGGTCAGCTCACGGCCGGTGCGGCGCAGGGCGGCCAGCAGCTCGTACTCGGGGCGGGTGAGACCGGCATGGCGCAGCGGGGCGTCCTCCGCCTGCTGGAGCAGGGCGGCACAACGGTTGATGCGGCCGATGATCTCTATGGGTCGGGTGTCGAGGTCGGGACGGACCGTCCGCCACTGCCGTACCACCGCCGCGACGGTGTCCCCCGCTATCGTCCGCCCGTTCACTGTCGTCATGCCTGTGCGCCCCCGAGTGCCCGCAGTCCCTGCCGTCGTACCGTCGCTGCGAGCGTACGGTGTCCGGCCTGCCCGGCGCGCAGCACCCGCTCCCGAGGCAGGTGCACCCCCGCACGCTCCCCGTACACATCCCTGCGCTCGCGTGCACGCGAGCAGGCCGGGGCATCTCTTCGACCGGGCTGTCCGAAACACCGTCGATCGGGGAGGTGCGCGGTGCACGGACCGGTGTCGGCGCTCTGGCTGCTCGTAGCGTTGTGCGCGGCGACCGGGGCCTGCTGTCTGCTGCGGATGCGCAGTTCCGTCGAGGAGCAGCGGCGCACGGCGGGCGGTGAGGCCCTCATGGGATTCGGCATGGCCGCGATGGCCGTGCCCGCCGCCGTACTGACGCCCCCGCGCTGGGCCTGGCTCGCCTGTGCGGCCGTGTTCGGTACAGCCGCGCTGCAGGCCCTGTGGACGGCGCGGGGCGACCGGCATCACCTTCACCACCTCGTGGGCGCGTCCGCGATGGTCTACATGGCGGCGGTGATGGCAGGCGGGGCGCACTCCGGGCCGCCGGTGCTGACGGGGGCGCTCCTCGCGTACTTCACCGGGTATGTGCTGTGGACCGGCACGCGCCTGGTGCCGGTCACCGTCGCCGGACCCGAGGGGGTCAACGGAGGCGCTCGAGCCGCCCGCACGGCCGGACTGGCCGATCGCCCGGAGCTGGCGCGGGCCTGCCGGCTCTCGATGGGTATCGGGATGCTGGCGATGCTGCTCACCATGTGACGTGCAGGCCGGGGCTGTACGAGATCGTGGTCTGTGTCACTTGGCCCGGCAGCCCGTATCCTTCGGCGACACCGCGCAAATAGGCTTGCTCTCATGATGGTCCCCGCGGCACTGCTGCTGCTCGGCGCCCTGGCCGCCGTCCTGGCTCCGCGGCTGCTCGCCCGAGCCAGCTGGGCGGACCGCGAACCGGTGGTCGCCCTGTGGGTGTGGCAGTGCGTGGTCGTGGCAATCCTGCTGTGCTGCGTGCTCTCGATGACCCTCAGCGCGGCTGCCGCCTGGCAGGCGGTGCGCGGTCATGTGTTCGCCCCCGCCCCGCACGACGTCGTGGACGCCTACGCGCTCGCCGAAGCGAGCCCCTGGGCCGCGGCGACCGCCGTGGCGCTCGCCTGTGGCGGCGTGTGGAGCGCGGCGATGCTGGTCCGCGAGATCGTACGGGCCCGTGGGCGACGCCGCCGCGAGCGGGCCGAACTCCGCGTACGTGCCCCGCTGTTGCCCGGCGAGGAGCCCGCCGGCGACCGGCTCGTCGTGCTGGAGGGCGAGCGTCCGGATGCCTGGTGGCTGCCCGGGGCGGCGCCCCAACTCGTCATCACCACCGCCGCGTTGCGCCGCCTCAAGGGGAGCCAGCTGGACGCCGTGCTCGCGCATGAGCAGGGGCACGCGCGGGCCCGGCACGACTGGCTGCTGCACTCCTCGGCAGCGCTGGCGAACGGCTTTCCGCAGGTACCCGTGTTCGCGGCGTTCCGCGACGAGATGCACCGGCTGGTCGAGCTCGCCGCCGACGACATGGCGTCCCGCCGCTTCGGCCGGCTGACGACCGCCCTCGCGCTGGTGGAACTGAACGAGGACCGGGGTGTGTTCGGCCCCTGCCCCACACCGCAGGCCCACGTCCCGCAGCGCGTCAACCGCCTGCTCACTCCTCCGGACCGCCTTCCGCCCGTCCACCGGCTGCGGCTCACGGCGTCCGCGGCGCTGGTGCCGGTGATTCCACTGCTGGTGGCGTTCGTGCCGGGGCTGCGGGCGCTGGGCTAACCAAGCGCACAAGAGGATGTACGCACCGGAGTTGGCCTTCCGCCCCACCGGTCGGCGAGGATCAATACATGCACTCCCCCACCCTCGACTCGCCACCCCGCACAGCGGCCCCCACAGCCGCCGTCCGCGCCGCGGTGGCCCTCGCCGTTCCCTCCGTGCTGCTGATCGCGCTGATCACCCTCTCCTGGGACCCGCTCATGGACCTGGACAGCGACATCGCGCGTACGACGCACGAGTGGGCGGTCGACGAGCCCGACGTCACGCAGACGGCTCGCATTCTGACGGACTGGGTGTGGGACCCCTGGACCATGCGTGCCCTGGCCACCGCGACCGTGCTCTGGCTGATCACCCGCCGCTCGGCCTGGCGGCCCGCACTCTGGCTGGGAGCCGTCACCCTGCTCGGCACGCTGCTTCAGCAGGGCATGAAGGCCGCGGTCGGCCGGGAGCGCCCCGTGTGGCCGGACCCTGTGGACTCGGCCCATTACGCCGCCTTCCCGTCCGGCCACGCCATGACGGCGGCGGTGGTCTGCGGCCTGTTGCTCTGGCTCCTGCACCTGTACGGCGCCGGGCGCGTCCTGTGGCGTATCGCCCTCACCGTCGCGGCGGTCTCCGTCATCGGCGTGGGCCTCACCCGCGTGTGGACGGGCGTGCACTGGCCGACGGACGTGCTCGGCGGCTGGCTGCTCGGCGCCCTGACCGTCGCGCTCACGGTGGTGGTGTACGAGCGGTGGCCGACGCCTTCGACCGATGCGCCACAGCGGCCACTCGCCGGACAGGAACACCGGTAGGGTCCAGCGCGTGGCTGCTGTCTTATTCGACTTCTCCGGAACGCTCTTCCGTATCGAATCCACCGAGTGCTGGCTGCGCGCGGTGCTGGCCGAGGCCGAGGTCTCCTTCCCCGAGTCCGAGTTGATCCGGGCGGCCCGGGACCTGGACACAGTGGGCGCGCTGCCGGGCGGATCCTTCCCCTTGGGGCCGATCCCCGATGAACTCGCGCCCCTGTGGGAGATCCGCGACAAGAGCGCCGAGCTGCACCGGGCCGCGTACACCGGCCTCTCACGTCAGGTGCCGCTGCCTGATCCCGCCCTGCACGACGCGCTGTACGAACGCCATATGACACCGGCCGCCTGGCGCCCGTACCCCGACACGGCCGAGGTGCTGGGCGCGCTGCGTGAGCGCGGTGTGGCGGTCGGTGTGGTCAGCAACATCGGCTGGGATCTGCGGCCCGTCTTCCGTGAGCACGGCCTCGACCCGTACGTGGGCGCATACGTCCTGTCGTACGAACACGGCATCCAGAAGCCGGACCCACGCCTGTTCGCGACCGCCTGCGACGCGCTCGGTGTCGATCCGCGGGATGCACTGATGGTGGGCGACGACCGCCGCGCGGACGGCGGCGCGGCGGTGCTGGGCTGTGGGGTGCACTTCGTCGACCATCTGCCGGTTTCGCAGCGTCCGGACGGGCTCCGCCCGGTCCTGGAGCTGGTCGGCTGAGCGGCTGAATTTCCCGTCCGCCTGGACGATCCCCCGCGTCGCCCAGGCGGACGGCAGCCCCAAGGGACCCCTGGGAAGGGGCCGCCATGGACCCGCTGAGTATAGTTGGCTGGCAGCCAGTCAACCCAGGAGTTACAGGATGTCCCCCCGTAGCCGCTCGGTCAATGAAGAGTTGCGGCGGCGATCCCGGGAAAGGCTGCTGCAGGCGGCACTTGAGCTGGTCAGCGCGCATGGTTACGAGGCGACAACACTTGGCGACATCGCGGACCGCGCGGGCTCCGCGCGCGGACTCGTCTCGTACTACTTCCCGGGCAAGCGGCAGCTCGTACAGTCGGCTGTCCACCGGCTGATGGCCTGCACGCTCCAGGAGGCGCTGGAGCGCGAGCCGCGCACCGAGGACGGCCGGGAACGCATGGCGCGCGCCATCGACGCGATCCTGGGCCTTGCCCGGGACCATCCCGTGCTGATGCGCCAGCACATGGCGGGCATCCTGCAGGCCGAGGGGTTCGTGCAGTGCCCGGAGCAGCAACGCCTGGCGGAACTGCTCAGGGACACCGTCACCCGGTACGGTTCGGCGGATCCCGCCACCGACTATCCGATGCTGCGGGCGCTGCTGATGGGCTCGGTGTTCGCGGCCCTGGTGCCGGGCGTCCCGATGCCTCTGGCGCCCCTGCGGGCGGAGCTGTTCAAGCGCTACCGGCTCGACTGGGAGCTGGGTGTCCCGCCGGACGCCGAGGCGCCCGGCGGGACTTCCGGCGAGAACCTGTCACGGTTTTTCTCGCCCCAGGACAGCGAAGCCGACGCGGCAGGCCTGGCCGGCCAGGCTGGTCAGCCTCGCCAGTCGAAGTAGTCCGGCTGTGTCTGCACGTTCAGCTCGGACATCCGAATCCACCTCGCCGGGTCCGTGCGCCGGTCGCTGATCTTCAGGACGTCGAAGCCCTTCACCATGTCGTTCGAGTAGATGTGGCCGTTGTAGTAGTACGCCGACCACGCGCCGCCGCCGACGAGGGTGTCGGTGGAGATCGGACCGCGCTCGAAGTAGGCGATCTCCTTGGGCTTCGAGGAGTTGGTGAAGTCCCAGACGGAGACGCCGCCCTGGTACCAGGCCTGGACCATGATGTCCTTGCCCTTGACCGGGATCAGCGAGCCGTTGTGGGCCACGCAGTTCTCGGTGTCCGCCTGGTGGCGCGGGATCTTGTAGTAGCTCTTGAAGACGAGCTTGCCCTTGTCGCCCTTGCCGACGATGTCGTAGATGCCGTCGGCGCCGCGGTTGGGTCCGATGGCCGCGTTGCAGGTGGCTGCGCCACCGCCGCCCAGCTCGTCGGTGAAGACGACCTTGTTCGCCTTCTGGTTGAAGGTCGCCGAGTGCCAGAACGCGAAGTTCACGTTGTCCTGGACCTGGTCGATGACCTTCGGTTTCTCCGGGTCCTTGATGGAGAACAGGATGCCGTCGCCCATGCAGGCGCCTGCCGCGAGGTCCTTGGAGGGCAGCACGGTGATGTCGTGGCAGCCGGTGGTCTTGGAGACACCCGGGTTGGTGGGCGAGCCCGGGTTGCCGCCACCGTCGGGACCCTCACCCGGGAAGATCACCGGGAAGCCGACGACCGCCGCCTTCTGGGGCGCCTTGCGCGGCACCTTGATGACCGAGATGCCGTCGTGCGGCGGCTGGCAGTCCGGGAAGGTGGCGCTGGGCGAGTACGAGGAGACGTACACGTAGACGTTCCGGCGCTCGGGCACCAGCGTGTGCGTGTGCGAGCCGCAGGCGGTCTCGACGGCGGCGACGTACTTGGGGTTGCGCTTGTCGCTGATGTCGAAGATCTTCATGCCCTCCCACGAGGACTTCTCCGTCGCGGGCTGCGAGGTGCTGTTGCAGGAGTTGTCGCTGCGCGAGGAGTCGGTGGAGAGGAAGAGCAGGTTGCCGGAGACGGAGATGTCGTTCTGCGAGCCGGGGCAGAGCACCTGGGCGACCGTCTTCGGGGCCTTCGGGTTGCTGATGTCGAAGACGCGGAAGCCGTCGTAGTTGCCGGCGTACGCGTACTTGCCCTGGAAGGCCAGATCCGAGTTGGTGCCGGGCAGGGCGTCCTTGGGGATGTTGCCGAGGTGGGTGATGTTGTCCGAGTGGACGATCTCGTCCTTGCCGGGTATGTCGCCGCTCTCGATCGCTTCCCTGACCTCGGCCGCCGTGCTCTTGGAGACCTTGTCCGGGGTGGCCGGCGTGTCCCCCGGGTCCGGGGTGGCGACCGCCGGACCGGCCGTGAGCAGCGCGGCCAGGAGTCCGGCCGCGGTGGCGACAACTCCCAGGCGTCTGCGCCGTGTTCGGTGGTTGTTCAACAGGGTCACTGCGTCCTCCCTTGTAGCCGTTCGCAGTTGAACGGTTAAGGCACCACCGCAGTATCGTCTTCATCATGCTCAGAACAACAGGGCGCAATACAGCCTTAACGAATGCTTCTGATCATTCACGAACGGCAACGCGTCATTGACGATCGGCAACGGGTAGGACGGTTCTCAACACCCACAAGGTGTCCGCCACTTCATGTGCCACAGGAGGCCGCTGTGCTCATTCGTCTTACGTACCGTCACGTGGTCACCGCCTCCGTGACGGTCGCCGTGCTCACGCTCGCCGGCTGCACCGGTTCGGACGACGAGCCCAAGTCCGCGTCGGACAAGGGTCCTTCGGTGATCGCCCCGGGGAAACCGGGCGAGGCGGCTGAGACGCTCTCCGCCGAGGACGCCGAGAAGCGGCGGCCTGACGACTCCCCCAACTCGGCGGACTTCGCCTACGCGCGGATGATGATCGAGCATCACACCCAGGCCCTGGACATGACCGAACTCGCCCCGAAACGCGCCGAGTCGACCCAGGTGAAGCGCCTCGCCGAGCGGATCGCGGCCGCGCAGGGGCCGGAGATCGAGGCCATGAAGGGCTGGCAGCAGGCTCACGGCGGCGAGAAGAAGGGCCAGGGGCACAACCATGAGGCGATGCCGGGCATGGCGACCGAGGCCCAGCTGAAGAAGTTGCGCGCGGCGGAGGGCAAGGCCTTCGACGAACTGTTCCTCAAGCTGATGATCACCCATCACGACGGCGCCGTCACCATGGCCACGGATGTGCTCGCGCAGGGCAACAACGTCCAGATCGGCGAAATGGCCGACGACGTGATCGCCCAGCAGACGACAGAGATCAACAAGATGAGGGACATGCCCTGACCCTGACGACTCGGCCCGGTGTAGGCGGCGCCCGGCGAGGTGACGGGCGCCGGTGGCGCGCGCCTTCGGAGTGGGTCATGCCGGCCGCGTGGTGGTGCACTCAAGTGGCGTAGTGACGCGTTCCTGGCCTCCCGTGGGGGGCGGGTCGGTGCGATTCTGGAAGGAGCAGCGATCTCCTCGTTCTCCTGCCGGGAGGGAGTTCCGCCGTGCTGCATGTCGCCGTGGTCGGTTCGGGGCCGAGTGGGGTCTACGCCGCGCAGAGTCTCGTCCAGCAGAGCCAGGTGCCGGAGGTCCGCGTGGACGTCCTGGACCGGCTGCCATGCCCGTACGGACTGGTGCGGTACGGCGTGGCGCCCGACCACGAGAAGATCAAGTCACTGCAGAACAATCTGCGTACGGTCCTGGAGCACGAGCGGGTGCGGTTCCTGGGCGGCATCGAGGTCGGCCCGCACGGACTGCCGGCCGCCCGGCTGCGGGAGCTGTACCACGCGGTCGTCTACTGCGTGGGAGCCGCCACCGACCGGCATCTCGGAGTACCCGGCGAGGACCTGCCGGGCAGCTGGTCGGCGACCGAGTTCGTTTCCTGGTACAGCGCGCATCCGGATGCCATCGCCGACGGCTTCGTGCTCGGCGCGCGTGCGGCCGTCGTCATCGGAGTGGGGAACGTGGCGGTGGACGTGACCCGGATGCTGGCCCGCGGCGCTGCGGAGCTGAGCCCCACGGACATGCCGCAGGGAGCACTCGCCGCGCTGGCCCACAGCCAGGTGCAGGACATCCAGATGGTGGGCCGGCGCGGCCCGTCGCAGGCCCGCTTCACCACCAAGGAGCTACGGGAGCTGGGCGCGCTGCCCGACACCGAAGTGATCGTGGACCCCGAGGAGTTGGCGCTCGATCCGGCGTACGCAGACCCCTCCGCGCTCCCCGCCGCCCAGCGCCGCAACGTGGAGGTGCTGCGCGGCTGGGCCACACAGCCACCGCGTGGCGGTTCCCGGCGGATCCGGCTGCGCTTCTTCCTTCGCCCGGTCGAGTTCCTCCCCGACGGGGAACGCGTGGGCGCGGTGCGCTTCGAGCGGACGGCGCCGGACGGGCACGGCGGTGTGACGGGCACAGGCCAGTACGAGGACGTGGAGGCGCAGCTGGTCCTGCGCTCGGTCGGCTATCGCGGAGTACCGCTCGAGGGCCTGCCGTTCGACGCGGAGCACGGCACGGTGCCCCATCTCGCCGGACGGGTGCTGCGCGACGGCTCGGTGGCGCCGGGCGAGTACGTGGCCGGGTGGATCAAGCGGGGCCCGACGGGCGTCATCGGCACCAACCGTCCCTGCGCGAAGGAGACGGTGACCTCACTGCTGGAGGACGCCCCCGGACTCGTACAGCGTGAGGTGCCAGAGGATCCGCTGGCGGCACTCCATGCGGAGGGCCTGCGGCCGGTCGAGTGGTCGGGCTGGCTGGCGATCGAGCGGGCAGAGGCGGAGCTGGGGGCTTCGCTCGGGCGGAGCGTGGTGAAGCTGCCCGACTGGCACTCACTGATGGAAGCGGCCCGGGCAGCGAGCGCCCCGTAGGGGCGGCGGGGCTGTATCAATCTTGCGGCTCCGCCGCGTGGGCGCGACCAGCCACAGCCGACCCGCGGATTCCATACGGCCCCTCCCGCGTAGCCGAGTCGCAGGCGCTTGGGCATGACACCTGGTGGCAACAGGCAGGAAATCAACAAACTGTTTAAGCCCTCTACGGTCACGAACAGTCCCCGCTCCCCGCCGCTCCTGGAGTACCCATGCCAACCACCACCCCCGCACGCCCAGTGCACCCCGTGGACGAGGTCCCACCCGTCCGCCAACTCGCCGCCTTCGGGCTGCAGCACGTGCTCGCGATGTACGCCGGCGCCGTGGCCGTCCCGCTGATCGTGGGCAGTGCGATGAAGCTGTCGCCCGCGGACATGGCATACCTGATCACGGCCGACCTGCTGCTGTGCGGTGTCGCGACGCTCATCCAGTGCGTCGGCTTCTGGCGCTTCGGGGTGCGGCTGCCGATCATGCAGGGCTGCACCTTCGCGGCCGTGTCGCCGATGGTGCTGATCGGCACGGGCGGCGGCGGACTGCCCGCGATCTACGGGTCGGTGATCGTCGCCGGACTCGCGATCATTCTGCTGGCACCGGTCTTCGGAAAACTGCTGCGGTTCTTCCCGCCGCTGGTCACCGGCACGGTGATCCTGATCATCGGACTCTCACTGCTGCCGGTGGCGGGCAACTGGGCGGCCGGCGGCGTGGGCGCGGAGGACTTCGGCGAGCCGAAGAACGTGGCGCTGGCTGCCTTCGTGCTCGCGGTGGTGCTGGCCGTGCAGCGGTTCGCCCCGGTGTTCCTGCGCCGCATCGCGGTACTGATCGGCATCGCCGTGGGCCTCGCCGTCGCGGTGCCCTTCGGTTTCACGGACTTCGGCGGGGTCGGGGACGCGGACTGGCTGGGGATCAGTACGCCGTTCCACTTCGGCGCGCCCACCTTCGAGGCGTCGGCGATCGCGTCGATGCTGGTCGTAGCCCTGGTAACCATGACCGAGACAACGGGGGACTTCATCGCCGTCGGCGAGATGACGGGACGGAAGGTCGAGCCTCGCCCGCTCGCCGACGGTCTGCGCGCCGACGGCCTGTCCACGGTGCTCGGCGGTGTCTTCAACACCTTCCCGTACACGGCCTACGCGCAGAATGTCGGCCTCGTCGGCATGACGCGGGTCCGTAGCCGCTGGGTCGTGGCGGCGGCCGGCGGCATGCTCGTTCTGCTCGGCCTGCTGCCCAAGCTGGGTGCGGTGGTCGCGGCGATCCCGGCACCGGTGCTCGGCGGCGCGGGCCTGGTGATGTTCGGGACGGTCGCCGCGAGCGGTCTGCGGACGCTGGCGCAGGTGGACTTCAAGGGCAACGACAACCTGACGGTCGTGGCCGTCTCGGTCGCCGTGGGGATGCTGCCGGTCGGGGTGCCGACGGTCTACGAGAAGTTCCCGGACTGGTTCCAGACGGTGATGAACAGCGGGATCAGCGCGGGCTGCCTGACGGCGATCGTGCTGAACCTGCTCTTCAACCACCTTCCCTCGAAGGGCGGTTCAGCTGCCCCCGAGACGGACGGCCTGGCGGGCGGCGGCGGTCAGGACGCTGTCGACAAGTCCCGGGAAGAGATCGTCTAGGTCGTCCCGGCGCAGCCCGTTCATCTTGGCGGTGCCCCGGTAGACCTGCCGGATCACTCCGCTCTCGCGCAGCACCCGGAAGTGGTGCGTGGTCGTGGACTTGGTGACGGGCAGATCGAAATGCGAACAGGAGAGCTCGTCGCCGTCGGCGGCGAGCTCTCGTACGACCTGGAGCCGCATCGGGTCGGAGAGCGCGTGCAGCACGGGTTCCAGCCGGATCTCCTCGCGCGTGGGGT
This sequence comes from Streptomyces vastus, assembly GCF_039532825.1. NCBI lineage: Bacteria > Bacillati > Actinomycetota > Actinomycetes > Kitasatosporales > Streptomycetaceae > Streptomyces > Streptomyces vastus. Next base: position 64,278 of record NZ_BAAASJ010000019.1, read on the forward strand.
GCGGGAGTTCACGGCTGCTGCTGGTGGGGGCGGCGGTCGTCACGGCGGCTCCAGTCCTTGTGCTCAGAGTGCTCGGGCCTTCTGGTCCGGAGGTTCCGGCGGCCTCCGAGGCTTCTGGGTGCTCCATCGCTCCGGAGGATTTCATTGTACGAGATCTCTCGTAGTTTGACATCTCCCGTACTACGATGCCTATCGTACGAGTCGTAACCCGGCCCCGTAACGAATGGAGTCCGCCGTGAGCGCGCTCTTCGAGCCCTACACCCTGCGCGATCTGACCATCCCGAACCGGGTCTGGATGCCCCCGATGTGCCAGTACTCCGCCGCGCCCGAGGGCCCGGACATGGGCGCCCCGAACGACTGGCACTTTGCCCACTACGCAGCGCGCGCCACCGGCGGCACGGGCCTGATCGTCGTCGAGGCAACGGCCGTCAGCGCCGAGGGCCGGATCTCTCCGTACGACCTCGGCATCTGGAACGACACACAGACCGAGGCCTTCCGGCGGATCACCCGCTTCCTCAAGGGGCAGGGCACCGTTCCGGCCGTGCAGCTCGCGCACGCCGGCCGCAAGGCCTCGACCGACCGCCCCTGGAAGGGCGGTGCTCCGGTCGGCCCCGACGCCCACGGCTGGCAGCCGCTCGGGCCCAGCCCGATCGCCTTCGACGAGAAGCACCCGGTGCCGACCGAGCTCACGGTCGAGGAGATCCGGGAGGTCGTCGGCCAGTTCGTCGACGCCGCGCGCCGTGCCCTCGCCGCCGGCTTCGAGATCGTCGAAATCCACGGTGCGCACGGCTACTTGATCGGTGAGTTCCTCTCCCCGCACTCCAACCGGCGCACGGACGCGTACGGCGGCTCGTACGAGAACCGCACGCGCCTGGCCCTCGAAGTGGTCGACGCCGTACGGGCCGTATGGCCGGACGACAAGCCCTTGTTCTTCCGCATCTCGGCCACCGACTGGCTGGAGGGGAACGGCTGGACGGCCGACGACACGGTCCGCTTCGCCGCCGAACTGACCGCCCATGGCGTCGATCTGCTCGACGTCTCCAGCGGCGGCAACGCCTCTGGTGTCCGCATTCCCGTCGGCCCGGGCTACCAGGTTCCCTTCGCGGCCCGCGTGAAGAACGAGACGTCCATGCCCGTCGCCGCCGTCGGCCTCATCACCGATGTCGAGCAGGCCGAGAAGATCCTGGCCAATGGTGAGGCGGATGCGGTGCTGCTGGGCCGGGAGCTGCTGCGCAACCCTTCTTGGGCCCGGCACGCGGCGCGCGAACTCGGGAGCGAAGTGCACGTACCGGACCAGTACCACCGGTCTGTCTGACCACCCGCCGTACGGTCCGCAATGGCACCGGCCGGCGGCCGTACGGTTCCGCGACGGCACCGGGCCGGTTCGACCCGGCCCCTCGGCTCAGCCCGTCTTCCACCCCCACTGAGGGCCGAACTTCTCCCACTCGGCGTCCCACTGCTCCATACGCCGCCGGTCCAGACGCCTGCGCAACAGCCGTCCGCCGCCGAGGGGCACGGCGGCGGCACTCGCCCCCACCAGTACCCCGGACAGTCCGGCCCGCAGTCCGGCCTGGTGCGCGCTGGCGGGCTTGGTGACAAGGCGGCCGTCGCGGTCGGTCCACACGACGACGGGGGTACCGGCCGTGCTGCCGGGCTCGACTCGCGCCTGGCCGGTGTGCGGCGAACCGTCGGCCGCGGTCCAGCGCACCTCGGCCCAGATGCGTTCGTGGCTGGCCGCGGAAGTGCTTGCGGCGGGCGTGTTCTCACTGGTCAGGGCGAGGACCGGATGCCACTCGGCGCGCTGCTGGGCGAGGCTGCTCTCGACCGCGTGCGCCGTCGCCAGTCCGGCGAGCAGACCGGTGACCAGCACCAGGGTCCAGGTGGCGAGCAGGAGCCAGCACTCCAGTTCATCGCTGCGGCGCCGCAGCGGGTTGCGCCGCCATCGCCACAGCCACACCCTCTGACCACGGAATGCCGCCATCGAACGCCCCAATCTCCTCACCGACACACCAGCCCCCTCCCTCCCATACGCGAGCGATCGCCCCGATGCTCACGGGGAGACGAGCCCCACATCGCCGTTGGTCGCCGAAGTGCCCTCTGAGCTGCCCGGATGGCGCGTCCAGAGGTGATTGTCAGTGCCTGGGTGCAGACTGACCCGTGTCTGCTGACAACGACGTCCGGAGGTGGTCGGCATGGCCGACGTACTGCTCACCGTAGGCACGCGGAAAGGCCTGTTCATCGGGCGACGGCGCGGCGGCGCCTGGGAGTTCGACGACAGTCCGTACTTCAACGCGCAGGCCGTCTACTCGATCGCCATCGACACCCGCGGTGATGTGCCGCGGCTTCTCGTCGGCGGGGACAGCGCGCACTGGGGCCCGTCCGTGTTCCACTCCGACGACCTGGGCCGCACCTGGACCGAACCGGCCAAGCCCGCGGTCAAGTTCCCCGAGGACACGGGGGCTTCGCTGGAGCGGGTGTGGCAGCTGCATCCGGCGGCGGCCGAGCCGGATGTGGTGTACGCGGGCACGGAACCGGCCGCGTTGTACCGCTCCGAGGACCGCGGGGAGACCTTCGAACTCGTCCGCCCGCTGTGGGAGCACCCGACGCGCTCGCAGTGGGTGCCCGGCGGCGGCGGAGAGGGCCTGCACACGGTCATCACGGACGCGCGCGACCCGAGGGCGGTGACGGTCGCCGTCTCCACGGCCGGTGTCTTTCGTACGACGGACGGCGGTGAGAGCTGGGCGCCCTCCAACTCCGGTGTCTCCGCGGTGTTCCTGCCCGATCCGAACCCGGAGTTCGGCCAGTGCGTGCACAAGATCGCACAGGACGCTGTGACGCCGGACCGGCTGTATCTGCAGAACCACTGGGGTGTCTACCGCAGCGACGACGCGGGCGCGCACTGGACGGACATCGGCGAGGGCCTGCCGTCCACGTTCGGCTTCGCCGCGGCCACCCACCCGCACCGCGGGGACACGGCGTATCTGTTCCCGATCAACGCCGACGCGGACCGGGTCCCGGCCGAGCGCCGATGCCGGGTCTTCCGCACGGCGGACGCGGGCAAGACCTGGGAGGCGCTCTCGGCGGGACTGCCGCAGGAGGACCACTACGGCACGGTGCTGCGCGACGCGATGTGCACGGACGGCGCGGACCCGGCGGGCGTCTACTTCGGCAACCGCAACGGAGAGGTGTTCGCATCGGCCGACGACGGGGACAGCTGGCGGCAGTTGGCGTCGCATCTGCCGGATGTGCTCTGCGTGCGCGCGGCGGTGATCGACTGAGGCCCGGCAGTTGGCAGTTAGCAGTCACAAGGGGAGCCCCTGCGCCCTCTCGCCGTCAACGGACGTATCACTCTTGGTCGTTCCTCGGCCACCGGTTGATCGGGTCCGCCCGCACGGCAGTAGGGTGACGCCGTGGCACCACGACCCTTGCATGAAATCGTAGAAGCGGGCTGGGCCAAGGCCCTGGAACCCGTGGCCGGACGGATCGCCGAGATGGGTGACTTCCTGCGCGCGGAGATCGCCGCGGGACGCACCTACCTCCCGGCCGGACCGAATGTGCTCCGTGCCTTCCAGCAGCCCTTCGACGACGTCCGGGTCCTCATCGTCGGCCAGGACCCGTATCCGACACCGGGACATGCGGTGGGGCTGTCGTTCTCGGTCGCGCCCGGGGTACGGCCGCTGCCCGGCAGCCTCATCAACATCTACCGGGAGCTCAGCAGCGACTTGGGGCTGCCGCAGCCGTCCAACGGCGACCTGACGCCCTGGGCCGAGCAGGGCGTGCTGCTGCTCAACAGAGCGCTCACCACAGCCCCGCGCCGTCCGGCCGCGCACCGGGGCAAGGGCTGGGAAGAGGTCACGGAGCAGGCGATACGGGCGCTGGCCGGGCGCGGCCGGCCGCTGGTGTCCGTCCTGTGGGGGCGCGACGCCCGTAACCTCCGGCCGCTTCTCGGTGACCTGCCGTCGGTGGAGTCGGCGCATCCGTCACCGATGTCGGCGGACCGGGGCTTCTTCGGTTCGCGCCCGTTCAGCCGGGCCAACGACCTGCTGGTCCGTCAGGGCGGGGAACCCGTGGACTGGCGGCTGCCGTGACCGGTCCCGGCGAGATGTCGGGCGTTCTGGGTGTGGACTCCGGAGGTTCGGGACTGCGGGCCGTACTGGCGCTCAAGGTTGGCCAGGAAGGCCGGGGCACGGCTCCGCTGGAATCCGGGGAGCCGGTGCGCACAGGAGCGCGCGGCATCGACGCCGGGCACCTGGTGGAGCAACTGGTGCCGATGGCCCGGCAGTTGATGGCGGACGCGGGGATCGCCACGCTTCGCGCCGTCACCGTAGGGGCGGCGGGTTACACCTCTCTGGGTGACTCCTTGCGCGCCGACCTGCCGTCCGCGCTGGCCCGCGAACTCGGTGTGCGCAACCTCGCGTTGGCCGCCGACGGGGTCACCGCGTATGTGGGCGCGCTGGGGCAGCGACCGGGTGCGGTGGTGGCGGCCGGCACCGGACTGATCGCGATCGGCACGGATCTGACGAGCTGGCGCAAAGCGGACGGCTGGGGCCATCTGCTGGGCGACAACGGCAGCGGAGCGTGGATCGGGCGAGCCGGACTCGACGCGGCCCTGCGCGCGCACGACGGACGGTCGGGGGGCTCGGCCCCGCTCCTGGCGCGCGGCGAGGCGATGTTCGGCCCGGCCGGCACCTGGCCTGGGCAGCTCTACCCGCGCACCGACCGCCCCGCCATGCTGGCGTCCTTCGCACCCGAGGTGGCGGCCTGCGCCGACGGCGACCCGGTGGCCGCGGACATCCTGGCCGAGGCCGCCCGGCACATCGCCGACGCGGCCCGCGCGGTCTGCCCCGCCGGCGGCGAGGTCTCCGGCGAGGTCCAAGTCGCTCTTACGGGTGGACTGTTCAAGATGGGCGCTCCCCTGCTCGTACCCCTGCGTGCCGCGCTGACGGACCGGCTGCCGTACGCGCGGCAGGTTGCGGCCGGAGGCGATCCGCTGGCCGGCGCCGTACGCATCGCCGTCGACCTGGCCGAGGACCGGCTGACGCTGCCGCGCGAGGAGGACATGCTGTACGTGATCGGGGAGCCCCCCGCGCCCGAGGCCCACGCACCCAAGTCCCCCGCGCCTTGATCCGTACGTACGCAAAGAGATCAATCCGCACGTAACTCATCAGACAAAAGTGGACGTATACCGTTCACCTGCACCCTCCCCGAACAGGGGAGCCCAAGAAACCAGTAACATGCGGCGCCATGAGCTCCCCCACTGGGCCCGCGTCCGGCCTGCCAGTACGAATGCCGCGACCCCGCCAGCCCGGGCGGCACCGCCGTCCGGAGCCGCTGGCGGCTCCCGAGGGCGCGCCCGCGCTCGTCCTCGCGGTGCCCGGCACGCCCAGCGGTGCCGTGCGCAGCCTTGCCGACGAGGTCGTGAGCATCGCACGCTCCGAGCTGCCCGGCCTCGACGCCCGGATCGGGTACCTCGACGGTGACGACTCGGAGTTCCCCACGCTTCAGTCGGTGCTGGTGCACGCCGCCGAGGAGCGCACGGCCCGCTTCGAGCAGGCCCGCGCCGCCGGTGTCGACGTCAGGGAGCCGGAGGGCCCCGTCGCCGTCGTCGTGCCGCTGCTCGCCGGTCCGGACAACGCGCTGCTGCGCCGAATCCGCCAGGCCGTCATGGAGAGCCGTGTCGCGGCCGAGCTGACCGATGTGCTGGGCCCGCACCCGCTGCTCGCCGAGGCGCTGCATGTACGTCTGTCCGAGGCGGGTCTGGCGCGTGCCGACCGCGCCCGCCTGTTCACCGTGGCGACCGCCGCGGACGGCATCATCCTGGCGTCCGTGGGCGGCGAGGAGGCCGTGCAGGCGGCCGGGATCACCGGCATGCTGCTCGCCGCCCGGCTCGCCGTGCCGGTGATGGCGGCGGCGCTCGACGAGGAGGGCGCGATCGCGTCCACCGCCGAGCAGCTGCGTTCTTCGGGCTCGCAGCAGCTGGCGCTCGCGCCGTACCTGATCGGCCCCGAGCTCGACTCGACGCTGCTCGACGCAGCGGCGAAGGAGGCGGGTTGCTCCGCCGCCGAGGGGCTCGGCGCCTACCCGGCGATCGGCAAGCTCGCGCTCTCCAAGTACACGACGGCACTGGGCATCGCCCCGCAGCAGCCGCAGGGCGCGCCGGTTCGCTGACGCCGGCACACACCCTCCCGTACGACGAAGGGCCCGCTCCTCTCACAGGAACGGGCCCTTCGTCGTGTCCGCCGTCGTACGGGCTGGTTGCTAGTCGAACACCACGCACGACGCCGCAGGCGCCTCGATCGAGCCGCCGCGGCGCGGGATGCCGGTGTCCGGGTCGAGCGCGAACCAGGTCACGTCGCCGGAGCGTTCGTTGGCCACGTACAGGAAGCGCCCCGAGGGGTCGAGGGCGAGTGCGCGCGGCCAGTTGCCGCCGCAGGGCACCGTGATGACGGGGCGAAGCTCGTCCGCGTCGGCCGCGAGCACGGAGAGGACGTCCTGGCCCCGGGTGGCGGTCCACACGAAGCGTCCGTCGGGCGACACAACGATGCCCGAGGGATACGCGTCGCCGTCCGGGGCGACCGGCAGCACCGGCGTCTCGCCGACCGGCCGCAGGGAGCCGTCGGCGGCGTCCCAGCGGCAGACGGTGACGGTGGGCGCGAGTTCGTTGACCACGTACGCGTGCTCGCCGTCCGGATGGAACGCGAGGTGGCGGGGCCCCGACCCGGGACGCAGCGCGATCTCGCGGTGCACCTCGAGCGTCCCGTCCCGCAGCGCGCACACCCGTACGGAGTCCGTGCCCAGGTCGACGCTCACGGCCCACCGGCCGCTCGGGTCGGGCTGCACCTGGTGGGCGTGCGGGCCCTGCTGGCGCGGGCTGTGCGGGCCCGAACCGGAGTGCTGGAGCACACCGGACGCGGCTCCCTCCAGGCTGCCGTCGGCGCGGAGGGGTACGGCACTGACGCTGCCGGAGCCGTAGTTGGCGGTCAGTACGTGTCCGGCGTGCACGCAGAGGTGGGTGGGTCCGCTGCCGTCGACCGGGACCGGCGGGCCCGCGAGTTCCGGCTTGTCACCTTTGACGCGGTACGCGGCCACCGCGCCCTCGGCCGTCTCTCTGACCGCGTAGAGCATGTCCCCGGCGGGCGACAGGGCGAGGTACGAGGGGTCGGGGACGCCGTCCACGCTGCTCAGGACTATCAGCGCGCCGCTGTCCTCGTCGAGGGCCGCGGTGAGCACACCGTGCCCTCCCGCCGCCGTGAACGAGCCGATGAACGCCCGCCGTTCCCGCCTGCCGCCGTCTGCCACTGCCGTCCCCTCTCGGTGCCGCGCTGTCGGGGCGACGGTAGCAGCAGACGATCAAAGGTCTGGACCAAGGCGGGGCCGCTTGTGCGACAGCGTGGTTCGTGTTCACGCCCTCGCCGTCGAGGAGTTCCGCAGCGGTGTGGCCAGCGCGGCGAGCGCCCGCTCCAAGCCATGGAGGTGGGCGAGGGCCTGCTCGGCTCCCGGGTCGTGACCCGGCACACCAGTACCCGGAACCCCCGCGCCCGACACGCCCGCGGCCGACGGCACGGCACGCTCCGGCACCGCACCGACCAGAACCTCGATGGTCGCCTCGACGCGTCGGCAGGCGGCGGTGAGGCGGGCGTCGTGCGAGGCGGCGGGGTCGGCGGCGACGGCCGCGAGACCGCGCAGCTCGCGGGCGCAGTCGTCGAGGAGGGCGAGCACCTGACAGGCCCTGGCCTTGCGAGCCCGCATCGGGTTGAGCGGGTGGACCAGCGGGGCGAGCGCGAACCGCACGCGTCCGAGCAGCGCCTCCAGCTCCGCGGCCGGCGGCGCGGGATCGGCGCCCGGGTCACCGGCAAGGCGCCGGGCCGCCGCCGACGTGCAGTCGTGTACGGCGTGCACGGCCCGGGCCACCCAGCGATCGGTCACCGCGTGTGTGGTGACCGGCAGGATCAGCGCGACTGCGAGGGCGGCACCGAGCGCACCGGCCGCGGTCTCCGCGAGACGCAGCCCCAGCAGCCCGGGATGCAGCACGCCGAGGAGCCCGTACAGCAGGCCCGCCATGACGGTGACGAAGAACATCATCCAGCTGTACGAGAGCGCCGCGGTGTAGAAGATGCCCCACACGCACACGGCGACGATCACTGCCGTGGGCGTGGGCGCACCGTGCAGCGGTACGGCGATCAGCAGGCCGGCCGCGATTCCGGTGACCGTGCCGACGAGGCGCCGGAAGCCGCGTACCAGCGTCTCGCCGCGCGAGGCCGTGTTGACGAAGATCCACCAGGCGGTGCCGACGGCCCAGTACCAGCGCTCGTGCGACAGGAACTGGCCCGCCGCCATCGCGAAGGCGCAGGCGGCCGTCGTCTGGAAAGCCTGCCGGGTGGTCGGCCGGGCGAGCCCGCGACCGCCGAGCGGGGCGGGAACCGAAGGCGGCGGAGTACGTCGCTCGATGCACCACGCGCCGAAGCGCACGGCCGAGGAGGCGGCCAGGGACAGCGCCACCGCGGCGTACAGCTGCGGCAGTTGGCCGGGCACGGCGTGCAGGAACTGCGTGATGAAGAAGGTCATGAACGCGAAGATGCCGAGCGCGTGCCCGCGCGGCCCCCAGCGACGGGCGTACACACCGCAGAACACCACGGCGAGCCAGACCGCGTCCCGCACGGCCGGCACCGAGTGCAGCACGGTCGCGAGGGCGAGCACGGGGAAGCCGACTACGGGCAGCAGAGCCGTGGTGGCCACCTGGCGGCGCACGGTCGCATCGCCGACCGTGAACAGCGCGAGAAGCGCAGCGAGCCCGCCGGTGATCGAGGCGGGCAGCGAGAGCCCGGCGAGTTCGCAGGCGGTCACCGCGAGGCTGACGCCGAGCACCGCCCGCAGCGAGACCCGCAGCCGTACCAGGCCCGGATCCGGAGCCATGAACATCTTCTTCACCGTCGGCAGCCCGCCCCCCGCTTCGCATCTCTTCACATGGGAAAGGCGCCGCGGGTCCGGATCCGGCTTCCTTGCCGTCCGGCGCTTCGCGACGCCATGTATACCGCCAAGGTAAGCAAGAGACGGGTACTGGCTCAACAGGCTCCTGATCGGCTGGGCCATTGGTACAGTCGTGAGCGATCAGTCAAGACCGCAGGGAGGCCAACGGACCATGGCCGTCGACGAACTCGACACCCGCATCCTGCGACTGCTCCTGGAGCAGCCCCGCACCAGCGTCCGCGAATACGCCCGCACCCTCGGTATCGCCCGCGGCACGCTCCAGGCCCGGCTCGACCGGATGGAACGGGACGGCGTGATCACCGGCACGGGCCCCTCGCTCTCCCCCGCCGCGCTCGGCCACCCCGTGCTGGCCTTCGTTCACATCGAGGTCACGCAGGGACATCTCGACGAGGTGGGCGATGCCCTGGCCGCCGTACCGGAGATCGTCGAGGCGTTCTCCATCACCGGCGGCGGTGACCTTCTGACGCGGGTCGTCGCTCGCGACAACGCCCATCTGGAGGATGTGATCCAGGCGCTGATCAGCCTGCCGGCCGTCGTCCGCACGCGTACGGAGGTGGCGCTGCGCGAGCGCGTGCCGCACCGGCTGCTGCCGCTCGTGGAGGCGGTCGGACGCGCGGCCAGGAACTGACCGGCGCAGAAAGACCGACTGACGGCCGAGAGCTGTTCAACGGCCGATAACCGGTCCTTGGCATCCTGGAGGCCATGAGCTCTCTCGGCGGAACCGCGGTCATCTTCGATCTCGACGGCACGCTCGTGGACAGCGAGCCCAACTACTACGAGGCGGGACGGCAGACACTCGCAGGGCACGGCGTCACGGACTTCACCTGGACGGATTTCGAGCAATACGTCGGCATCAGCACCGCGGAGACGGTCGCTCACTGGAAGGAGCGGTACGCCCTCGAGGCCCCGCGGGACGTGCTGCTCGCGGAGAAGAACCGGCACTATCTGGCGCTGGCCCGCACCGCCACGCACGTCTACCCGGAAATGCGGAAGTTCGTGGAGCTGCTGGCCGCCGAGGGCGTCCCCATGGCCGTGGCCTCGGGTTCCTCGCGGGAGGCCATCGAGGCGATCCTGGCGGGCACGGGCCTGGGCGCCTCGCTGCGCACCGTCGTCTCGGCCGAGGAGGTCGCCCGGGGCAAGCCCGCTCCGGACGTCTTCCTGGAGGCGGCACGCCGACTGGGAGCGGCCCCGGCGGACTGCGTGGTCCTCGAGGACGCCGCTCCGGGCGCGGCGGCGGCGCACGCGGCCGGGATGCGCTGCATCGCGATCCCGTACCTGGCCGCGCAGGCCGACGACCCGGCGTTCGCCACGGCCGGGTTGCTGTTGCGCGACGGCCAGAGCGAGTTCACGGCACGGGCCGCGTACGACTGGCTCGTACGCTCGGCTCCGGCGTCCTGATCCGCCGACCTGATGTGCCTGTGCCCGACGCCGGCCCGTGCTTCAGGGCTGGAAGAGGATCTTCACCGCTTCCTCTTGCTTGCGCTGGAAGATCTCGTATGCGTGCGGGGCCTCCTCCAGCGGGAGCCGGTGGGTGGCGAAACCGTCGACTCCGAGGGGGTCCTCGTCGGTGAGCAGCGGCAGGATGTCATCCACCCAGCGCCGTACGTTCGCCTGGCCCATCCGCAGCTGGATCTGCTTGTCGAACATCGTCATCAGCGGCAGCGGCGAGGCCATGCCGCCATAGACACCGCTCAGCGAGATCGTGCCGCCGCGCCGCACCAGCTCGATGGCGGTGAGAAGCGCGGCCAGCCGGTCGGTGCCCGCCCGTTCGGCGAGCCGGGCGGCCCACGCCCGGGGCAGCATCGAGGACATCTGCTGGGCGGTCCGTCCGACGGGGCTGCCGTGGGCCTCCGTTCCCACCGCGTCGATCACGGCGTCGGGGCCACGGCCGTCGGTCCGGTCGCGGATCTCCTCGATGAGTTCCTTACGTCCCTCGTACCGCCGCAGGTCGTACGTCTCCACGCCCCGCTCGCGCGCCCGGCGCAGTCGCTCCGAGACCAGGTCGACGCCCATGACGACCTCGGCCCGCTGGAGCCGGGCGATCCGGCAGCACATGTCGCCGATCGGTCCGAGGCCGAGGACGGCGACGGAGCCGCCGGGCGGGATGTCGGCGTACTGCACGGCCTGCCAAGCCGTCGGCAGGACGTCCGAGAGGTAGACGAAGCGGTCGTCCGGCGGCCCGTCCGGTACCTTGATCGGCCCGAACTGCGCCTGCGGGACCCGCAGATACTCTGCCTGGGCGCCCGGCACGCCGCCGTACAGCCTGGTGTAGCCGAACAGCGCCGCACCCATGCCCGAGTCGTGCACCTGGGTGGTCTCACACTGCGTCGGCAGTCCGGCGCCGCACATCCAGCAGTGCCCGCAGGCGATCTGGAACGGCACGACGACCCGGTCGCCGGGCTTCAGCCCCGTCACCTCGGAGCCCACCTCCTCGACGACACCGATGGGCTCGTGCCCGAGTATGTCCCCAGGTGTCATGAACGCGGTAAGTACTTCGTACAGATGCAGATCGGAACCGCAGAGCCCGCTGGAGGTGATGCGTACGATCGCGTCAGTCGGTTCCTCGATCTCCGGGGCGGGCACGGTCTCCACCCGTACCTCGCGCTTTCCCTGCCAGGTCACGGCCCTCATCGTGCGCTCCCTTCACCGCTGCCCGTCGGCTACCTCGGCCGTCGACTGCACGTCATCGAGGCGCTCGCCGAGTACCCGGGTTGGCGTCACTCACCCGCCGGCGCGCGGGCTCCTCAGCCGACCTTCTGGCCGGCCAGCGGAGCGGTCTCCTCGCCGGCGCCCTCGCGCATGCCCTGCAGGACTTCCTCGACCGCCTCGATCGCGGTGTACCGCGGCTGCCAGCCCAGTTCGTGGCGGGCCCGGGTGCAGTCCATGAGGGGCAGCCGCAGCACCGCGTCGAACAGCTGCGGCGAAGCGGGCACCAGGTGCAGGCCCCAGGCCGCGGCAAGGGCGGACCGCGCCGCCTTGCGAGGCATCCGCACCGGCCGGGAGTGGAACAGCTCGCCCAACACCTCGGCGTCCAGCGGCGGTTCGGCCGCCAGGTTGAACGCGCCACGGACGTCGCTCGTCACCGCGAGCCGGTACGCCTCCGCCGCGTCCTCGGTGTGCAGCGCCTGTACGCGCAGACCGCGGACGTCGGGGAGTATGGGCAGGAGTTCGGGCCGGGCCAGCGGGCCGGGCTTGAAGCGCCCGGCGAACAGGCGGCGCTGCTGGCTTCCCGACTCCTCCTTGAAGAGGAAGGCGGGCCGCATACGGGCCACGCGGGTCTCCGGCCGCTCGTACTCGAAGGTGTCCAACACCCGTTCCACATAGGCCTTTTCACGGCAGTACGCCGCTTCCGGCCAGCCGTGCGTCGGCCAGGACTCGTCCACGGCACGCTCCCTCGGGCCCGGCGAGTAGGCGCCGACCGAGGAGGCGTACACCAGCGCCGGCACCTTGGCCGTGGCCGCCGCGTGGAACACCTTCACGCTGCCGAGCACGTTGGTGCGCCAGGTGACCGCCGGGTCCCGGGCGGGCTGGAGCTTCCAGGCCAGGTGGACGACGGCGTCGGCTCCCTCGAAGTGCTTGGTCAGCTCGGACTCGGCCGTCAGATCCACCGCGGCCCACTCGGCCGACGGCACCGGCGGCTCGTCGGGCAGCCTGCGCGCGATACCGAGTACGGAGTCCACCTGCGGATCCTCGCTCAGAAGACGCATCACGCTGGTGCCCACGTTCCCGGTGGCACCGGTGACGACGACCCGCAGTCCGGTTGCGCTGCTCATGATCGGCTCCTCTCCTGGCTCCGTCACCGTGACGCGTTCCCCCTGCGCGGGAGGCAAACGTGCGGGGGGATCCGGGTGAGATCGAACCGGCAACGTGCGGGCCTGAATGTGGCAGCGTGGAGTCGTAGTCCGCGGATCAACGCCACGCGGCTGTGCACCCCATGAGGTACTCGAAGATCACGACCAGCAGGAGGACTTATGTCGAAGCCGCCGCTTCCCGAGGCCGCCGTCGCCATGCTGAAGAAGCCCAATCCGGCTGTCATCGCCACGGTGCGGTCCGACGGGCAGCCGGTGTCCACGGCCACCTGGTACCTCTGGGAAGACGACGGGCGGGTGCTGGTCAACATGGACGAGGGCCGCAAGCGGCTCGACCACATGCGCAACGATTCCCGGATCACGCTGACGGTGCTCGACGAGGGCAACTGGTACACGCACCTCACGCTCATCGGCCGGGTGGTGGCGCTGCGCGACGACGAGGGACTGGCCGACATCGACCGGTTGTCCCGGCACTACGGCGGGCGCCCGTACCCGCAACGCGACCGGGGCCGGGTCAGCGCCTGGATAGAGATCGACCGCTGGCACGGCTGGGGCGACCTCCGGGACAGCAGCCAGGCGGCCGGCTGAGGACTGCCCCTCGAAGCCGTCCGCTCAGCGCCCCGGAGCGCTCCTTCCGGGAATCACGTCAGGGCCCGCCTTGTTGAGCGGACAGCTGACCGTTAGGTTCATGATTACCGGACAGCCGTCCGCTTAGGTTCACCTCAGCGGCGAACACTCCTGCGCGGACGGCAGGAATCGATCGTCGACCGCATCGTCCCGTCCGGCTTCGACGCGCACCACCCACGCGAAAGAAGGCTGATCATGGCTCCAGCTCCCTCGACATACAGTGCCATCACCCTCAACATCAACGGCGAGAAGTACACGCTGCCTGTCGACCACCGCACCACCCTGCTCGACGCATTGCGCGAGCATCTCGATCTGACAGGTACCAAGAAAGGCTGCGACCAAGGTCAGTGCGGTGCCTGCACGTTACTGATCGACGGACGCCGTGCCGTCTCCTGTCTCCAGCTCGCAGTGGCCGCCGAGGGGCGTGAGATCACCACCATCGAAGGGGTCGCCGAAGGCGATCAACTGCACCCTGTACAGCAGGCGTTCCTCGATCTCGACGGCTACCAGTGCGGCTACTGCACGCCAGGTCAGATCTGTTCGGCCCTCGGGGTGATCGAGGAACACGCGGCGGGCTGGCCGAGCGCCGTCACCGACGACGTACGACCCGAAGCGGGACCCCCGCCGCTCAGCGCGGAGGAGATCCGGGAGCGGATGAGCGGCAATCTGTGCCGCTGCGGTGCGTACGTGTCCATCGTGCAGGCAGTCGCACAGGCGGCAGAGGTGCACGCGGCCGAGGCCGGGGAGGCTGCCGCATGAGGGAGTTCGGCTATCAGCGTGTCCTCGACGTCTCCGGCGCGGTCGCGCTGCTCGACGCCGATCCGGACGCGCGCTTCCTGGGCGGCGGCACCAACCTCGTCGACTTGATGAAGGCCGGCGTGGAACGGCCCGCGCGGCTCGTCGACGTACGCGAACTGCCGCTCGACCGGATCGAGTCGACGACAGACGGCGGTCTGCGCATCGGCGCCACCGTCACCAACAGCGACCTCGCCGCCCACCCCGAAGTCCGGCGCCGCTACCCGGCGTTGACGCAGGCCGTGCTGGCCGGCGCCTCCGGGCAACTGCGCAACATGGCCACCGTCGGCGGCAATATGCTCCAGCGCACCCGCTGCGGCTACTTCACCGACGTGACCAAGCCGTGCAACAAGCGCGTCCCCGGCAGCGGATGCCCCGCCATCGAGGGCGAGCACCACAACCACGCCATCCTCGGCGCCTCCGAACACTGCGTGGCCACCCACCCCTCGGACATGGCGGTGGCGCTCACCGCCTTCGACCCCGTCGTCTCGTACGAAACGGCGGACGGGCCGGGCGAGTTGCCGCTGGCCGAGTTCTATCTGCCCGTGGGTGACACCCCGCACCGGGAGACCGCCCTGCCGCCCGGCGCGCTGATCACCGGCATCACCCTGCCGCCGGCCCCGGTCGCCGCCCTCTCCCGCTACCGGAAGGTGCGCGAGCGCGCGTCCTACGCGTTCGCGATCGGCTCGCTCGCCGCCGCTCTCGACATCGAGGACGGGGTCGTACGCGAAGTGCGCCTCGCCTTCGGTGCGGTCGCATCCCGGCCGTGGCGGGCCACGGCGGCAGAGCAGACCTTGACCGGAGGCCCGGCTACGGCCGACGCCTTCGCCGCCGCCGCGGACGCCGAACTGGCGGCCGCCAGGCCGCTGCCCCACAACGCCTACAAGGTGACGCTGATGCGCAACCTGGTTGTGGCCGTGCTCACCGAACTCGCCGAGGAGGCCTCCCGATGACCACGACGACTCAGGCCACTGCGGTGACGGGTGCCGTCGGGACCGCGCACACCCGCGTGGAGGGCCGCGACAAGGTCACCGGAGCCGCCCGCTACGCCGGCGAGATCCCCTTCGACGAACTGGCCCACGGATGGCTGGTGTTGTCGACCGTCGCCCGCGGCCGCATCCGCTCGGTGGAGACCGCTGCCGTCCTCAGGATGCCGGGTGTCCTCACCGTCCTGCACCACGGGAACGCCCCGCGGGTCGACAGCGACTACGTCGGCATGCTGGGCGCCCCGGACCCGACCTCCGCCGTGTTCCAGCACGAGCGGGTGCCGCACATGGGCTGGCCGGTGGCGCTGGTCGTCGCCGAGACGTCCGAGCAGGCCAGGGAGGCCGCCGAAGCGCTCGTGGTGCACTACGAGGAAGAGCCGCACGACGTCGCGTTCTCGGCCGGACACCCGGACGCATACCAGGTGGACGGCTTCATGCCGGCGGTGACGGAGAAGGGGGACCTGGAGGCGGAACTCGCCGCGTCCGCCCTCGTCGTCGACGCGGAATACACCACGCCGGAAGAGCACCACAATCCGATGGAGCCCCATGCGGCGACGGCACTCTGGGACGGCGGCCGACTGGAAGTGGTCGACTCGAACCAGGGCACCGCCTGGGTCGCGAGCGAGATCGCGAACATGTTCTCCCTCGACCCGGCCTCGGTACGGGTGCGATCCGAGCACGTCGGCGGCGGCTTCGGCAGCAAGGGCCTCCGCGCGCACCAGGTGGCCGCCGTGATGGCCGCGACAGGCCTGCGGCGTCCGGTCCGGGTCGTCATGACCCGCCGTCAGATGTTCTCGCTCGCCGGCTACCGCAGCCCCACGACGCAGCGGATCAGGCTCGGCGCCTGTGCCGACGGACGCCTGCGCGCACTGGACCACAGCTCCCTGAGCCTCACCTCGACCGTGCACGAGTTCGTCGAGCCGAGCGCAGGGGTGGCACGGGTGATGTACGACGCCGACGCCCACCACACGGCCAACCGGGTCGTACGGCTCGACGTGCCGACCCCGACGTGGATGCGCGCGCCGGGCGAGGCGCCTGGGTCGTTCGCGGTGGAGGCGGCGCTGGACGAGCTCGCCGAGAAGTGCGGTATCGACCCGATCGAGCTGCGCGTACGCAACGAGCCCGAGACGGGCCCCGTGTCCGGGCTGCCGTTCAGCAGCCGCAACCTGCTCGCCTGCTTCCGGGAGGGCGCCCGCAGGTTCGGCTGGGCAGACCGGGACCCGCGTCCGGGCCTGCGCCGGGACGGGCGTTGGCTGCTCGGCACCGGTACGGCGGCGGCCTCCTTCGGTGCCGGAGCCGGACCGTCCACGGCGGCCATGACAGCGGAGGCGGACGGCACGTTCACCGTGCGGATCAACGCGGCGGACATCGGCACCGGGGCCCGGACCGCGCTCACCCTGGTCGCCGCCGACGCGCTGGAGGTGGCACCGGACCGTGTCCAGGTCCGCATCGGCGACAGCGACTTCGGACCGGCGTGGATCGCCGGCGGTTCGATGGGCACCCGCTCCTGGGCGTGGGCGGTCACGGCCGCGGCAGGCGAACTGCGGGAGCGTCTCGCCCTGAACACCGGCATCCCACCTGAGGGCATCACGGTACGGTCGGACACCACCGCGGCCATCGGCGCCCTGGCCCAGAAGGAACGGCACTCCTTCGGGGCGCAGTTCGCCGAGGTCGCCGTGGACCCCGACACCGGAGAGGTGCGTGTACGGCGCATGCTCGGCATCTTCGCGGCGGGCCGGATCGTCAACCCGCTGACGGCGCGCGGCCAGTTGGTCGGCGGGATGATCTGGGGCATCTCCATGGCCCTGCACGAGGAGGCGGTCCGGGACCGGGCCTCGGGCGGCCACTACGGCGCCGACCTCGCGGGCTACCACGTCGCCGCACACGCCGACGTCCCGTTCGTCGAGGCGGACTGGGTGGACGACCCGGACCCGGACGACCCGGTCGGGATCAAGGGCATCGGCGAGATCGGCATCGTGGGCGCCGCGGCGGCGATCGCCAACGCGGTCTGGCACGCGACCGGCGTACGCCACCGCCACCTCCCCATCCGGCCCGACCGGGTCCTGCTGGCGGGAGCCGAAGCGGAGGCCGAGCGGGATGCTTGACATCGCCGACGAGCTGAACGGCTGGATCGAGCAGGGCCGCGCCTTCGCCGTCGCCACCGTCGTGGCCGTGGGCGGCAGCGCGCCGCGCAGTCCGGGTGCCGCCCTCGCCGTCGACAGCGAGGGCACAGCCATTGGTTCGGTCTCCGGCGGCTGTGTGGAAGGGGCGGTGTACGACCTGTGTGTCCAGGCGCTCCAGGACGGCGAGGTGGTGCGCGAGCGGTTCGGCTACAGCGATGAGGATGCCTTCGCGGTGGGACTGACCTGCGGCGGAGTCATCGAGGTCCTGGTCACTCCGGTCGGTGCGGACGCGCCCGGCAGGACGGTGTTCGCGTCGGCGCTCTCGGCCGCCGCCCAGGGCGAGGCCGTGGCTCTCGCGCGCGTGGTCCAGGGCCCCGTCGAACTGCTGGGCAGGGCGCTGCTCGTCCGCCCGAGCGAAGCGAGATGGGGGTCCCCCCGGACGGAGTCCGGGGCAGGATCGTTCGAAGGCGAACTCGGCGGGCATCCCGAGCTGGACCGCACAGTGGTGCACGAGGCCCGCGCCCTGCTGAACGACGGCCGCACGGGCACGTTCGACATCTCCGCCAGCGCAGCGAGATGGGGGTCCCCCCGGACGGAGTCTGGGGGAGGATCGCGCCGCGGGGCCGCCCTGACGGTGTTCGTCGAGTCGCGCGTGCCGCCGCCCCGCATGATTGTCTTCGGTGCCATCGACTTCGCCGCGGCGCTTGTGAGGGCGGGCAAGTTCCTCGGTTACCACGTGACCGTGTGCGACGCCCGTCCCATCTTCGCCACACGGGTGCGGTTCCCCGAGGCCGACGACATCGTGGTCGACTGGCCGCACCGCTACCTCCGGCGCACCGAGACGGACAGCCGCACGGTCCTGTGCGTGCTCACCCACGACGCCAAGTTCGACGTACCACTGCTGGAGGCTGCCCTACGGCTACCGGTGGCATACGTCGGTGCGATGGGCTCGCGTCGCACCCACGACGACCGTAACCGGCGGTTGCGTGAAGTCGGCGTCACCGAGCGGGAGTTGGCCCGCTTACGCTCCCCGATCGGCCTCGACCTCGGTGCCCGTACGCCGGAGGAGACCGCCCTGTCCATCGCCGCCGAGATCGTCGCGGTACGACACAACGGCTCGGGCGTTCCTCTGACCGGTTCGGCGACACCGATTCACCATGACGTGCGGTCCGCGTCGATCACGCCCGGAGAGCGGGGTGTCCCGTCAGCGGGTCACCCGGCCAGTGCCGACCGGGCCGCCGCGAGGGCCTGCTCGGCGTAGCCGCGGCCGAAGAGTACGGCGTGCACGAGCAGGGGGAAGAGCTGGTGCAGGCCTACGCGGTCCGTCCAGCCGTCGGCGAGCGGCGCCGCTTCCTGGTAGCCGTCCAGTACCCGGTCCAGGTGCGGGCAGCCGAACAGGTGGAGCATGGCCAGGTCGGTTTCCCGGTGGCCGCCGTGCGCGGCCGGGTCGATCAGCCAGGCGTGTCCGTCGGCGCCCCACAGCACGTTGCCGTTCCACAGGTCGCCGTGCAGCCGGGCGGGCGGCTCGGCAGGGCCGGCCAGTTCGGGCAGGCGCTCACAGACACGCTCGACGACGGTCGCCTCGGTGCGATGCATCGTGCCGTCGTCGACCGCTCGGCGCAGATACGGCAGCACGCGGTGCTCGGCGTACCAGCGTGGCCAGTCGGTGCCGGGGACGTTGCGCATCGGAGCGAGCCCGATGTACGCGTCCTCGAGGCCGCCGGGTGGTGCGGCCCCGAAGTGGGGCGCGCCTGTGGCGTGCAGGGCGGCCAGGTCTCGGCCGAACCGGACCGCGGCCTGGGCGCTCGGGCGCCCGGACGGGACGCGGTCGGACACCAGCCAGCGCTCGTCGTGGCCGTGCACCGCCGGAATGCGAACCGTGCCGGTGTCCGCCAGCCAGCGCAGTCCCGCCGCCTCGGCGCGTACCGCGCCCAGGTCGTCGGCGCGCTTGACCACCACCAACTGGCCGCCATTCAGGGTGACTTCGGCGAGCGCGCCGGACAGCCGGCGCTCGCCGGTCGCCGGGCGCCCGGTGAGCCGAGCCGCCGCGGCAGCCGGGCCCTTGCCGTCTTGGGCGGGTGGACGGGCGGTCATGCGGGTTGCCTCCGGCGGTTGGGCGGGTGGTTCGTTTTTGGGTGCGGGTGCGTTGTGGTTGCTCGCGCCCCGCGGCGGAGCCGCTGATGTCACAGCCCCGCGCCCCTTAGGTGGGTGGGTCGGGGCCGTGGGCCGGTGCGTCAGCCCGTCGCAGGGTGGGCATACGGGGCCCTTTGCTGGTACAGGGTGCGGGTCTCCTGAGACAGAAGCTACGCGACGGGCATACGACGCACCGGCCCAAGTCCCCTCCCGCCGGTGGGAGAGCGTGGGTGGTTGGGGGTACGGGCTTTCCCGGGGCGCGGGGTTGCTCGGGGCGCCGGGAGTCGCAGGCTGTTGCTTTTCAGGGGCGCGGGGAACTGCGCGACCAGCCACGACGCACCCGCAGCCGCGACACGACTGTCACTCCCCACCCCTGCGGGGGTCTGGGGCGCAGCCCCAGTTTCGGGAAGGGGCGGGCTGGGGAACTACGCGACCAGCTACGACCGACGCCGAGGCTTCCCCCGCTTGCCGCCCTTCGCGCCGCCGGCGCCGCTTCGGGGGCTTCTGCCGGTCGATGTCGGCTTCCGGCGGGCGTCCGCCGCTTCGCGGCGCTTGGACTTCGGCTGTGCCGGAGGCGGCGTGCGCCCGCGTGTGCTGTTGGCCGTCCGGCCGCGGACGATACCGATGAAGTCCTCGACCAGGTCGGTGGTCGCGTCCTCGGGCCACGCCAGCGCGACGCCCGACTGAGGGGCGTCGACCACTGGTCGGTACGTGAGGTCCTTGCGATGGTGCAGACGGGCCAGCGACTGGGGGACGACGAGGAGACCCACGCCCGCCGCCACGAGTTCGATGGCGTCCACCGTCGTGGCGGGGCGCTCGATGGCGGGGCGTCCCGGCAGCCGCTCCCAGTCGAGGACATCGTCGAGCGGGTGGAACACGATGTCGTCGGCGAGATCCGCGACGGTCACCTCGTCCGCCGCCGTCACCAGGTGATCCTTCGGGACCACGACCACCGTCGACTCGGTGTAGAGGGGGATCGCGCTGAACACCGTACGGTCGACCGGAAGCCGCACCACGCCCACGTCGGCTCCACCGCTCCGCAACACGTCGGTTGCCTCGGCAGCCGGCACGTCGACGAGGGTCAGCGGGACGTCGGGCAGTCGCTCGCTCCAGATCCGCACCCACTTGGCGGGCGTCACCCCCGGAACGTACGCGAGGCGGAACGTAGAGGATGCTTCCGAGCCTGTCACCCCGCCAGGCTACCGGGCGTGGCCAAATGCCTCCTACGCGGTCGGCAGCGGAGCCGGACGGTCCGGTACGGGTCCCGTTCGAGGGATGGCGTTACCCCTGCCCTACCGCGAGGATGCTCCTTCGCGCAGCACGTCCCACCGACCGCGGGCCGAGGAGCCGGAGGAGCCTTCCGATGGGTTCACACGCAGCGCCGAGCCGCCGTAAGCGCACCCTGTTGGTGCCCGTCGGGCTCATGCTCCTGGCCGTGCTCCTCGGCGTCCCCCGTGCCGACGGGGCGCCCGCGCCTGCCGAGGCCTGCCGCACCACGGGCACCGAACTGCCGCGCGGCGACTGCGGCCCGTTCTGGCAGGTCCTCGCGGAGGACTTCAACGGAGACCGGGTGCCGCTGGGCGCGTTCAGCGACTGCGATCACCATGTCGACACCTCGGCCGCGTACTGCGGCGGCCTGAGCGGTACGTACCGGGACAACTGGTGGGCGTATCCGACCGGTTGGCCCGACACCGCGCGCGACCGTAACCGGGATGTCGTGGGTGTCTACCACCCGGAGGACACCGTGAGCGTAGGTCCCGCGGAGAACGGCGACGGCAGGATGCGCATCCGGATGTGGCGGCCCGCCGACGGAGGTCCCGTGCATGCCGCGGCAGTGGTACCGCGTGCTGTCATGCAGATGAAGTACGGCAAGTACAGCGCCCGTATCAAGGTGACGAAGCTCGCTCCGGGCTACAAGTCAGCCTGGCTTCACTACGGCGGAGGCTGCGAAATGGACCACCCCGAAGGCGAGTGGACCGGCGAGCTCACCGCCTTCCACCATCCGTGCGGCGGGGGCGAGCAGGGCTACTTCCCGGGCGCCGACGACTGGACCGAATGGCACACCGTCTCGACCGAGTGGACACCGGGGCATGTGCGGTTCTTCGTGGACGGCCGGCAGACGGGACACGACACCCGAGGCGTACCGAACCGACCCCTGTCCTGGGTGCTCCAGAACGAGAGCGCCCTGCAGGGTCCGGGTGCGGCTCCGGGCAGCAGCGCCCAACTCGAAGTCACGTGGGTCGCTGCGTACGCCTACGGCTGGAAGTGATCCCGTACGGGATCAGGAAGGGGCTGGATGGAGATCGCCCTTGCCTGATGGCCCATCAGTCGGACGGGCGGGGCAAGTTAGCCTCAGCACATGCTCTTTCGTCGTAGCCATGACAGCCTTTCCGTCCTGCCGCGTGATCCGCGAGCCGACGAGTACCCGATGCCGCCCGTGCCCTACGGGTGGTACGCCGTTCTCCGCAGCGCCGAGCTGCGCCTGGGCAGGGTCGTCAGCCTGCACTACTTCGGACGTGCCCTCATCGCCTTCCGCGGTGCGGACGGACAGCCGGCCGTACGGGACGCGCACTGCCCGCACTACGGGGCGCATCTGGGCGTGGGCGGGAAGGTCGTGGACGGCACTGTGGAATGCCCGTTCCACGGTTGGCGATTCGGTGCGGACGGCCGGTGCGTGGAGGCACCGTTCGCGGTCCGGACCCCGAAGGTGTCCATCGGCGGCTTCCCGGTCCGTGAGCACAGCGGGCTCGTCTTCGTCTACGCCGGACCGGGCGAGCCGACGTGGGAGGTGCCGGAGATCCCGGAGGCGGCGGACAGGGACTTCGCCAAGCCGATCGACGACACCTGCCATGCGCGTATCCACGTCCAGGAGATGCGCGAGAACATCGTGGACGAGTCCCACTTCCACTTCATCCACGGCCAGAGCGAACCACCCGTACAGGACCTGCGGCCGGACGGGCCCTTCGCCGAGGTCCGCGGCCGGATCGTGCGGCGCGTTCTCGGCTGGGACATCCACAACAGCTTCGATGCGTTCATGTACGGACCCGGCGTCATGGTGGTCCGCTCCCATGGCCCCGTCCTCTCGGTCACCGCGGTCGCCCTGACCACCCCCGTCGACGACCGCACGAGCGAGATGCGAATGCTGTACTACCTCCGCAAGCCGGCGCGGCTCCCGTTCCTGGTCCCCCTCCTCAAGCTCGTCTTCCGGGCGGAAGCCCTGGGCGAGGTGCGCGAGGAGGTCCGGATCTGGGACCACAAGATCCACCAGCCGCGCCCGGTCCTGCTGCCCCACGAGAAGGGCATCAGGGCGCTGCGACGCTGGTACGCCCAGTTCTATCCGTCCGAGGTCCCGGCCGAGCAGCTGCGCGACCTCACCTCACGTTCCGAGGCGGAAACCCGGGTCGGGACGGGGAGCGACTAGGCGACCCTTTCCTCAACTGCGACTCCTTCGCCGCCCGCCACCCAACCTCTTGACGCGTCACTGACAACAATGGCTTGATGAATCGGGAGCGCTCCCACCTCACTCGGGGAAGGGAACACCATGCGCAGCACCCGCCACATACCCTTACGGCTCGTTCCGGTTCTCGGCCTTGTCGCCGCCCTGCTCCTCCCCCTGCTCGGCCTCAGCGCCCCGGCTCATGCCGCCCCCACCGGCTTCCGCATCGAGAGCGGCCGGCTGCAGGAGGCGTCCGGGAACGACTTCGTGATGCGGGGCGTCAACCACGCCCACACCTGGTATCCGGACCGGACCAGCTCCCTCGCGCACATCAAGGCGAAGGGCGCCAACACCGTACGTGTCGTTCTCTCCAGCGGTGACCGGTGGACCCGTAACGACACCGCCGATGTGGCGAACGTCGTCAGCCAGTGCAAGCAGAACCGGCTCATCTGCGTCCTGGAAGTCCACGACACGACCGGTTACGGCGAACAGAGCGGAGCCGTCACGCTCTCGCGGGCCGCGGACTACTGGATCAGCGTGCAGAGCGCCCTGACCGGCCAAGAGGACTACGTCATCGTCAACATCGGCAACGAGCCGTACGGGAACACCAATTACGCGAACTGGACGGCCGACACCAAGGCGGCGATCCAGAAACTCCGGGGCGCCGGATTCGACCACACGATCATGGTCGACGCGCCCAACTGGGGCCAGGACTGGGCGTTGACCATGCGCGACAACGCCGCCTCGGTCTTCGCCGCGGATCCGGACGCCAACACGATCTTCTCCACCCACATGTACGGCGTCTTCGACACCGCCGCCGAGGTCGGCGACTACCTGAACCGCTTCGCCGCCGCGAAACTCCCCATCGTGGTGGGCGAGTTCGGCCACGACCACTCGGACGGCAACCCCGACGAGGACGCCATTCTGGCCACCGCCCGGCAGCTCGGGCTCGGCTACCTCGGCTGGTCCTGGAGCGGCAACGGAGGCGGAGTCTAGTACCTGGACATGGTCACGAACTTCGACCCGAACCAGCTCACCAGCTGGGGCCGGCAGATCTTCAACGGCGCGAACGGCATCGCCGCGACCTCCGAGGAGGCTGCCGTCTACTCGTCCTGACAGCGCCCCGGGGAGGCCGACGTCAAGCGACCTCTCAGGGAGCGATGTTGTGGTTCAGGCGGAACAGGTTGCCGGGGTCGTAGCGCCGTTTGAGCGACGCCAAGCGGTCATAGTTCTGCCGGTAGTTGGCTCGCACCCGGTCCTGGTCGTCGGCGTCCATGAAGTTCACGTAGCCGCCCCCCGTCGAGTACGGCTCCAGTGCTGCTGCGAAGGCGCGCGCCCAGTCGATGTTCGCCTCGCACTGGGCGCGGGTCAGCAGGGTGGGGCTGAGGGCGGTGGAGAAGTCGGCGTCGCGGTAGGCGAACGCGGTCTCCTCGGGGCCCACCCGATGGCAGGCACCGTCGATGGGGAACACGACCGTCGCACTCTGGATGGTGGGCGTGGTCGCGCCGTACTCGGTGTAGGCGTCGATCGCACCGTCGGGCAGGCCTCTGCTGAAGGAGCCCTTCCAGTAGTGGTAAAGGCCGGCGGGCAGCAGCTCGTCGAAGAGCGTGTTGATCACGGGGTACGGCATGCGCGCGACGTGCTGTCCCACGACCGGGCCGAGGCCGGCGAGCCGGGCCAGGATCCGGTCGTCCTCGTCCTCGGGGCCGCTGAAGCACGTGAGCACCCCGCACATCGGCCGACCGTGCCAGCGCTCCGGCAGGAACGGCAGCGGCGGACCGAGCCCGACGACCAGCAGGGCGTTGAACTCCTCGGCGGAATCGGCGATCAGTTCGCGGTAGGCCCCTATCACGTCACCGTCGAGCGGATAGAACGTCGGTCCGCCGAGAATGTCGGCCACCGGGTGCAGCCGGTACTCGAAGGATGCGACGACCCCGAAGTTGCCGCCTCCGCCGCGTACGGCCCACATCAGGTCGGCGTTGTGCTCGTCGGTGCAGGTCACGAATGATCCATCGGCCGTGACCAGGTCGACGGAGATCAGGTTGTCACAGGCCAGCCCGCACCGCCGGGCCAGATGGCCCATGCCACCTCCGGTGGTCAGCCCGCCGATTCCCGTGGTGGAGACGACTCCGCCGGTGGTGGCCAGGCCGAAGGCGTGCGTGGCGTGGTTGAAGTCGGCCCAGGTGCAGCCGCCCTCGGCCCGAGCCGTGCGCCTCTCGGGATCGACCCGGATCCCGCGCATGGCGCCGAGGTCGAGTACGACACCTTCGTCGCAGGTGCCGTAGCCGGGGACGCTGTGGCTGCCACCGCGCACGGCCAGCAGCAGTTCGTGGTCCCGGGCGAAGTCCACGGTGGCCCTGATGTCGCCCGCGTCGGCGGCCCGCACGATGATCGCCGGCCGCTTGTCGTGCATCGCGTTGTAGACGGTGCGCGCCTCGTCATAGTCCGGGTCCCCGGGCTCGATGATCTTGCCCCGGACTGCCTCCCTCAGTCGCTGCGTCAGCGTCTCCTCGAGGGCGGGTGTGTAGGTAGTCATGGCCGCCACCGGCTTTCCGTGTGGTCGGGGAAGGAGTACGGCACCGTTGTAGGCACAGAGCCTGTCTCCGCTCATCGCCCGAACGGCCCATGTCGCCGGGACGGGTATGGCAAGAACAGCCCATGCGGCCGGTCGGATGCGGAGCCAGGCCTGGAGGCCTGGCCTAGGCGAGGCCGTGCGTGTAGGCGTACGCCGTGGCCGCGGCCCGCGACGGCACATCGAGCTTGGCGAAGATGTTGTTGAGGTGTCGCGCGACGGTGTGCTCGCTGATCATCAACTCGGAGGCGATGGACCGGTTGGTCCGGCCGACGGCGACAAGGCGCAGCACCTCGGCCTCCCGCTCGGTGAGCCGGCCCGGGAGCTGATCCCGCACTGCGCTGAGCAGGGCTGCCGCCCGCCGCGCGTCGGGCTCCGCGCCCAGCCGCTCGAAGGCCGCGTGCGCGGCCTGCAGCTCCAGCCGTGCGCCTTCGTCGTCCCCCGCCGCCCGGTCGGCGGCGGCGAGTGTCATACGGACCTGAGCCGCCTCGTACGGGACACCGAGTTCCTGCCACAGGGACAGCGCCCGCCGCAAAAGGGGCCGCGCGCGGTCGAGGTCGCGCTCGGCCAGTGCCACCGCGCCGCTCGCCCGCGCGGCGGTCGCGTGCAGCACGGTCGTCCCTGACTCACGCCGCTGCTGCCACTCGCGCGCGGTCGACGCCAGTTCGCCCGCCGCCGTGCGAGCCTCATCCATCTGACGGAGGGCAAGACAGACCTCCACCTGAGCCGCCAGCAGCCGACAGCGCTCGAGGCGGCCGGGTCCTCCGCCGTCCTCCCCGGCGAGGGCGAGCCGCAGGGCGGCGGACGCTGTGGTGGCCTTGCCCTGGGCGAGCCGCAGCAGGGCAAGGCCCGGCTGCGGCTCCCGGCCCAGTTCGTGGGCGCGCTCGTAGGAGGCCTCGGCCGCGGCCAGGTCGCCGCGCCGCCGCTGGATACCACCGGCCAGATAGAACGCCTCGGCGGCCATCCGGGCCTCATACGGCAGCAGCTCCCGGCAGGTCACGGTCGCCTCGCTCTCCGCGGCGGGCCAGTCACCGCGCAGCTCGAGCACTTCCACCCGATGGACGCGGCACAGTCCCCGGAAGTTGTTCTCCGCGGGCATCGACGCGCACCAGGCCATCGCGGCGTCGGTCCACTCGACGGCGCGTTCCAGGTCGGCGCAGGCCATGCACTGCTGAAGACCCAGGCAGTAGATCCACCCGGTGAAGAACGGACTGAGCTCGCCCGCCATCACCGAGCACATGACCTCGTCGAGCAGGTCGAGCCCACTGGCGATCCGTCCCTGGGCCAGCAGGACACTCGCCTGCGCCTCGATGCTCATGGCCAGCAGATCGGCGCTGCCGCAGCGCTCCGCGATGTCGGCCATCCGGCGCGCGCTGCTCATGGCCTCGCCGAACGCGCCACGCCGCTGCGCCTCCTCTGCCTCGACCCAGGCGAGATAGCACTGTTCGATACACTCGGGCTCGCCGCTCAGATGGCGGCGCGCCCGGTGCAGCCAGCCCGCTGCCGCTGCCGTACGGCCCGCCAGTTGATGCTCGTAGAAGAGCATCCAGGCGCAGTACCCGGCCCGGCGGTCGGCTCCCGCCGCGGCATAACCCGAGTAGGCCGCCGTCCGTGCCTCGATCGATTCCGGAACACGGCTGGTCCACCAAGCGGCGTCAGCGAGCGCGGCAAGGTCGTCAGGAGTCAGCTGGTCTTGGCCGAGGTCACGCAAGGCGGCATACGCCTCGGCCCAGGCCTCACGGGCGACCGCGTTCCTCGCCTGCTCGATCTCGTGGCAGAACGCCTGCGGGGCCGCCTGTCCGCTGCCAGTGGTCTCCTCGGACACGGTGCCTCCCTCCTCGCCCGAAGCGAGCCGGACACCACTCACCAGGATAAGAGCGCGCGGCCCTGGCAGGCACGAGAACGCACAGCTGCCGAATCCACGCCTCCGATTCACACAAGGAGGCCGATGGCTCCGCCGCCCACCGAGACCGCGGCGTATGAGGTTGGTGCCGGAGTGCCCCGCTTGTCGTGCGCTCACAGGAATCATCCGCACGCTGTGCCCAACGGCGGCCCTGTCACCGTTCGATGCGCACCTGCGCAGGCGGGTAGGGCGAGGACGACGTGGTGCCGGCCGACCAGTACCCACCGGAACCGGGCACGGCGACAAGGGCGTTGACCACCACGGGAGTCGTGGCGGCCGGACCGCGCTCGCTCACCCAGGCCCCGCCGTCCCACCGCAGGTAGTGGGCTCGGGTCTGGTCCCAGAAGTCCCAGCCCGAGATGCGGTCCGGCCGTCCCTGCTCGTCGCAGACGATGCCGGTGAGCATGCCGACGGTGAACGGCGTCGTGATGCTGCGCCACGTGCTGCCGTCCCCGTGGAAGAGGGTGACTGCCGGAGGCTTGCCCGCGGGACCGCCTACTCCGTAGGCGTAGCCGGTGAGCCAGATGTCGTCGTCGGCCACAGGGAGCAGCCCGGTGACAGTGGCGCGTATGCCGCCGGGCGGAGGCAACTCGGTCCATGCGTCGCCGTCCCAGCGAGCGACGAGTCCGCTGTCGTACACCCAGACCTCGCCGCCGGGAGTGACACGGACGCCCCACGCGGTGGCTCCGGACCCGCTCGGGAGGGGCGCGGACCACGTCCAGCTCTTGCCGTCACCGTGCAGCAGCACAGAGCCGTCGCCGTTCCGCCCGGAGATCCAAGCATGGCCGTCGGGGCCCACCGCGACATCGGTGAGAAGAGTTCCGGCTGCCCCCCGCCCGGGGAACTCGGCTTCCTGCCACGTACGCCCGTCCCACGCCAGGAGATGAGCGGCGCCGACGGCGTCGGTGCCCACGGCCCAGGCAGAGCCGGCCGATGTGCCGGCGACGGAGTTGAGGGAGCCGCTGAATCCCAGATGGGCGAGGCTGATACGCGCCCACGCCTCGCCGTCCCACACCAGGGCCAGCGGCGTCCCGCGGGTTCTGCCGGAGCGTCCTTCCTCCCCCACCGCCCAGGCGAGTGCGGGCCCCGCGGCGGCCAGGTCGGCCAGCTGGGCGGCCTCCGCGCATTCCGGCGCCACGACGGCCTGCCACTCGTGGGCCTCCTGCATGCCCTGGCCGAAGGCGCCCGTGTCGCGGACCAGGTCACCCGAGGAAGCCCCGGCAGCCCCACCGCTCGCCGAGACGAGCCCCATCCCCGCCCCGGCACCGATCACTCCACTGATGAAACGCCGTCTTCGCACGAGGTCCCCCCTCTTCGGCGGCCTGCAGAGACAACACCGTGGACCAGCGCGCCGGGGAACGCAACAACTCCACACGAAACCGGCCCAGTTGCGGTCGGCGATCGAGATCCTGAAGCCGTACTCACGACTCGTGCGTTGCCTCTGTCCTGGGAGTGGCCGCCCCCTTCGACGCACTCACGGACAGCACGCCCGCCAACGCCACACGAAGGACAACTGATACGTGCACGACTGTTGTCCAGACCGGTGGGACACGGCTTACATAGTATGAAAGCTCCCCCGAAAGCGCTTTCGTGCACCACGGATTCCGGCCAGCCCATGCGGGTGTCCAGCCGATGAGGGGTGTCCATCGATGAGACCAACACGCCGTCTACAAGGGAGAATCGCCGCAGGCACACTCACCCTGGCGATCGCCGCCAGCGGCTGCGCCGGTGGTTCCGGTTCCGGAGATTCATCCGATGACTCTATCGTGATCGGTGTCTCCTTACCCCTCACCGGTGACTTCTCCGAACCCGGCAAGGGCGTCGAACGCGGCTACAAGGCCTGGGCCAAGATCGTCAACGACAAGGGCGGGCTCCTCGGCCGCAAGGTCGAGTTGAAGATCCTCGACGACCAGTCGAATGCCGACCGCGTCGTCTCCGACTACGAGCAGCTGATCGGCCGGGACGAAGTCGACCTGGTCTTCGGCCCCTTCTCCACCCGGCTCGTCGTCCCCTCCGCCCGCGTTGCCGAGGAGTACGGCATGCTCTTCGTCGAACCGGCGGGAGCCGCGCCGGAGGTCTTCGACCAGGGCTTCAAGAACCTCTTCTACGCCGCGCCTGCCGTCGCCAACGACCACTACAACCACCTGGCCGACTACATCCTCGCGCTGCCGGCCAACGAGCGTCCCAAGACGGTTGCGTACGCCGCCATGGACGACCCCTTCGCCCAGGGAACCGCGTACGGACTCAAGGAGAAGCTGGAGAAGGGCGGCATCAAGACCGTCGTCGACGAGGTCTATCCGCCCAACACCACCGATTTCGGCAGCATCGCGGCCAAGATCGCCGACTCGAAGGCGGACATGGTGGTGGGCGGTTCGCAGTACCAGGACGGCGTCAATCTGATCGTCGCCCTCCAACAGCTCAACTACCAGCCGAAGATGGCCGCCTTCTCCACCGCGCCCACCGAACCGGAGTTCGCGAAGGCCATCGGCAACAAGACCGAGGGCATCCTCGCGCCCACCGGTTACACACAGAAGGCCGACTATCCGAGCAACAAGGAGTTCGTCGAGAAGTACACGAAGCAGTTCGGCAAGGCCCCGGAGGAGGACGAGGCCAACGCCTACACCACAGGACAGGTGGTCGCGGCGGCCGTCGAGGCCGCCGACTGTGCCTCCCAGGACCCCGAATGCCAGAGCAAGTTGGTCGACTGGCTGCGCGGCAACGAGGTGGAGACCGTCGTCGGACCGCTGAAGTGGGACGACAAGGGCCGCCCGCAGAGCGCGCACATGATCCAGCAGTGGGTCGACGGTGAGATCCAGATCGTGCTCCCGGAGGCACAGAAGGAAGCCGATCTGATCCACCCCAAGCCGGCGTGGTGAGGCCGGCGTGCCCTCCGCGAGCCTCGTCTTCCAGAGCGTCGTCCTGGGCGTGCTGCTGGGAGGGCTCTACGCCCTCCTCGCGGCAGGCCTGACCCTCTACTTCGGCGTCATGCGCGTCGTGATGATCGCCCACTCCGCATTCCTGATCCTCGCCGCCTATCTCGCCTGGTACGCCCACCGGGAGACCGGGATCGATCCGCTGCTCACCCTGGTCGTCACCGTGCCGCTGTTCTTCGCGGCGGGCGTCGCCATGCAGCGGCTGCTGCTCACCCGGCTCCGCCCCGCGACCCTCACCATGATGTCGGTGCTGCTCACCTTCTCGGTCGCCCTGACCATCGAAGGCCTCCTCGGGTACGCCTTCAGCGGCACCCAGCGCCGGATCCGGCTCGGCTACAGCTCGGCCGGCTTCGAGTTCCTGGGGGCGAGAATCGCGGCGGTCAAGCTGATCGCCTTCGGTATGGCCGCGCTCGCCCTGCTGGGGCTCTATGTGCTGATGAAGCACAGCCGGTTCGGCCAGGCGCTGCGCGCCACCATCCAGCACCGGGAAGCCGCCCAGCTGCTCGGCATCGACACCGACCGGATCGCCGGCTACGGCTTCGGGCTCGGCCTCGCCACGGCGGCCGTCGGCGGCACGGCACTCGCCCTCGACACCACCATCTACCCGTCACTGCACTGGCATTGGATCGGCCCACTGATGGCCATCATCGTCGTCGGCGGACTCGGCAGCGTGCCAGGAGCCGCCATCGCCGCCATGACACTGGGCATGCTGCAGAGCCTGCTCCAACTGGAGCTCTCCACCACCTGGGCGCAGACCGTCTTCTACGTCGCGCTCTTCGCCACCCTGGCCTTCCGGCCCCAGGGATTCTTCGGGGGGCGGCTTGCGCAGAGGTTCTGAAACCCCGTTCCGGGCGGGCAGGTTGCGTACGAGCACACTGCTGCACGTCGGCGCCCTGCTGGCCGCCGTCGCGGTCGCCCTGTCCTTCCCGTCGATGGCCCCGAGCCCGTACGAGATCACCGTGGGCATCGCCATCCTCAACTACGCGGTGCTGTCCACCTCCTGGAACTTCGTCGGCGGCTTCACCGGCTACATCTCGCTCGGGCACGGTGCCTTCGCCGGACTCGGCGCCTACGGGACGGGATTGCTGGTCACGAAGGCCGAACTCCCGCCGTTCGCCGCGCTGTTCGTGGCAGCCGCACTGGTGGGCGCGCTCGCCGTGCCGGTCGGCTATGCCGCCCTGCGCGTGCGCGGCGCCTCGTTCGTCATCGTCTCCATCGCCCTCGTCCTCATCCTGCTGCTGGTCTTCCAGAGCTGGGCCTCCTTCACCGGCGGCTCCCGGGGACTGGTCGTACCGCGGCCGTTCCCGGGCATGCTGCGCTCCGAGCACCACCGGACCTTCTACTTCCTGTTCGCCGCGCTGCTCGCGGTGGCCCTGCTGACCTGGTGGATCATCGACCGTTCGCGGTTCGGCATGGGTCTGAAGGCGATCCGTGAGGACGAGGACAAAGCGCAGTCCCTCGGCACGCCTACCTTCACATACAAGCTCGTGGTCTTCGTGGTCTCCGCCGCCTTCACCTCGCTGGCCGGCGGGCTCTACGCACTCTGGTTCGGCGATCTCGACCCGGTCTTCCAGTTCTCCATTCTCAGCGGGGCGTACATGGTGCTGATGGCGCTGATGGGAGGCGTACGCCATCTGTACGGGCCGTTGCTCGGCGCTGTGATCGTCGGGTACGCCCTGGAGTACTCCAAGGTCGAGTACGGCGACACTCCTCTGCATCTGGTCGTGGCGGGGCTGCTGCTGGGCGTCGTCGTGATGTTCATGCCGGACGGGGTCCTCCCGGCCGGCAGCGCGCTGTTTGGCCGGTTCCGCAAGGCCGATGAGACCTCCATTCGCGAGGTGACCGCCGCCGAGCTGAAGGAGCGGCACGGAAACCAGCGCGACGGAAACGACGGAAGCGACGCAACGGACGGTTCGGAGGTGAGGGACAGTGAGCGAAGCGGAAGCGGCGGCTGAGCCGGGGATTCGGCCGAGTCTGGCAACCGTCGGCCTCAGCAAGGCCTTCGGCGGTGTCACCGCGCTCGACTCCGCCGCCGTGACCTTCCACCACGGCAAGGTCAACGCCCTGATCGGTCCCAACGGCTCCGGCAAGACCACCTTCTTCAACTGCGTCACCGGGATGATCCGCGCGGATGCCGGCCGTACCACCTACCGCGGGCGCGACATCACCGGAAAGCCTCCGCACCGGATCGCCCGCGCCGGCATCGGACGTTCCTTTCAACTGTGCCGCGTCTTCCCGCGGATGACCGTGCTCGACAACCTGCTCGCCGCCGTACAGCCGTCCACCCTCGCGGGGCAGCTCGCCCGCGCGGGCCGGAGGGAGGAGACCGAGCGGGCCCGTGGCTGGCTGTCGCGGATGGGCATCGAGCACCTGGAGCGGGCCGAGGCACGCCAACTCTCGTGGGGGCAGCAGAAGTTGCTGGAACTCGCGGGTGTGCTGATGAGCGAGCCCGAACTGATCCTCTTGGACGAGCCGGCGGGCGGGGTCAACCCGGCGCTCATCGACCGCATCTGCGACCTGGTGCGCGAACTCAACGCCGAGGGACGCACCTTCCTGATCGTCGAGCACAACATGGACCTGGTCATGAGTCTCAGCGACCACGTCGTCGTGTTCGACCGCGGCAGGCCGATAGCCGAGGGCCCGCCCTCCGTGATCCAGTCCGACGAACGAGTCCTCGGGGCATACCTTGGCGTCTGACACTGACCCTGCATCTCCTGACTCTGCACTCCCTGACTCCCCGTTCCTTCTCGAACTCGACGACATACGGGCCGGATACGGCCGGGCGGCCCTCGTGCTGCGCGGGCTGACCGTCCAGGTCCCCGCCGGGGCGATCGTCTGTCTGGTCGGGCCGAACGGAGCGGGAAAGTCCACCGTCCTGAAGGTCGCCAGCGGACTCCTCGCCCCGCGCTCGGGCCGGGTTCTCGTCGACGGCCAGGACCTCACCGGCCATGGACCTCAGCGGATGCTGGCCGCCGGAGTCGCCCACGTGCTCCAAGGACACAGCGTGTTCCGGGAGATGACGGTCGCCGAGAACGTACTGCTCGGCGGCTACACCCTCCGGGACAAGCAACTCATCGCCGAGCGGGTGAAGTTCGTACGGGACCTCTTCCCGGTCGTCGGGGAGCGGTGGACGAGCCTGGCCGGGCTGCTCTCCGGAGGCCAGCAGAAGCAGGTGGAGTTCGCGCGTTCGCTGATGGTCAAGCCCCGGGTGGTGCTGCTCGACGAACCGTCGATGGGGCTCGACCCCAAGGCGACCGGCGTCGTCTTCGAGCAGATCGTACGGATGCGGGATGCGGGCACCGCTGTCCTGCTCGTCGAACAGAACGCGCGGCGCGCCCTGGAGGCCGCCGACACCGGCTGCGTCCTCGACCTCGGCCGGGTCCATGTCTCGGGCCCTGCACGGGAGTTGCTCGCCGATCCGCAACTGGGCGAGCTCTATCTCGGAGGCCGGCCCGCACGCCGCTGACACGCCTCGTAGACACGCCTCGCAAAGGAGCGAGTGGATGTTCACGCAACGCAGGCGGAACACGGCGGTGGCTCTCGCCGGCTTCCTGACGGCCCTGACCGCACTGGCCGCGGCACCTGCCGAAGCCGGGGCGGACCGCGGTGCCGTACACCCTTCTCTGCGCCCGCACTTGGCGGCGTACTACGACTTCGAGCACCCGGTGCGCGGCAACCCGGCGAGGGAGCGGGACCAGGGTTTCTCGCGCACCGACATCGACCTGGTGGGCGGCGGTGCGGCGATGCGCACGCGGGACGGGGCGCACCGGGGCAGCCGGACCTCGCTCCAGGTGCGGCAGGTGAATCCGGAGGCGGCCGGCAACGACGACTGGAAGGCGGGCGTGTACGGGGCCTCGGGCGTGCCGAGCCTGCGGGCCTTCAACGCCGCCAAGGGGATCACCGTCATGGGCTGGTTCAAGGCGACCGGTCCGAACCCGGGCCGGAACAGCAACACCGCCTCCCCGGACGACTACTACAACGCCGTCGGCCTGGCAGGCGTACTGTCCGGGGACTCCGACGGCCACGCGGTCCGCGGGCTGCTGGAGATCATCGAGGTGAACGGCGAACTGCGGCTGGTCGCCCTCGGCCGGCGCATCGACGGGGCGAGCTCCCAGACCTTCGCCGCGTCCGGGGACTGGCGGACCCTGCTGCCGGACGGTGAGTGGGTGTTCCTCGCCGCCACATTCGACTTCGACACCGGAGCCATGGCACTCTACCGCAACGGGCAGCGGCTGGACGGTTTCTACACCGTCCCCGGCGACCCCTGGGACCTCTCGGGACCCGGACCGCACCGGGCCTCACCGACCGATCCCCGGGGCATCAAGATCGGCGGGAGCTTTCCGCAGAACACCGGTGAACGCAATCCCTGCGACTGCCGCATGGACAGCTTGATGTTCCTCAACCGTGCCGTGGACGGCGACCGGATACGGGCTCAGTACCACCTGTCGGACTCCGGTCGGCGCTGAGCGCACCAAAGGAGTGATACCGATGACCACATCCCCCGGCGCCAGACCGAGAACCCTCGTACTGGCCCCTCTCCTCGTCCTCTCCCTACTGCTGTCGGCCCTCGTCATCCTGCCCGGCACGGCGCACGCCGCGGCCGAACCCATCACCGACCCCATCCCCGAGCGGCCCGCCACCTCCGGTATCGGGCTGACCGTCGAGGAGTACGCCTCCTTCCCGAAGACCGAGCCGCCGCCCGGCCCGGTCACCGATCCACGGCTGGTACGGCACGCCCGTATCAACTACTTGAGCGAACTCCCCGACGGTTCGGGCCGGAAGGCCGTCCCCGACCTCAACGGCAAGCTGTATCTCGTCGAGGACAGCGGCAGCCCGCAGGTCTATCTCGACATCGCCGCCACCTTCTCCCCCGCCTTCTTCGCCAGCCAGGGCCTCGGCCAGGGCTTCGGGTTCGTCACCTTCGACCCGGGCTTCAAGCGCAACGGCCGCTTCTACACCGTCCACACCGAACTGGCCTCCGCCACCGCCGCCGTACCCGACTTCCGGCAGCAGGCGACGACCAACTACCACGGCATCATCACCGAGTGGACCGCCAAAGACCCCTCGGCCGACACCTTCCAGGGCAGCCGCCGCGAGGTCCTGCGCATCGGCTTCGCGGGCCGGATCCACGGCATCCAGCAGATCGACTTCGACCCCAACGCCCGGTCCCACAGTCCCGATCAGGGGCTCCTCTATGTCGCCGTCGGCGACGGCGGCCAAGGTTTCAGGAACACCGAGCCGCAGGACCTCTCCCTCCCCCACGGCAAGATCCTGCGCATCGACCCACGCGGCACGAACAGCGCCAACGGCAAGTACGGCATCCCGGCCCGGAACCCGTTCACCCGCACCCCCGGCGCACTGGGCGAGATCTACGCGTACGGCATGCGCGACCCGCACCGCTTCAGCTGGGACACCGGTGGCAGCCGGCGCATGTACCTCGGTCACATCGGACAGCACGCCGTCGAATCCGTCTACGAGGTGCGCGCGGGCGACAACTTCGGCTGGAGCGAACGCGAAGGCGCGTTCGTCTTCGACAAGACGGCCGCCGATCCCTGCGACCAGATGCTCCCGCTCCCCGAGGACGACGAGAAGTACGCCTACACCTATCCCGTCGCCGCCTACGACCACGACCCGCCCGCCGACTGGAACTGCACCTCCGACGTGGGCCGCGCCATCGTGGGCGGCTTCGTCTACCGCGGCCACGACCTGCCCGAGCTGCGCGGCAAGTACGTCTTCGGGGACATCGTCGACGGCCGTCTGCTCTTCGCCGACGCCTTGGACATGCGGCGCGGGGA
Source organism: Streptomyces vastus (assembly GCF_039532825.1). NCBI lineage: Bacteria > Bacillati > Actinomycetota > Actinomycetes > Kitasatosporales > Streptomycetaceae > Streptomyces > Streptomyces vastus. The sequence continues at coordinate 100,378 of NZ_BAAASJ010000019.1, forward strand.
GAAGGAACTGGCCCAGCTCTACGACCTGATGCTGTACGACGCGAGCGGCAAGCGCGTCACCATGCGGGACCTGGCCGGGGACACCCGGGTCGACCTGCGCTTCGGGCAGGACGCGGACGGCGAGCTGTATCTGCTCTCCAAAGCCAACGGCAAGATCTGGAAGGTCACCGGGACCCGGATGTTCGCCTCCTGCCATACGGGGGGCTCCACGCTCAGCCATGTCATGGCCGGACGGAACTGGGCTCCTGTCACCCCGTCGAAGTGGCGGTTCCCGGGCCACGAGGCCGTCCTCGCCGAGCCCGGGGTCCAGCGGCCCGGCCCGCGCCGCCCCTTCGAGTACGCCGTACTGACCGCGGGCCCGGCGGCTCTGGGCTCCGTACGGATCGACGCAGAGGTCCGGATCGACACTCCCGTCGAGATCACCAACCGGGACGTGATCATCGTCTTCGACTACCAGTCGGACACGAAGTTCTCCTACGCCCATCTGTCGACGGACAACACCATCTATCCGCACAACGGCATCTTCGTGGTCGACGACGCCGACCGGCTCCGGATCGAGGACCAGTGGAACGGCAGGACGGGCGCCCCACCGGCCATCACCGACAGCGACTGGCACAAGGTGCGGGTGGTGCGCTGTGCCAGCAGCGGTGAGATCGCGGTCTACGTCGACGGCTCGAAACGTCCGCTGATGACCGCTGTCGACAACACGCTCGCCTCCGGCAGGGTGGGCTTCGGATCGTTCGACAACATCGGGCGACTGCGCGGCCTGAAGGTCTCGTACCGCTGACCCTCGTACCGCTGAATGTCCCACCCTGAAGGGCCTCGGTCTCAGACCGGACCGAGGCCCTTCCCGCCCAGGCGTTCCAGGTCGGAGGGGCGGACCTGGATGACCACGACGGCGATCAGTGCGGCGAGCACGGCGAAGATCGCCGCCATGATGAAGGCAGCCGAGGCACCGGCGGTGAGGACCTCGTCGGCCCAGGGCGGCGGGAGGTCCCCGGTGCGCTCGAACCGCAGGCGTTCGGCCGGGGTCGCCTGCTCCAGGAACCGAGGAACCTGCTTGTCCGCCTCGTTCCCGCTGGCCGTGCCGAACATCGTGACCAGGATGGACAGGCCGAGCGAGCCGCCGACCTGCTGGGTGGCATTGAGGAGTCCGGAGGCGGCGCCGGTCTCGTGCGTGGGGACGTTGGAGAGCGCCATGAGCGTGAGCGAGACGAACTCCATGCCCATCCCCAGGCTGAAGACCAGGATCGGGCCGAGGACGCTGCCCGCGTAGGTGGAGTGGACGTCGGTCTGGGTCAGCCACGCAAGGCCGGTCGCCGCCAGGATCCCGCCCACGACCATGAAGGGCTTGGGGCCGTATCTGGGCAGGAACCGTGAGGCCAGCCCGGCGCCGATCGCGATGACCGCGCTGACCGGCAGGAAGGCGAGACCGGTCTGCAGCGGGCTGAAGTCCAGCACGTTCTGTGTGAAGAGCGTGAGGAAGAAGAACATGCCGAAGATCGCGGCGGCCAGGCACAGCATCATGCCGTAGGTGCCCGCGCGGTTACGGTCGGCGAACATGTGCAGGGGCGTGATCGGCTGTCTGGACTGCCTCTCGATCAGGATGAACACCGTGAGGATGACGACGGCCGCCGCGAACGAGGCGATCGTGAGCCCGTCCCGCCAGCCGTCCTGCGCGGCCCTGATGAATCCGTAGACCAGCAGCACCATACCCACGGTGGACGTCAGCGCACCGACGATGTCGAAGTGGCCGGGGTGGCGTTCGGACTCCCTGATCCAGCGGGGTATGGCGAGGGCGATGAGCAGCCCGATGGGGACGTTGACGAAGAGCACCCACCGCCAGTTCAGCCACTCGACGAGGACTCCGCCCGCGAGCAGGCCGATGGCTCCGCCGCCTGCCGAGACCGCGGCGAACACCCCGAAGGCCCGGTTGCGTTCGGGGCCTTCGCGGAAGGTCGTACTGACCAGGGACAGGGCGGTCGGGGACGCGATGGCACCGCCGACGCCCTGGAGGGCGCGCGCGGCGAGGAGTTGGCCGGCGTTCTGGGCGAGCCCGCCGAGCAGCGAGGCGAGCACGAAGAGCAGCACGCCGAAGATGAAGACGCGCCGCCGGCCGAGGATGTCACCGGTCCGGCCGCCGAGCAGCAGCAGCCCGCCGAAGGTGAGGGTGTACGCGTTGACCACCCAGGACAGGCTGGTGGTGGAGAACTCCAGAGAGCGCTGAATGTGCGGCAGCGCGATGTTCACGATGGTGATGTCCAGGACCACCATCAGCTGACAGGACGCGATGACCAGCAGAGCCATCGCGTTTCCGCCACCGCCGGTTTCCTTGGTGGCCTGCGCTGAAGGGGCCGGCTGCGGGCTGCTGGTCATGGCGTGTCGCACCCCCGGAGGTCGAACCCTCGCGAGGGATCAGCGAGCGGTTCCGTCCACTCCTGCTTCCACCGTTCGACGGTACGCCCGTCGCGGGGGCCTCACCACTCGATCAGCGGTAGGAGACAGCGGCTTCCGTCACGGTGCCGAGCATTCCGGGTCGTCGACGATCACCGCGTTCGCGGGAATGATCACGACGTCGTCCTTGTCCTCCGCCTGCTCGAACTTTGTGGTGGCGTAGCCCCGCTTGCCGTCCCCGACACACTTCGTGGCGAGGTTTCCGAAGCCGTCCGGGAAGTTGTAGACCTCCGCCGCGCTGTCCTCGCCCGCCCTTCCCTTCACCGGGGCGTCGCCCTTCCCCCGCTCGTCGTCGTGCGCCTGCGAACAGCCGGTGAGCAGGACGGCAAGCAGCAGCGCACCGCAGGTGGCGACGCCCGCTTGCGCCGGCCGTCGACGGCGCTGACAACGCCTCAGGCGGCGCTTCCCCGACTGCGGCCCTGCCGTCATGTTCAGCCCGCGCATGATTTGTCCTCGACGATCTGGACGTTCGACGGAGCGCCGGCGTTCGTCGTGACATACGCGCGGAAGCCGTGCCCCACGCACTTGGTGGCGAGATTCCCGAAGCCGTCCGGCATGTTGTACACCTCGGCCGGACTGTCGTCACCCTTGCTGCCCTGCACCGGGGCGTCGCCCATGCCCCGCTTGTCGTCGTACTCCTGAGAACAGCCCACAAGAAGGCTTCCCGCAGTCAGCGCCAGGGCCGCAGCCCAGACCGATGCTCGTACACGCCTCATCAGAAGTCCCCCGTACCGGCAAATCGGATGGTGTCTGCGAAGACAGCGCGGTGGCTTGGTCCGGTTCCCCTGTTGGTCTGTGGGTCTCCGCGTGGTCTCCGAGAGCGTTATGCGTGGAACGGCTGATCGTCCGAGATGCGTACGAGGGCGAGCGTGATGTTGTCGGGGCCGCCTGCCTCGATGGCGGCCTTCCACAGCTCAAAGACGGCACGGGCGTCGTCGTGCTCCCGCAACAGGCCGTCGAGGACGTTGTCCGGCAGTGGGTCGGTCAGGCCGTCGGTGCAGATGAGATACCGGTCGCCGGGCGCCAGGCGCGAGGTCGTCAGGTGAGGGGTGACTTCGCGGTACCTCAGGGCGCCGCCGAGCGACTGCGTCAGCCGGGAGGTGGTGCGCTGCCCCGGTTCGAGCGGCGGGTTGTCGTCCACGCTCACCTGGCGCAGTCCGTCCTGCGGGGCGGCGAAGACCCGGCTGTCGCCCACGTTGAACGCCAGCAGCGATTCGGGCATCACGACCACACCTGCGACGGTTGTGCCCATGGTGGCGAGATCGTCGCGGTGGACGCCTGCCGCTTCGTAGATCTCACGATTGCACGTGCGCAGCGCATCACGGACGGCGTCCTCGCTGCTCAGGACAGGGCCTGTCACCGCGAGCCGGTGGGTGACGAGAGCACTCGCCACCTCTCCCCCGGGATGCCCGCCCATGCCGTCGGCGACCGCGACGACCAGAGGCGTACCGAGCGGGAACACCAGCGTCTGCGGATTTTCGGTCACGGTACAGGGCAACGTCCACGGGCCGACGACAAGGCTGTCCTCGTTCCGGACGCGGATCAGCCCGGGATGGCTCAACGCGCTCACAACGACGTGCGGCACCGCATGCCACCGCCTTCATTGGCCATAGCCGTTCGAGGAGCGGTGCGTCACGCACCAGGCGCGCGGTAGTCCACCTTCTGACGGACCGCATCGTCGATCTCGTCGGGCGACAGCAGGACGACCGTGCTCGTGCGTACGCCACCGGCCGCCGACGTGATCAGGCCCATGGCCGCGGCAGAGGTGTTGCTGGGCAGGTCCACGGTGACGTAGGCGTCTTCGTCGCCGAAGGCCCAGTACATCGACTCGACCCGGCCACCGAGGCTCTGGACCATGCGATCGACGACCTCGCGGCGTGCAGTACCGCCCTCCTTGAGCAGTCCGTGCAGTCCATCCACGGTCAACTTGACCTTGAAGAGGTATTTCGACATCGGATCGGCCTTTCACCCAGGGAATTACGCTTCCTCCCCACCTTCCTTGCGTGGTGCGCCCCCGTCGCGAGCAGGGCCGCCATACGGCTTACTGCCGCCCGGCCGAGGCTCCTGCTGCCGTGGCCCTCGTCACGCCGATGGACTTAGGGTTCTTGTGTGAAGGCCTTCGCGCGGGCAGAGCTGCGGCGCGACCTGGCCGGTGTCGTGTACGTGCCTGCCGCGCAGGACCCCGACCGGCTCGGAGCGGCGCTGCACGCCGAGGGCGCGCTCGTCGCGCTGAAGGTGCGGTACGGCGGATCCGACCCGGAGCGTGCTCCCTGGCTCGTTGCCGCGCACCCTTTTCCGCTCGGGCCGGATCTGACACGGCAGCTCGAGCGGCTGGGGGCGGCCGTCTTCGCGCTGTGCGACACGGCGCAGGACCTGTACGCGGAGGGGGATCCACACGTCCGGGCCGCTCTGGACATCGGTGTGCCCGAGGATCTGCGCGGTCGCGACCTGGACCGCCGCATCGAGTTGTTCCGGCTCGATGTCGTCGTGAGCCAGAGCGTGCCGCAGGTGACGGAGATCGAGGAGGCCTTCGGCAACGTCGGAAAGATGCACGCCTTCGAGCGAGCGTACGGCGTGGGTGCCGGCGAACTGTTCCGGGCCTTCCACCGGCGCGGGATCGAGCGGATCTGGATGGACGACCAGTACCCGACGTACCGGCCGGAGAACGAACTCGCCGCCTGCCGGATGCGGGAGCAGTTCGGCCGCCCCGTGGAGGTGGAGTTCTTCTCCCGCTTCCGTGACGACGGGCGCAGCGGCTGGCGCTTCTGCTACGTCAAAGAGCTGCGGCAGTACGGGGAGCGACTCCGCCGGGAGATCTTCGCGGCGGCGGACCGGCTGATCAACCCTCTCTTCCACGGCTTCGGCACCAAAGCCCTGCTCTCGCTGGTCTGGGACCCTGCCCTGGAGTCCGCGATCGCCGGGCGGCTCGGTGCGCAGACCATGACCGTGCTCCGCACCTGCGTCCCTCGGTCGCTGGTGCTGCCGGCCAGGCCCGACCCGGCGCTTGTGGAGCAGCTCAAGGCGTGTGGCCGCGAGAAAGTGCTGAAGGTGATCGACTCCGACGCCTCGGAGTTCACCTGGGGAAGCCGGGGCGTCTTCTTCGGCGACCACTCGGCCGGCCGCTGGCGCAGCGCGCTGGACGCGGCCGCCGCCGGCCAGGTCCCGGGTCGCCCCGAGGCCACCGGCTCCCGTTTCGTGATCAGTGACCTGGTCGACAGCGACCGGTTCGACGTGGAGTTCCTCCACCCCCGGAGCAGGCAGCTGTGCCTGCTGCCGAGGGCGCGTATCCGCCTGACCCCGATCTACGCCCGAGAGGGGCGCGGCAGCGAACTCCTGGGTGGCCACGCCACGTTCGTCAACACCAGCCGCAAGGTCCACGTGGGCCACCATGCCGTCTGCACGCCTTTCGTCCCCTCCTTCACGCAGGCCTGACGCCGCCGACACCGCGTCGTGCGGGCGCGGTCCGTCACTGACCGCGCCCGCACGATGTCATCCAGCCGTGCGGCGGTCAGCCGCCGACGGCTCCCGGCACCTCTTCCGTGACGCCGTTCAGCTCAGAGGACGGATCAGTGCCGTACGGGCGGGTGATGACCTCCAGGCCGTGTCCGGCCGGATCCGGGAAGTACACGCCCCGCCCGCCGTCGTTGCGGTTGATCCGGCGCGGGTACCTGCCGTGCGGGTCGGCCTGGATCGGAACCTCGGCGGCCACGAGGCGCCCGAGCACCTGGTCGAACTCCTCCTCGGAGACGAGGAACGCGTAGTGCTGCACGGGGATGTCGATGTCGACGGTCGCGAAGTCCAGCGTGACGCCGTTGGCGGTCGTCACCGGCAGGAACATCCCGGCCGGCTCACCGACCGCAAGGCCCAGGAGCTCGGCGAGGAAATGAGCGGACTTCTCCCGGTCACGGGTGAGAACGATGGTGTGGTTGAACTCGACTGACACTGGTCAATGCCTCCACAGGCATCTCCGCGGCACCTCCATGCCTCACCCGACCGGTGACCGACACGCGATGCCGCGGCAGGGATCGTAGGCACCCTTCTCCGGCCACGTCGAGCGGTTTTCGTCATCTGCCCACCGGTTGGCCAGGAAGAGTTGGTCCAACGCGTCGCCGAGGACGGCGGCAACATGGAGATCTGCATCATCACCCCCGATGACATCGTGGCCCCCTTCCTGCGCATCGCCGGCCAGTCCGGCTCGGAGATCTGCGGCCCGGCCTTCTCGCCCGACGGAAAACGGCTGTACTTCTCCAGCCAGAGCGGTACGAGCGGCAGCTCCTCCGGGGGTATCACCTACGAGCTGACCGGTCCGTTCCGTACCACCGCCTGATCGCAGGTCTGTGACGGTTGGGGCGGCCTGCAGAAGGTACCGCCTCAACCGTCACGGGCCTGTCCCTGAGCGACGTCCGCTCTCCAAGTGGGATACGAACCAGTGCCGAGCCGCAGTGGCAATATCCTCAAGGGCACCTGGCTCATGGAACAGATGCGTTGCACCGCGCACGACGTGGATCTGGCTCGGCGCGCTGAGCTTTCCGGCAGCTTCCTGGTTGATTCGCACGTCCGTCTCGTCGCCGCCGACCACGAACAGCACCGGGGCCTGGACGCGCTGCAGCAAGTCGTACGTCAGGTCGGGACGCCCGCCTCGGATGACCACTGCCGAGACGCGTTGGGGCCGCTCGGCAGCCGCCAGCAGGGCCGATGTATCGGCACCGAACAGACACAACGGGACATGGGCGGTCTCCGGCCGCTGCTCCAGCCAGTCGATGGCAGCCACCAGCCGCTGGGCCAGGAACGGGATGTCGAAGAGATGCCGGGCCGAGCGTGCGTCTTCCCGCTTCTCCAGTTCGGTGAGGAGATCAAGGAGAAGTGTGCCCATTCCTGCCCGGTGGAACGTATCGGCGAGCGCGCGGTCGCGCGAACTGCCCCGGGAGCTGCTACTGCCTTCGGTGATGACCACCACCGACCGCACCGGGCCGGGGACGACCAGATCGCCAGCGAGCGGGGCCCCGCTTGCGGGCACCAATACCAAGTCGGAGATCATCTGCTTCCTCCCAACGTGATACTCGTTGGGCTCTTGGTCTCCCGGGTACCCAGGGAGAGATCGGGTACGCGCCGCCGCACTCCCAGCAGGCGCTTCCCACATCCGCCGGACGATCTTGCTCATCCCAGCTCCGTGACTCTGGCGCCCTCCACGCCCGCGGCCCATGCCCCCCGGTGCGTGCCGGACCGCGGGCTGAATCAGTCAGTCCGCTTTCTCAGCTGCCGGGACGGGACCATTCGATCCCGGCAGGGTCTTCCCCCCGACGTGTGCGGTCCGTTAATTTCCGTGACTCAAGTCGCGTGCGATTCCCGTGACTCAAAGGTCCCGTGCGACCCGCCCGGGACCTCCGACAGCGAAGCATCAGCGCTCAGCAAGCCCTCGGGGGCATCTGCCATGACACGCGCCATCTCTCTGCGCCACGTGAGCAAGGCCTATACGCGGGGCGTCCGCGTGGTGGACCGGCTCTCGCTCGACATCGCGCCCGGCGAATTCCTCGTGCTGCTCGGGCCGTCCGGCTGCGGCAAGTCCACCGTGCTCAGGATGATCGCCGGCCTCGAGGAGATCACCGAGGGCGATCTGCTGCTCGACGGCGAGCACGCCAACGATCTGCAGCCATCGGAGCGGGAGATGGCGATGGTGTTCCAGAACTTCGCTCTCTACCCGAACATGACCAGCCGCGGCAACATCGGCTTCCCGCTGCGCATCGAGAGCCCCGGTGAGGACCGCGGCCCCCGCGTGGACGCGACGGCCCGCATGCTCGGCATCGAGGACCTCCTCGACCGCTACCCCCGCCAGCTCTCCGGCGGCGAGCGCCAGCGCGTGGCCATGGGCCGGGCCATAGTGCGCCAGCCCACCGCCTTCCTCATGGACGAACCGCTGTCCAACCTCGACGCCAAGCTCCGCAACCACCTGCGGGCCGAGATCTCCACGCTGACCCGGCAGCTCGGCGTCACGACGGTGTACGTCACTCACGACCAGGCCGAGGCCATGTCGCTCGGCGACCGGGTCGCCGTACTGCGCGGCGGCGTGCTCCAGCAGGTGGGCTCCCCGCGCTCGGTGTACGCGCTGCCCCGGAACGTCTTCGTCGCCGCCTTCATCGGCACGCCGCGCATCAACCTGCTGCGCGGCCTGGTCCGTGCCCCGATCGACGGCGCGATGTCCATCAACCTGGGCCGCCAATACCTGCGCCTGCCCGAACCTCTGTCCCTGGACCACCAGTTGCTGCGCGTCCAGCAGGGCCGCGAGGTCATCGTCGGGCTGCGCTCTGAGGCGATCCGCATCGCCAAGCCCGCCGCCGCACGTCCCGGAGAGGTGCCCATCAGCGGCCTGGTCGAGCACATGGAGTTCCAGGGGCACGAGGTCCTCGTCCACTTCAACACCGGCTCCCAGCCCGCCGTCGTGCCGGACCTGGAGGCCCCTTACCCCGCCCGCGCCATCCGTCGCCGCCGCCGTGAGGGCACGGTCCTGGACCGCCTCCGGGAGCGCGCGGGCGCCCGGCGCGCCGGCCCGGTCGTGGTCCTGGACGACCCGCACGACGCGCAGCCCGACCAGCCGGCACCGACAGCGCAGGAGAGCCGCCTCCCCGGTGACCTGGTGGTCCGCACCACCCCCGACATCGAACTCCGCCTCGGCATGCAGATCCCCCTGCTCGTCGACCTCGCCCACCTCTTCGTCTTCGACCAGCACGGCGACCGCATCAGCCCGTCCGCGGCGCGGCTGCCGGACCTGGACGAGTGATCTCCTGAGTGAGTTCCAGGGCGTGACACGCCTGTGCCCTTGGTGCCGGAACCGCACAGGCCCGTGGTGTCATCGCACGCGCCTGTACTGGTTCACGCCGCCCACGAACGCCACCGTCGCCCGCCCCCGCAGCACGAGGACATCCAGGTGCGCCGCCGTCTCGTTGACCGCGAGCATCTGATTGAAGGCGCTGAGCTCGCCGAACGGTACCGCCCGGCGCGTCCAGCCGAGCTTGCGCGCCGCCGCGTGGGCGTCGAGCGTGTCCTCGCCCAGCGCCGTCAGGCTCTTGGCCAGCCTGTCGTCATGGTGGTCGAGCAGTTCGGCGACCCGGGTGTGCGCGCTGTCGGAGACCGGCCCGTGCGCGGGCAGCAGTCGGGCGTCGGCGTAACGGTTCATCAGCCGTAGCGAGTCCAGATAGTCGGCGAGCGGCCGGCCGCCCGGCTCGGCCAGCTCGAAACCGATGGACGGGGTGATGTGCGGCAGGACGTGGTCCCCGGAGAACAGCAGCTCCCGCTGCTCGTCCAGGAAGACGACATGTCCCTTGGTGTGTCCCGGAGTTGGTACGACATGCAGTTCGCGCTCGCCGAAGCGGAGCGTCTCGGCGGCGAGCCAGCGGTCGGGGGCCTCCCACACACTCGGGTCGTAACCACCGTGGTCCATCGCCTGGATACGGTCGGCGAGTTCGCCGGCGCCTGCCCTGCGCAGGGTCTCCAGTGAACCGGCGGGTTCGTCGCTGCGCAGTCGGTCGAGCATCTCCAGGCCCGGGCGTTCACCGGCGCCGAGGTAGACGCGCGAGCCCAGCAGCCGGCGCAGTTCCACCGCGTTCGTGTAATGGTCGCGGTGAATGTGGGTGACGAGGATGTGGCTGATGTCGCCGAGGTCGCGGCCGATGGCGGCCAGCGCCTCCTCCAGCGCCTTGCGCGCCTCGGGGATCGCCCAGCCGCCGTCGATCATGACGATGCCGCCGTCGTCGGCCAGGTCTTCCAGCAGGTAGACATTGACGGCGTGCAGGCCGTCGTTGGGAAGCGGCAGAGGAACGCGGTGCACCCCGGGCTGTACGGTCTGGACCCCGGCTGTGGCCCACGGGCCCTGGTCGAACCGCGTTGTCATGATCCTCCTTGGTTGATACACCGCCGTGGATGACCCCGGATGGCGTCGTGGCGGCGCAGTTCACGAATGAGTTGCCTCGTCAGACCTGGTCAGTCCGGTCGCCCTGATCGGACGTACGGGCGTGCAGTCTGACCGCAAGGTCCCGGGCTCCGCCCCGGTCGAGCTTTCCCACCTTGGTCTGGGGCAGTTCCTCGACGCCGTACACGAATTCGGGCCACTTCGTCTTGGACAGGCCGACACCCTCCAGGTGCCCGGTCACCTCGGCCAGGTCGATGCCTCCTCCGTTCTCGGTGACGACGAGCAGCGCCACGCGTTCGCCGAGGACGTCGTCGGGAACCGCCGCGACACAGGCCCTGGCCACGCGCGGGTAACTGGCGACCGCGCGCTCTATCTCGGTGATGTCGATGTTGCGTCCGCCTCGGATGATGATGTCCTTCTCGCGGCCCATGATGCTGATGGTGCCGTCCTCATGGGTCATCAGCAGGTCGCCGGTGGGCAGGTAGCCGTCGTCCGTCAGCGCCGGCGGATCGACCCTGCCGTCGCGGGCGTAGCCGAGGAAGAGGGAAGGGCCGCGCACCTGCGCCCGTCCGGTCACGCCCGGCCCGGCCACCCACCCGTCAGGGGTGAGCGCGCGCACGTCCGTCCCCGGGAAGGGCCGGCCGTCCCTGCCGAGCCGGATCTCCTCGGGTTCGTCGGGGCTCGGCGAGGTGTGGCCGAGGCACTCGGACATGCCGAAGACGCGAAGGATCTTCGTGCCCAGGGACTGTTCGGCCCGGGCCAGGGCTCCGCGGTCCATGGGTCCGCCGCCGACGGTGATCGACCGGACACCGCGAAGGATGCCGGAGCCGGCCGCCTCGGCGCCCATCTGCAGCGCCATGGTCGGTACGCACATGGTCCAGCGGACGTCGGCCTCGGCCATCCTCCGCAGTACGACGGCCCGGTCCCACTTCCCCGTCATGACGAGTGGCCCGCGCAGCAGGAGGGAGAGGTAGACGCCGAAGCAGTACGCCGCCGTCGACGACAGCGGCACGATCGCGGCGACGGCGTCGCCGGGCGACAGGCCGTTGACGGTCATGGTGCTCGTGGCGGCATAGCGCAGGGCCTGCTCGGACTGGACGACGCCTTTGGGCCGCCCGGTCGACCCTGAGGTGAGGCCGATCAGGACACCGCCCGACCACCGCGACACCTCGCGCTCACCGGGAGCAGACAGGCACTGCCAGCCGTCGAGCACCGGCTGCGCCGGGCCCGGCAGCCGTTCGGTCACCGCCCACTCCTCCATCGCCGAGGGCTCGGCGACGACGGCGTCCGGGCGGATGTCCTCCCAGGCCGCGGTGAACTCGGCGTGTGTGGTGTGCCGATTGACCACCGCGATCACCCCGCCGCTCAGGCCCACGGCGAGGGTGGCGGCGACAGTACGCCATGAGTTGTCCGCCTGGACCAGGACCGTGCCGCCCGCTCCGCCGGCCGTGCCGGTGGACAGGGCCCCGGCCAGCCGTGTGGCCTCGTCGAGCAACTGCCGGGCCGTATGGCTGCCCGTGTCATCGATGACGGCAACGAAGTCGGCCTCGTCCGCCCTCTCTTGGAACTCCCGCACTACCTGTCGCATCTCGTCCCTCGCTGCGCTGTGCCGAACTCCGTCTACTGAACGCTGCGGTGCCTGCTGTGCCGGTGGACCGGGACCGGTCGGTCCAGGCGCCTCAGGCGGCGAACATCTCCGCCTCGTGCCCCATCACCGCGATGCGGCGGCCCTTCATGTCACCGACCTGTGCGACGGCCTCCGCCCACTCGGGGCTCGCGAGGGCCTTCTTCAGGTCCTCCGGGGAGTCGAAGCTGAGCACGGAGATCCCGTCCCAGCCTTCGGAACGCGGCTCCAGAGCGGCGTCGACTTCGGTGTGCCGCCACGCGCGCAGTCCGGGCAGGCGGTAGGTCAGCTCGGCGTGGTCTCCGCGCCACCACTCGATGAACCGCTCGTGCGTCCACTCCGGAGGCCGAGCTGCCAACAGGACGAGGTTGTACATGACGGTCCTCCGTACATGGTCAGTCGTACGTGGTCGGTCGGACGCACGCGGTCAGGTGAAGCGGATCTCGGACGAGCGTCCGATCAGCAGGCGCTGCAGCCGGCCCTCTCCGTTCACCCGCCCGGCGGCGACAAAACTCGCCTCAGGGACACCTGCGCGTCGCACCTCTCCCAGGAAGAGCTCGTCCTGGCCGAGCGTGGTCGCCGACAGCCGGTGGTGGGTGCGGGTGCCCCGCTCGCGCTGTTCGAGGTAGCCCACGAGGGCGGCGCGGTCCCCGGCGAAGTCGGTGGCGTTGCCGTCGCCGGTGGAGAAGAGGATGGACAGCGAGAAGTCGTCGCTGATCAGATCGAGGATCCGGGACGGCTCGTCCCCATCGAGGATCTCGAACCAGGCGGTGAGGAAGGGGGCCGCGGTCGAGGTGTCGGTCATGTCCGGCTCCTCTCGCTCGCGGCCTGCCCGGACCAGTCGACGAGCTCGAAGGAAGTGGTGAAGAAGGACTGGTAGCGCGCCAGGAGTCCGCCGGGCGATACGACCGCGGCTGAGAGGAAGGAGCCGCAGTACCGCCCGCCCTCCGTCACCACTCCGTAGACGGTTTCTACGTCGCCGTCCCGGCTGTAACGCAGGATCTCGTGCGCCCGGTCCACGGGATTGCGGCCCGCGATGTACGCGGCGAAGTCCTCCCTGGACTTGCCGATGACCTCCTTGCCCGGCAGGGCGATGAGGAAGCGGAAATCGGGTTCGAGCAGGTCCAGCGTCCGCTCCGGATGCCGGCTGTCCATGCTGGCCATGTAGTCACGCAACGCCATAGGAACCCTCTTCAGATCAACCTGAGCCAAGTTCAATTCAGTTTGGATGGTAATCCCGTGGAAACAGGCCTGGCAATAGTGCGTCACGAAGCTTCCGCGGCGGTAGCGCGGTGCCGGAAGCGGGCACGACAAAGCCCCCTGACGGATGTCCACCAGGGGGCAGGAAAGCCGACTGGAGAAGCCGACAGCCGCTCAGGGCATCAGGTGGCGACCATCCGCACGCAGGCGCCCTCGATGAGTTCGCTGACCTCCGACAGCGGCGTCGGCCCCGACGGCCGGTACCACCGCCAGACGCTCACGATCAGGCCGAGCACGCTCGCGCCCAGCAGTTGCGCGTCCCGCAGCGGGAACGCGCCCTGGGACATGCCCCGTACCAGCAGGTTCGTCCAGTCCCGCTCGACGAGCTGGACCAGTTGGCGGGCCGCGACGCGCTCCGCCTCCTCCCGCTTGGACTTGCGCGGGCCCGAGAGCAGGTCCATGTGGTTCTGCAGAATGCGCATCTGCAGAACCTCGTGGTCCGAGACGTCGTACGCCGCCCGTACGGCCGACCGGAGCGCCTCGACCGGATCCGCGGCGTCCGCGGTCGCCTCCGTGAACTTGTCGTGGGAACGCTGGAGTTCCAGCCGCATGATGGTGAGCAGACAGTGGGTCTTGGACTCGAAGTAGTGGTACAACGCGGTCTGCCCGATGCCGACCCGCTCCGCCACGGTGGACCACTTGGTGGCCTCGAAGCCGGTCTCGCCGAAGCAGTCGACGGCGGCCGCCAGAATGGCGGCGCGCTTGGACCTGGGTCCCGCTTCCGGTTCTACGATCTTTGTCCCCATGATCTGCCTGTCTCCTGGCTGCCGCCCACCTGGTCCGTACCCGAGAGTAGCCCCAAGCTGAACTCAGTTGCCAATCGACTTCGGTCAAAGGCGCTCGAGTACGGTGGCGTTGGCCATGCCGCCGCCCTCGCACATCGTCTGCAGACCATGGCGTCCGCCGGTCCTGCGCAGCTGGTGGACGAGCGTGGTCATGAGCCGGGCACCGGTGGCGCCGAGCGGATGCCCGAGCGCGATGGCCCCGCCGAAGGCGTTGACCCGCTCCGGGGCGGCGCCGAGCTCCTTCTGCCAGGCGAGGACGACGGAGGCGAAAGCCTCGTTGATCTCGACCAGATCGATCTCGCCGATCGACAGCCCGGCCTCGTCCAGGACCTTCTCGGTGGCGGGAATCGGACCCGTGAGCATGTGGATCGGATCGGAGCCGACCACGGCCATGGTGTGCACGCGCGCGAGCGGGGTCAGACCGTGACGGCGCACCGCCTCCTCGGAGGCGATCAGCAGGGCGGCCGCACCGTCGGAGATCTGGCTGGAGACGGCGGCGGTCAGCCGGCCGTCCTCGGTGAGGGTCTTCAGGCCGGCCATTTTCTCGAGGGTGGTGTCGGCGCGCGGGCCCTCGTCGGCGGTGAGCCCGAAGGCCGGGGTGATCTCGTCGTCGAAGGCGCCGTCGGCCTGGGCGGCGAGGGCCCGCTGGTGGCTGGTGAGCGCGAACCGCTCCATGTCCGTACGCGAGATGCCCCACTTCTCGGCGATCAGCTCGGCCCCGCGGAACTGCGAGACCTCCTGGTCCCCGAAGCGCTCGCGCCAGCCGTTCCCCGCGAACGGGCTGCCCATGCCGGCCTGTTCGCCGACGTACATCGGGCTGGCGATGGGCACCAGGCTCATCACCTCCACACCACCGGCGACCACCAGGTCGGCGGCGCCGGAGCCGACCGCCTGGGCGGCGAAGTGAACGGCCTGCTGGGAAGAACCGCACTGGCGGTCGATGGTCGTGCCGGGGACGTGCTGCGGCAGCCCCGCCGACAGCCAGGCGGTGCGTGCGATGTTCCCGGTCTGTGCGCCGAGCTGGCTGACGCACCCGAAGTACACGTCGTCGACGGCGCCCGGGTCGGCACCGGTGCGTTCCAGCAGGGCGCGCAGCACATGTGCGCCGAGGTCGGCGGGGTGCACGCCGCTGAGCGTGCCCTTGCGGCGGCCGACGGGGGTGCGGACGGCTCCGACGATGAATGCTTCCGACACGGTGGGCTCCAGGGGGTTTCGGGTACGGGTTCAGCTGCTGGGCGGGACGCGTGTGAAGTCGGGCGCCCGCTTGCCGAGGAAGGCGGCTACGCCCTCACGGCCCGCGTCGGAGGCGGCCGCGGCGGCGAGCGCACGGGCCTCGCGGTCCAGGTGGGGACCGAGGTCCGCGGTCAACCCGGCGGCGACGAGGCGACGGGTGGCCCCGAAGGCGGCGGTGGGGCCACCGCGCAGGGCCTCTGCCGTGCGCGCTGCTTCGGCGGCCAGTCGGTCGTGGGCGACGACGCGGCTCACCAGTCCCATGTCCGCGGCTTCCGCCGCAGGTATCCGACGGTTCGTCAGCAGCAGGTCCAGAGCTCGCTTGTGGCCGACGAGGCGGGGCAGGAACCAGCTGACTCCGGCGTCCGGTGAGTAACCGATACCGGTGTACGCGGCGGTGAACGAGACGTTGTCGGCGGCGAGGGTCACATCTGCGGCGGCGGCCAGGCCGATGCCCGCGCCCGCGACGGCTCCCTGCACGGCGGCCACCACGGGCGCGTCGCCCGCGGCAAACGTACGCAGGGCGTCGTGCAGCGCGTCGGTCACCGCGGTGAGGTGCTTCTCCAGCGCCTCGCCGGACAGGCGCGAGAAGTCCCTGAGGTCACCGCCGACGCAGAAGGACTTCCCCTCGCCGGTGAGCAGCACGGCCCGTACGGCCTCACGTGCGCAGGCCCGCGCCGCGTCCAGCAGTCCGCGCGCCATGTCCAGGTCGATGGCGTTGCCCGCCTCGCCCCGGCGCAGGGTGACGCGGGCAAGGCCGTCGTCGATCTCGATGCCGACCCTCGTCGTGCCGGCGCTCATCGCGCGGTCCATCCGCCGTCGACGGTCAGCACCTGTCCGGTGCAGTACGAGGAGGCGTCCGAGGCGAGGAACAGCAGCGCGCCGTCGAGTTCATGGCCGTCGCCGCCGCGCCCCAGCAGGGTGTTTCGCTCGACCCAG
Organism: Streptomyces vastus; assembly: GCF_039532825.1. Lineage (NCBI taxonomy): Bacteria > Bacillati > Actinomycetota > Actinomycetes > Kitasatosporales > Streptomycetaceae > Streptomyces > Streptomyces vastus. The sequence continues at coordinate 116,573 of NZ_BAAASJ010000019.1, forward strand.
CGGCTGGAGCGCTCGTCGCCGAAGAGGCCTGCGGTCATCTCGGTGCGGAACCAGCCCGGGGCGAGCGCGTTGACACGTATGCCGCTGTGACCCCACTGTCCGGCCAACTCGCGGGTCAGGCCGATCAGTCCGGCCTTGGACGCCGAGTAACTCGCGCCGCCGAGCGGGGCGGCGGTCACCAGACCGAGGATGGAGGAGACGTTGATGATGCTCCTGCCGCCCGTGTCACCGGGTGCCTCGGCCGTGAGGCGGGCCAGGTGGTAGGGCGCGGTGAGGTTGACGCCGAGGACGTCGGCGAAGGCATCCGGGGATTCGTCCTCGGCGCGGGTCTCGCCGGAGGTGGCCGCGTTGTTGACCAGGATGTCCATGCGGCCGGTGGCGGCCAGCGCGGTCTCGGCCAGCCGCGTACGGTCGGCGGCGAGCGAGACGTCGCAGGCGACGGGGTGGATGCGGGCGTCGGAGTCGGCGAGTTCCTTCAGCGGGTCGATGCGGCGCGCGGCGGCGAACACGGTGGCGCCGGCCTGCGCGAGGACGGCGGCGAAGCGTGCGCCGAGCCCGGCGGAGGCGCCGGTGACGAGGGCCGTCCTGTCCTGAAGCGAGAACAGCTCGGCGGCGGCCGGCGGCGCGCTCACTCGTCCACCCCGATCGGCAGGGCGGTCGCGCCGCCGTCGAGCACCAGAGTCTGACCGGTCATCCAGGAGGAGGCGTCGGAGGCCAGGAACAGCGCCGCGTTCGCCACGTCCTTCACCGTGCCGAGGCGCCGCAGCGGCAGCTTGGCGGTGAGGATCGGCTCGCGTACCTCCCACACCGCTCGCGCCAGTTCGGTCTTGATCAGACCGGGAGCGATGGCGTTCACCCGTGCACGCGGGCCGAGTTCGTAGGCGAGCTGCCGGGTCATGTGCAGCATGGCGGCCTTGGTGGCGTTGTAGTAGCCGATGTGCGGGTCGACGATCAGCCCGCCGACGGAGGCGATGTTGACCACCGCTCCCCCGTGCTCGGCCATCCAGGCCCGCCACGCGCAGCGGGTCCAGGCGATCATGCCGTACTGGTTGACGCGTACGGTCTTCTCCGCGCGCGGCAGGTCCAGGTCGAGGAGATCGCCGTGGTACGGGTTGGTCGCAGCGTTGTTGACGAGGATGTCGACCCGGCCGAAGCGGGACATGGTCTCGTCGACGCAGGCCTGTGCTTGCTCGGGTTCGCCGGCGTTGGCCACCACGGTGTGCACGTCGCCGTCGCCCTTGACGCGGAGCAACTCCTCGCGCGCCTCGGCGAGTCCGGCCGCCTTGCGGGCCGCGATCACCACGTGCGCGCCGGCCGCCCGGTAGACGGTCGCGATGCCGAGGCCGATGCCGCGGGATCCACCGGTGATGACGGCGACCTTGCCGTCGAGGGTGCTGGCGCTCACGCTGCTCCTGCCTTCGTGTCGGTCGTCCGGTGCTCGCTCTTCGGACCGGTCTTGCGGTACTTGGCGAGTTCCTGGCGGGCCACCGTCCGCAGATGCACCTCGTCGGGGCCGTCGGCGATGCGCAGCGCCCGCGTGATGGCGTACAGCCGGGCCAGTACGGTGTCGTCGCTGACGCCTGCCGCGCCGTGGGCCTGCACCGCGCGGTCGACCACCTTGTGGGCGACCTCCAGCGCCGCGACCTTGATCGCGGCGACCTCCATGCGTGCGGCGGCATTGCCGACGGTGTCCATCAGCCAGGCGGACTTGAGGACGAGGAGGCGCAGCTGCTCGATCTCGATGCGGCTGCGGGCGATCCACTCGCGCACCACGCCCTGGTCTGCGAGCGGCCCGCCGAAGGCGGTGCGTTCGGTGGCGCGCTCGCACATCAGCTGGAGGGCGCGTTCGGCGAAGCCCACGGCGCGCATCGCGTAATGCATGCGCCCCGGGCCGAGCCGTCCCTGGGCGAGCGCGAAGCCCTCTCCTTCGCCCCTGAGGATGTTCTCCACCGGCACGGTGACGTTCTCGAAGAGCACGTCACCGTGGCCGAGCCGGTCGGTGTAGCCGAACATCGGCAGGTCGCGCAGGACCGTGACGCCCGGCGTGTCGCGCGGGATGAGCAGCATGCTCTGCTGCCGGTAGGTGGGCGCGTCCGGGTCGGTCTTGCCCATCAGGATGATCAGTTTGCAGTCGGGGTCGAGGATCCCGGAGGTGTACCACTTGCGGCCGTTGACGACGTAGCTGTCACCGTCGCGGGTGATGCGGGTGCGGATGTTGCGGGCGTCGGAGCTGGCGACCTCCGGCTCGGTCATGGCAAAGCAGGAGCGGATCTCCGCGTCCAGCAGGGGTTTCAGCCAGCGCTCCTGCTGTTCTTGAGTGCCGTACAGCGCGAGCAGTTCCATGTTGCCGGTGTCGGGCGCCGAGCAGTTGAACACCTCGGGGCCGATGATAGAGCGCCCCGCCAGCTCGGCGAGCGGCGCGTACTCGAGGTTGGTGAGCCCCGCGCCCCAGTCGCCGTGCGCCATGAAGAGGTTCCACAGACCCTCGGCGCGCGCCTTCTCCTTCAGCTCGGTCATCACGGGCGGCAGCGCGTGCGGGTTGTCCCCTTCGGCGAGCTGCCGGTCGTAGACCGCTTCCGCGGGGAAGACATGCTGCTCCATGAACGACCGCATGCGGTCCTGGAGTTCACTCGCCCGTGGCGAGAATCCGAAATCCACGATTGCTCCTGTCCGGGATTCGTCCGGGATTCGTCCGGGATTCGTGTGGTCGGGCCGGATCAGCCGAGGATGTCGCGTGCCGTGCGGATCATCGCGGCGATGGTGGGCGGCAGTCGCTCCTGGTCCGGGTCGTGGTGCTTGCCCTCGCGGTGCCGGCGCAGGTTGTGGCCCATGATCGCGGCCATCTTCATGCGGCCGAGCGCCCGGAACCAGTCCATCGCGGGCAGCGCGGGCCGGCCGCCGAGGTAGGCGTCCAGCAGTTCGGCCTCGCTGGGCAGACCGGGCACGGCGCGCCCCAGCTGGGGAAAGTTGCGGTGGTCGGCGAAGAGCAGGAACCAGCCGAGGTCGATGCGCGGGTCGCCGACGCTCCAGATCTCCCAGTCGACGACGGCCACCACGCGCTTGCCGTCACACAGCACGTTGCCGAGCCGGAAGTCCCCGTGCAGCAGAACCGGTGGCATGCCGCCGGGCACGTCGGCGGCCAGGCGAGCCAGCAACTCCTCGCCGCCGGGCCGGAGTTCCGGTGGTACGGCGTGCAGGGTACGGCTCCACCGCTCCAACTCACCGGCCACGTCGAGCGGTTCAGGCGCGTCGAGCCCAGGCGTACGGGTGTCGGTGGCGTGCAGCCGCCGCAGGACGGAGGCGATCTCCAGCATGCGGGCGCGGGCCGTGGCGGCGGGCACCTCGGGCTCGTCGAGTACGGGCTCGACGGCCTCGCCGACCGCGAAGTCCATGGCGAACCATGCCGGCTGGGTCTCGTCGACGTCCACGACCCCCGGCACCGGCACCTGCTCCACGGACCCGGCCAGCGCGCCCAGCACGCGCGCCTGGCGCAGCACGTTGTTGCGTCCGACGGGCCGCTGCCCCGGAGGCACTGCCTTGACGACGTACCTGTGAGCCCCGGCCGTGACGGAGTACGTGAGCCCCGAGTGGCCGCCCGGCAGCACCGTCAACTCGCCGATCGGGGCGCCCGGATGGCGGCGGGCGAGCCGGTCGCGGACCCGGACGGACAGCTCGGGCACCTGGGTGGCCGTGCTCATCGGACATGCTCCTTATTCATCGGGCCGGCTCCTTGGGCAGACCGAGGACGCGTTCGGCGAGGATGTTGTGCTGGATCTCGTCGGTGCCGCCCGCGATGCTGTAGCCGGGTGCGCCGAGCAGGTGCTCCGTCCAGGCGTAGGTGCCCCACTCCCCCGTGTCCGCGACGAGGCTGGGCCCCAGCAGTTCGGAGACCAGATCGCTGGTGCGCCGCATGGTCTCGGTGGCGTAGAGCTTGCCGACCGAGGCTTCCGCGCCGGGCTCGCGTCCGGCGACGAGGGCCGCGGTCACCCGCAGCCCGATGAGCCGCTGGACGAGGGTGCGGATGTGGAGGTCGGCGGCCCGCTGCTGTTCGCTGCCGGTGAGCGGACGGGGCAGGTTCCATGCCAGTTCCAGCGCCCGGTCGGCGTTGTCAAGGCCGAGGTTGCCGGAGTCGAGCCGCTCGGCGGCCAGCACACTGAGCGTGACCCGCCAGCCCTCGCCGACCGGCCCGAGCCGGTCGCTGTCGGGCACCACTACACCGTCGAGGTAGACCTCGTTGAAGCTGGTGCCGCCGGTCATCTGCTGGATGGGCCGTACGGTCACGCCCGGCGCGTCCATGCGCACCAGGAAGACGGTGATGCCGGCGTGCTTGCGTACGTCCGGATCGGTGCGGCACACCGCGACACCCCAGGTCGCGACGCGAGCTCCGGAGGTCCACACCTTGTGCCCGGTCAGCACCCACTGATCGCCGTCACGCACCGCCCTGGTCCGCACCGCGGCGAGGTCGGATCCGGCCTCGGTCTCCGAGAACAGCTGACAGGCCAGCTCGTCGGTGCGCAGCATGGGCCGCAGCCAGCGCTCCTTCTGCTCCTCGGTGCCCCAGATGCCGATCGCGGGGGCGACGAGCTGCTGCGTCACCGGGAAGACCTCGGTGCGGTGCGGTACGTCGAAGGCCGCCTCTTCGGTGCGGTAGAGCTGCTCGTAGTACGCGGGCAGTCCACGTCCCCCGTACGCCTTCGGCCAGTTGAGCGCGCCCCACCCCTGGTCGTAGCGGGTGCGTTCCCACTCCTGGATGCGGGCGGTGTGCTCGCGCTCCTGCTCCCCGGTCCAGTTCTCGAACACGGCGACGGAGTCGGAGCCGCTGCCCCATTCCTCGTCGGCGGCGCGGGGCCGGGCGACCGTGGCGAGCCACTGCCGGGCCTGGCTACGGAAGTCCTCGGGCTCCGGGACAACGCCGACGTCCGGAATACCGCTCATCTCTTCTTCCACCTCCGATCGGCGGGACGTTCAACGGTGACGTTCGTTCAGCGGGACAGCACCGTGCATGCGCTCACCCCGGGGGCGCCGTACACGTGGGTGAAGCCGACCCTGGGCTCGCCCGGGACCTGGCGTTCGCCCGCCCGTCCGCGCAGTTGCTGGACGATCTCGTAGACCTGGCGCAGCCCCGAGGCGCCGATGGGTTCGCCGTTGGCGATGCAGCCGCCGTCGGTGTTGACCGGCAGGACCCCGCCGATCTCGGTGGCACCGGAGGCGAGAAGCCGCTCCTGCTCGCCGTCCTCGCAGAACCCGCACTCGGCCATGTGCATGACCTCGGCGCCGCTCTCGGTGTCCTGCAGCTGGCAGACGTCGACGTCACCGGGGCCGATCCCGGCTTCATCGAAGGCGGCGGCCGAGGCATCACGGCTGACGCTGGTCAGCTGACCGCCGGGGATCCAGGGGCTGAAGACTTCGAACGACCCGAAACGCCGGGTGCGTACGACCGCCGAGCGCAAGGCGACCGGCGGGCCGTCCAGGGTGTCCAGGCTGCGCGCGGCCTCGGGCGAGCAGAGCACCAGCGCTGCGGCGCCGGCCCCTGGTGAGCAGAACATGTAGCGGGTCAGCGGATCGCTGACCATGCCGGAGTCGAGGATCTCCTCGGCTGACACCGGCTTGCGCCGCCATGCCTCAGGGGTCAGACCGCCGTTGCGGTACGCCTTTTCGGCGACCAGGGCGAGAGTCTGTGGCGTGATGCCATGGTCGTACATGTAGCGCTGGATCTTCATGCCGAAGAACTGGGTCGTCACCATGAGCCCGTCGCTGCCGTACTCCGCTCCCAGCCCCCAGTCCTCTGGCCGTGGGTCGAAGGCGCCGCGCGGGTGTTTGTCGAAGCCGACCGCGAGGACTACGTCAGCCATACCGGAGCGGATCGCGTTCACGGCGGAGACCAGCGCGCTGCCACCGGTGGCGCAGCCGTTCTTGACGTTGATGAACGGCACTCCGGTCAGGCCGAGTTGGGCCACCAGCGTGTCGGCGAGGCCGGCACTGTCACTGCCACCGAACCCGGCCCGCACCTGCGACCACTCGATCCCGGCGTCCGCCAGCGCGGCGTTCACCGCGGCGACGGCCAGCTCCCGACCGCTCGCCTCCGACCGGCCGAACGGGGTACGCCCGGCGCCGCAGACCAGGACGTCGGTATTCATGAGCCCTCCTCGCCGGGGGTCGTGGGCCTGGCCCGCGGCACCCCGTGGCCCGCGGTCACGGTGAGGGGCATACCGATGCGAACGTCGTCGAGGTCGTCGACCTCGAGTACGGCAGCCACCCGCACGCCTTCCACCAGATCGACGTAACCGAGCGCGAACGGCACGAAGCCGCCGGGCGGGGCCTGATAGGGCGGCGACTTGGGTGCGTACCGCTGCACCGTCCAGGTCCACAGCGTGCCCGTGCCGTGGAGGACCGCCGGATCGGCCGGTCCCCCGCAGCGGGGGCACGCGTCGTCCGCGGGGTAGACCGTCACCGCGCAGCCGTCGCCGGAGCAGCGTGAGCCCTGGAGCCCGGCGGAGTCGGTCGGGCTCCGCGGATCCGTGGCCATCCGGGTCAGCGCCCCTGCCACTTGGGTTCGCGCTTCTCCAGGAACGCCGAGACACCTTCGTTCGCGTCCTCGGAGTTGAGCGCCACGCCCACGGCGAGGTGCTCCATGACCATCAACGACTGGGTGTCGGCGTCCAGGCTGCGGTCGATCGTCATCTTCGTGAGCCACATCGTGAAGGGGCTCTTGTCGGTGAGGTCCCCGATGAAGTCCTCGACCGTCGCGTCCAGTTCGTCGGCCGGGGCGGACTTGTTGATGAGCCCGAACTCGGCGGCCTCGATGCCGGAGAGGAGCTTGCCGGTGAGCATCAGCTCCTTCGTCTTGCGGATGCCGATCATGCGCGGCACCCGGTAGATGGGGCCCGCCCCGCCGAACAGCGCACGGCGGATGTGGAAGTCGCCGATCTTGGCGTCGTCCGCGGAGATGGCGAAATCGCAGGAGATCATGATCTCGAAGCCGCCGGCGGTGACGTGGCCCTCCAGGACCGCGACCGAGGGGGTCTTCATCGAGTAGAGCCGGTCGCATATCTTCGCGGACTTCACGGCGACGTCGATCGCGTTCGACTTGCCGACGTAGTCCGCCTTCAGGCTGTCGAGGTCGAAGCCCGAGCAGAAGGTGCCGCCGCGGCCACGAACCACCAGTACCCGCAGCTCGGGGTCCTCGTCCACCTCGGTGATGATCTCGTCGAGCCGGTCGAGGATCGGCACGGTGACGCAGTTCTTCTTCCACGGGCGGTTGAGCCACACACGGGCGACGTGGCCGTCGCGCTCGAACTGGATCTCGTCTTCCACTGCCATCTCAGCCTCCCAATTGAACTGAATTCACTACGAGTCTGCGAGGATGAAGGTGCGCTGTCAACCCTTTGATCGAGCCAGGTTCCAAAGGTGAGGCCAGACTGGACACAAACCCAAAGACTTCTGCCAGTTGATCGAACCGAACCTGATTCAAACCGACGGGCGGGGCCTCCCATGCCGGTGAGTCGGCCGCCGGACATCCGGCGGTCGGCTCACTCATACGGTGCGGTCGTACGGCGTGGGCATGTCGGCGGTCAGTCGCCTCGGCGCAGTTCGTCCGCACAGCGCTCGGCCATCATCATCACGGTGGTGTTGGTCGGCACCGCCGGAATGTCCGGCATGATCGAAGCGTCGACGACGTACAACCCGTCGAGGCCGTGTACCTTGCCGCTCTCGTCGACCACCGCGGCCGGGGTTCCCGCACCGCCCATCGCACAGGTGCCCACGGCGTGGCAGTAGGTGTTCTTGCCCTGCAGAACGGCCCGGGTCAGGTCGGCGTCCGTGGTCGCCTCGGGTCCGGGCCACTGCTCCGCCCGTACGTACTTCTCCAGTGGGCCCGAGCCGATGATCTGCCGGACCTGGCGGATACCGGCCACCATGCGCCGCACGTCGTCGGGGTGGTCCAGCAGGCCCAGCCGGATCCGCGGGGCGGCCTCAGGATCGCGTGAGGAGATCTCCACCCTGCCGAGCGAGTACGGACGGACCAGGCCGAGCGGCACCAGCATCACTCCTGGTTCCATGGTGAAGGGCAGCGCGTGCAGGTCGACTTCGCCTCCACTGCCGGCACCTGCCGAGGAAAAGGCCAGCACGGTCTGCAGCGGTGGGAGGAGTTCGCCGACAGCCTCCTCGTCCACGGCATAGGTGAGGTACACCATCGGGTGGTCGCGCAGATTCCTGCCCACGCCCTCGAGGGCCTGGATCACGGGGATGGACAGCTCTTCGAGCAGCCGCCGCGGTCCGATGCCGGAACGCATCAGGACCGCCGGGCTGCCGACGGCTCCGGCGGAGAGGACGACCAGGTCGGCTTCGAGGCGGGTGCCGTCGCCGAGGACCACCGCGCGGGCCCTGCCGTCGTCGGTGAACTCCACGCGGTCGACGGTCTGTTCGCCCAGTACCGTCAGGTTGGCGCGGTCACGGGCCGGGCCGAGGTAGGCGAGGGCCGAGCTCTGGCGGATGCCGTCCTTGCGGTTGAAGGGGACCGGGCCCGCGCCACGCCGGTCGGCACCGTTCATGTCCTGCCGGACGGGGTGCCCCGCCTGCGCACAGGCCTCCAGGAACGCGGACATGACCGGGCGCAGCCCGTCCCCTTCGGTGAAGCGCTCGATGTGTACGGGGCCTCCCGTGCCGTGCAGTTCCCCGCCGACCGGATCGTCCTCCAGCTTCTTCAGATACGGCAGGACCCGGTCCCAGGACCAGCGGTCGTTGCCCAGTCCGGTCCAGCGGGCGAAGTCCTCGGGCGTGGGCCGGAGAGCGTTGGCACCGTTGACGGACGAGGAGCCTCCGATGACCTTGCCGCGGAGGACAGGCACGACGCCCTGCTCGACGATTCCGAACATCGGGATGCTGTCGGCATCGACGACTTGGTCGGCCGACTCGTAGGCCCAGTCGTGGGTGGTGAACCCGAACTGGTTGGCGTCGAGCAGCTCAGGGGCGGTCTCCTCCGGGGTGCGGTAGTCGGGGCCCGCCTCGACGAGCGTGACGGTGTTCGCGGGTTCCTCGCTCAGCCGGGCGGCGAGGACCCCGCCGGCGGAACCTCCGCCGCACACCACTATGCGACGCGCCATGGTTACCTCTTCTCTTCTTTGAGACGAAGGACTTGAGCTCACGGAAGCTCACGGAGATGAAAGAGCTGAAAGAGATCTCCAGAGATGTGGGATATGCGGGAGGTGAAGAAATCGCAGGCGGGAGGCGGGCGTTTCAGCCGCTCAGGGGCGCCCCCGACAGGGCGATCGACTTGGGCTCGAGAAAGTCGTCGAGGCCTTCGGGGCCGTTCTCGCGTCCGATGCCCGACTTCTTGCTGCCGCCGAAGGGGGCGTTGATGTCGAGGGTGTAGCTGTTGATGCTGAAGGTTCCGGTGCGCACACGGCGGGCGATCCGGAGGGCGGCTTCCTCGTCCTGGGTCCAGACGGTTCCGGAGAGCCCGTACGGGGAGTCGTTGGCGAGCTCGACCGCGTGGTCGGGGCCGTCGTGCGGGATGGCGACGACGACGGGGCCGAAGATCTCCTCCTGGGCGATCCGCATGTCGTTGGTGACGTCGGTGAAGAGAGTGGGTTCGACGTACCAGCCGGTGGTCAGGCCCGCGGGGCGGCCACCGCCGCAGGCGATGGTGGCGCCTTCCTTTCTGCCGAGGGCGATGTACTCCTCAACACGTGCCCGGTGCGCCTCGGTGATCAGCGGTCCGATCACGGTCGCGGGGTCGGCCGGGTCGCCGATGGGAAGGGCGCTCATGTAGCGGGCCAGGGCCTCGGTGAACTCGGCGTACCGGGAGCGCGGCAGCAGGATGCGGGTCTGGGCGGTGCAGATCTCGCCCTGCAGGAAGGCGGCGCCGCAGCCCACGAGGGCCGGGACGACGGCGTCGATGTCGGCGTCCTCCAGCACGATGGCCGCGGATTTCCCGCCCAGTTCCAGCGTCACACGGCGGATGTCGCGACCGCAGGCCTCGGCTATCCGGGCGCCGACGGCGGTGCTTCCCGTGAAGCTGACCTTGTCCACACCCGGGTGGGCGACCACGTATTCGCTCTCCGCGGCATCGGCGGCGAACAGGCTGATGACGCCCTCGGGAACGGCCGACTCGGCGACGACCTCGGCGAACACATGGCAGGCCAGCGGGTCCTGCACCGGCACCTTGACGATGACCGTGCAGCCGGCCATGAGAGCGGCGGCGATCTTCTGGGTGGTCAGCGGGAGCGGACCGTTCCAGGCGGGGATGGCCACGACGACGCCGACGGGTTCACGGACGACCAGGGTGCGGGTCGGTCCGTCGACCCGCTCCTCCTCGAAGGCAAATCCCTCGGCCAGGGTGGCGTAGAAACGGAAGTAGTTGGAGGGTGCGACGGCGAAGTAGCCCTCGGCGAAGCCGCGCGGGCTGCCGGTCTCGGCGATGGCCAGACCGCCCAGTTCGGCCGCGCGCGTGTCGAGGCGGTCGGCGAGGTCGCGCAGGGCCGCGGCGCGCTGGTGCACGGTCCACGTCGGCCAGGGGCCGGTGTCGAACGCCTGCCGGGCCGCGGCGACGGCGTCGTCGATGTCCGCCGTGGAGGCCAGGGGGACGTGGCCGATGACCTCCTCGGTGCTGGGCGAGACGACCTGCGCGAAGCGGTCGGTGGAGGGGGCGGTGAGCCGCCCTCCGATGAGGATGCGGTCGTAGTCGTGTGCCATGCGGTGACTGCCTCTCTGCGGAAACGTGAAACGCGGAAACACTGCGGTGGAAACGTTCTGGGGGAAGAGATGTGCTCGGCGCCGGCCGGTCGCGCAGTGGGGCACAGGGCATCGCTCCGAGCGCACGCGGTCAGAAGTGCCGGCATCGGCGCGGTACGCGGCCGTTGCCCGCGCGCGGATCGTCACAGGCCCTGCGCGGCCCGCGCGGCGACGGCCTCCGCGGCCGCGCGTCCCTCCGCGACGGCGTGCGCGATGCGGCGCGGCACGACACAGTCGCCGACCGCGCGGACGGTCTGGTGGGCGGCCGGGGTGAAGTCGGGGCGGCGCGGGCGGCGTTCACCGACGGTGACCAGGACGTCGGCGGCGAGGTGCGTCTGCTGACCGTCCAGCACATGGCGCAGGCGCACGCCGTCGGCTGTCGTCGAGGTCACTGTGCTCATCGCGAAGACGCGCAAAGGCGCACCGGTGAGCCGGTTCATCAGCTGGGTGCGGTTCTCCGGCGACAGGCCCGTCGCGAAACCGGTGCCGGGGGTGATGACGGTGACCTCCCGTGCGCCGGCCGCCAGCGCGCTCTCCACCGCGCTGATGCCCTGCCACCAGCCGAAACCGTCATCGAGGACGGCGACCCCGGGTGCTTCCGGTACGACGTCCGCGTACCGGCGCAGGAATTCCGTACTGGTGAGCGTCCGAAGCTCGCCCGGCACGAGGACGGGCACTTCCTCCGTGCCGGTGGCGAGCACGATCTGGGTGTACGCCGCCATGTCGTCCGCCCCCGGGAAGGTGCCCAGCAGCACTCGCACGCCGAGAGCGGCAAGCTGCTCGCGCTGGTAGACGACCAACTTCTGCCAGCCGGAGCGATGCGGGGCGAGGGAGGCGAGGCGCGCCTGACCGCCGGCTTCCCGGGCCGTGTCGAAGACGGTCACCTCGGCGCCGGATCGGGCGAGTGCCATCGCGCACTCCATGCCGGCGGGGCCCGCTCCCAAGACTGCGACAGGTCCGCCGCGGGAGTCCGGCAAGGTGGGCGCCAGGGTGCGCGGCAACGGTTCGGCCGGCCGGGTGAGCAGCAGCGGGGCGGCCGGGCGGCCGGCGGCTCCCGGTGGGCCGAGATCGGGGTTCACCGAGCACGACCCGGTGGGCTCGAAGGTCCGGCAGCCCTCGTTGCAACCCGTGCAGGGGCGTACGGATCGCTCGTCGCCCGCGATCACCTTGCGGGCTAAGTCGGGGTCGGCGATGAACGGCCGGGCCATGCCGACCAGATCGGCTCCCGAATCCAGCGCACGCTCAATGTCCGTGACCGACCGGAAACCCTGGCTGACCAGGAGCGGCAGTGCGACGGCCGAGCGGAGCCGGGCCACGGACTCCAGCAGCGGCGGGCGGGTGGTGGCCATGCCGGGGACGTAGGTGTTGCGGACGCCGGTGGTGATGTTGACGTACGCGAAGGGCGCGGCGGCGCACAGGCGCGGCAGCAGCTCGAGCAGGTCGTCCAGGCCGAGTCCGGAGCCCGCGCCGGGCTCCACCGACACCCGTACGCCGATGGGGAGTTCGCCGATCTCGGTGCGGATGGCGTCGATCACCTGGGCGGACAGGGCGATGCGGTCGCCGTACTCGTCGTCGCGGGTGTTGTTGGCCCGGGAGAGGAACTGGGCGAGCAGATAGCCGTGACCGGCGTGCAGTTCCACGCCGTGAAATCCGGCTTGCACACTGTTCGCCGCCGAGATCCGGAAGGCGTCGACGACGCGGCGTACTTCCTCGGTGCTCAGCGGATGCGGCGCGGTCGCCTCGCGGGGCGAGCGGACGGCCGCGGCGGAGACCGGCGCGTAATAGGTGCCGGCGCCCAGTGTCTCCCGGCCGAGGTGGACGAGCTGTGCGACGGCCACGGCACCCCCGTCGGTAATGGCCTCGGCGCGGCGGCGTACGGCGTCCTTGATCTCGGGGCGCCATGCTTCGGTCAGATAACGCTGCGGCAGCGTCGACTCGGGGGCCACAGCGGTGCCTCCGGTGATCACCATGCCGGCGCCGCCCTGGGCCAGGCGCCGCCAGTAGGCCGCATCGGTCTCGGTGGGAGCCCCGTCGGTGACGGCGGCGGTGGCGTGGGCGGTGGCGACGAGGCGGTTGCGGAGGGTGAGTCCGCCGAGTGTGAAGGGTGTGGCGAGGGCGAGTGGGGGGCGTGGGGTTGGCGTCATACGGCTCTCTTCGCTGTCCTCTTGGCCCGTTCAGGCGGCGGAGCGGGCAGCCAGACCGATGAGTTCGGCGAGTCGGACCCGGTGCCCGTCCGTCGTGCCGAACAGCACCTCGCTGCTGCGTGCGCGGCGCAGGTACAGATGGGCCGGGTGCTCCCAGGTGAAGCCGATGCCGCCGTGCAGTTGGACGTATTCGGCCGTGGCCAGGCGGAAGGCCTCGGAGCAGACCACGGCGGCGGCGCAGGCGGCCACCGGAAGCTGCGGCGAGGTGATGGCGGTACAGGCGGTCGCGTACGCGGACGCCGAGCGTGCCGCCTCCAGCGCGACGAGCACGTCGGCCAGGCGGTGCTTGACGGCCTGGAAGGAACCGATGGGGCGTCCGAACTGGTGGCGCTGTGCGACGAATTCGACCGTGGCGTCCAGCGCGTGCCCGCTGCCGCCGACCTGTTCGGCCGCCAGCGCGGCCCGCCCGGTGTCGAGGGTCGCCGAGACGGTGGCTTCGGTGCCCTCCACCGTCCCCACGGCGGTGGCCGGGGCGCCGCGGAATTCCACCAGCGCCTGGCGGCGCGTCTCGTCCAGGACGCGCCGCGGAGTCCGCCGACAGGTGTCCGGCGGGGGCTCACAGGCGAACAGCCGCTGCCCGGCGGGGGTTTGGGCTGGTACGAGGATCAGATCCGCTCCGGCTCCGTCCAGCACGAAGTCCGCTCGGCCGCGCAGCAGCCAGCCCGGGGCACCCTGCTCGGCGGTGACCCCGGGCTCGCACGCGTCGAACCCGGCCACGGTCGCCGTGAGCGTGCCGTCGGCGATCCGCGGCAGGTAGCGTTCGCATGCTTCACGGTCGCCGCTGTAGAGCAGGGCGTGGGCGGCGAGGGCCACCGTGGGGAGCAGCGGTGCGCAGTACAGGGCGCGCCCGGACTCCTCCAGGGCTACGGCCAGTTCGGCGAACGTGAAGCCCGAGCCGCCGTACTCCTCCGGAACGGCCAGCCCGTGGACCCCGATCTCGCCCGCGAGCCGCGCCCAGAGCACTTCGTCGTATCCGCGCGGGGTGGCCAGATGCTTGCGCACGTCTTCGGGACCGCTCGCCTCGGTGTGGAAGTCCCTCAGAACGATGCGCAGTTGCCGCTGTTCGTCGGTTTCGGACAGCAGTTGGGGGTCGATCTCGGGGTGGCGACGGTGCATGGGGGTCTCCATCGTGCTCGTGTGCCGGAGAGCTTTGAGCCGAGAGCCCAGAGCCCGCAACAGAGCTACAAACTGAACTCAATTCACGAACATAAACATCGACCTTCGAGGCAGGCAAGACCCGTGCACGAGTTGATTCGGGCGCCTTCGGCTCCCAACTCGCGGCTCCCGACACGGCAGATCGGACCGGAACCCGCTCAGGCGGTGAACCGGCCGCCGTTGGCGAGCAGCACCGCGCCGACCAGGTTCGCCGCGGCATCGCTCGCGAGGAAGAGGGCGATGTCAGAGATCTCCTCGGGTGTCGCGTACGGCCGTACCCGAGGGTCGGCGAATCCGGCACGCAGCGCGTCGGGCGTACGCGCCGCCATTCCCGTCTCCGTCGGCCCCGGTGCCACCACGTTCACGCGGATCCCGGACACGATGACCTCCTTGGCCACGGCCTGGCTCAGTGCGTGCACACCCGCCTTGGAGGCCGAGTAGTGGGGATAGCCGACGGGCGCGTCGAAGGCCGACGACGAGCCGATCACCACGATCGCCCCGGCCCCGAACGGTCGCATGGCCCGCACCGCGGCGCGCAGCACATGGAAGGTTCCGTCCAGGTTGACCCGCATGACGCGCCGCCAGGAGGTGTCGTCGAGGGAGTCGGTGACCTCGACCGGCCGCCCCTCGACCAGCGCGTCCGCGATGCGCTGTTTGGCCTCGGGGTCGTCGATCCCGGCCGCGTGCACCAGGACGTCGAGACGTCCGTCCCGGTGCAGTACGTCCTGGACGGCGGCGTCGACACCCGCTCCGTCCGCCACGTCTAGTGCGACCGCCCGAGCGGCGGGCAGCTCCTTGGCGACGGCCGTGGCGCCGTCGGCGTTCACGTCCGCCAGGACGACGGCTCGCGCCCCTTCCGCGGCCAGCTGCCGGGCGATCGCCGCCCCCATGCCGGAGCCGGCGCCCGTCACCATCGCGACCTTGCCGGCGAACCTGTTCGTCTGCACGTCCCTGCGCGTCAAACCGGCCTCCCTCATCCGCTCCCCGTACTGATGAACCACTGCGGTCGAATCACATCTATTGAACTGACTTCACCTCTGTTACCGTGACGCCCGCAGGGCTGACAAGACCCGGGACGGTGAAGATGAAGGCACTGCGGCTGACGGCGTGGGGCGAAGCCCCGGAGCCGACCGAGGTCGAGCAACCCGTCCCCCGCGGCGCCGAAGTGCTGGTACGGGTCGAAGCCACCGGGCTGTGCCACTCCGACCTGCACGTCATCGACGCGGCTGCGGGGGCGCTCCCCTACCGGCTGCCGTTCACGCTCGGGCACGAGGTCGCCGGCCGGGTGACGGCATGGGGACCGGACGCCGACGGAGTGGAGGCCGGCCAACGCGTGGTGCTCTACGGACCGTGGGGCTGCGATTCCTGCGACCGTTGCGCCGCGGGACGGGACAACTACTGCGACCGGCGCGACACCCTCGCCTGGCACGGGGCGGGACTCGGCCGGGACGGCGGCATGGCCGAGTACGTGCTCGTGCCGTCCGCCCGCCATCTGGTGCCGATCGGCGACCTGACGGCCGATCAGGCGGCTCCGCTCTCCGACGCGGGCCTGACGTCCTACCACGCCGTGGCCGGACTCCGGCACGCGCTCGGGGAGGGCACCACCACCGCCGTCATCGGCATCGGCGGGCTCGGCCACCTTGCGGTGCAGATCCTCCGCGCGACCACAGCGACCCGCGTACTGGCGGTCGACACCCGGGAAGACGCCCTGACTCTCGCGGACCGCTCGGGAGCGGACTTCGGGACGCTGGCGCGGGCGGACACCGCCCGTGTCCTGAGGGGGCAGACCCGTGGCGCGGGAGCGGACGCCGTGCTCGACTTCGTCGGCAACGGGCAGACGCTGGAACTCGCGACCGGCATCCTGCGCCCGGGTGGTGAACTCGCCGTCGTGGGCAGCGGAGGCGGCCGCCTCACGGTCTCCAAGCCGGGCGTTCTCCCGCCTGGCTTCAGGCTCTCCCTGCCCTTCTGGGGAACCCGACCCGAACTCACCGAGGTCGTCGCGCTGGCACGCTCGGGGGCGATCCACGTCGAGACGGAGCGGTTGCCGCTGTCCGCCGCAGCGGAGGCCATCGGCCGGCTCCGCCGAGGCCAGGTGCGGGGGCGGGCCGTGCTCGTCCCCGACTGACCAGGCGCACGGCCAGCTCGCTGCCCTCCTCTGACCACTCCTCACAGTTCTGACCACTCCCAACCGAAGGGAAGCTCGGGATGCGCTTCGACGGAAAGGTCGCGATCGTCACCGGTGGGGCCCGGGGCATGGGCGCCTCGCAGGCCCGCGGACTGGCCGCGGAGGGCGCCCGGGTCGCCGTCTGCGATCTACTGGACGACGAGGGGAAGGGCCTGGCCGAGGAACTCCCCCACGCGCACTACTGCCACCTCGACGTCACCGACGAAGGCGCGTGGCAGTCCGTCGTCCGCACGGTCGAGGACACCCTCGGCCCGGTGGATGTCCTGGTCAACAACGCGGGGATCATTCACTTCGGCGGCGTGGAAGCACAGTCGCCCGAGCACTTCCGCCGGATCCTCGACGTCAACCTGGTCGGCGCTTTCCTCGGCATGCACACCGTCCTCCCCGGCATGCGCGCCCGCGGCCACGGCGCGGTCGTCAACATCTCCTCGGCCGCCGGCCTCACGGGGTTCGCCGACGGCATCGGTTATGTGGCGAGCAAGTGGGGAGTGCGGGGGATGACCAAGGCCGCCGCGCTGGACATGGCGGGCAGCGGCGTACGCATCAACTCCGTGCATCCGGGCGTCATCCGTACGCCCATGGGTGAGAGTGCCTCGCCCGAGCTGTTCGCCCGTCAGCCGGTACCGCGCATCGGAGAGCCCGAGGAGGTCACCCGCATGGTGCTCTTCCTCGCGAGCGACGACGCCTCCTACACCACGGGCGGCGAGTTCCTCGTGGACGGCGGCCAGACCATCGGCCACGTCGGGCACGCCCATGCGTCGGAGGACAAGTAGGGCTAGGCCAGGTTGGTATCGCCGCTGGTATGTCACTGAAGGGATGAGTGCGGATGCCGGACCACCAAAGGGTCGACTACGTCGTCGAGACGGTGCCCGCCATCACCTTCCCGTTCCACGGGATCCGCATCGACGACCGGGCACGGGTTCTGGGAGCGGACGGCGAGCCCGTTGAAGGCCTCCTCGCGGCCGGTTCGGACACCGGAGGCCTGTGGCACCGGGCCTATGCCGGCGGCATCGCGTCGGCCCTCGGACTCACCGCGGCCGCCACAGCGACGCTTCGCGCCGCGTCCCATGGGCAGGAGCGCCGTGGCTGACATGGACGACCGGACGTACACCCGGGCCGGACCGGGTCACGCGCCCCGGGAAGACACGGCAGTGACCGGCCGTGAGGTCTGGCCGGTCGCGTATCCCCGCGGCGAGGTCCGGGCGTCGGATTTTCGCGTCGTCGAGGTCGGGGTACGGCGACCGCGGCCGGGCGAGGTGCTGGTCCGGAACACGTGGACATCCGTCGACGCCGCCCTCCGGCTGCGGCTCAGGGAGACGGCGCCACCGGGATACTTCCCGGCTTTCCCTCTCGAAGAGCCGATGGACGGGATCATGACCGTCGGGGAGGTCGTCGAGTCCCGCGCCGACGGGTTCGCCCCCGGTGACACGGTGTGGCACGCCTCCGGCTGGCGCGACTACTCGGTCGTGGAGGCGAAGAAGCAGGCGCTCGGCGGTGTCGGCACGCTCACGAAGCTCGACGTACACGTGGCACCTCCTCAGATCTACCTCGGTGCGCTCGGCGCCAATGGACTCACCGCCTACGCCGGTCTCTTCCAGGCCGCGGGCCTGCGCGACGGCGACGTCGTGTGGGTGTCCGCGGCGGCCGGCGCGGTCGGCAGCCTCGCCGCGCAGATGGCGAAGATCCGCGGGCATCGTGTCATCGGCAGCGCCGGTTCCGACGAGAAGGTGCGCCACCTCCTGGAGGAGCTCGGTCTGGACGCCGCGTTCAACTACAAGCGCGGCGCGCTCCCCGACCTTCTGCGCGAGGCGGCCCCGGACGGCATAGACGTGTACTTCGACAACGTCGGCGGAGACCATCTCGAGGCCGCCCTCGGCGCGCTGCGGAGGTCGGGCCGCGTCGCGATCTGCGGCATGATCTCGGAGTACGCGGCGCACGAGCCGCCGCACGGCCCCGGAAACCTCATGCTGGCGGTGACGAAGGGCCTGACGATTCGCGGCTTCCGCGCCAGCGGCCACACCCATTTACTGCCCGAGATGACACGGCAAGCAGGCGCATGGTTCCGCGATGGCCGCCTCCGCTGCCGCGAAACGATCGTCGACGGGCTGCCGCAGGCGCCGTTGGCACTGGCGGGGCTACTGCGAGGCGACAACACCGGTAAGACGCTTGTGCGGATCGATGGCGGCACGCATCGTGAGAACACCGTCGGCTGAGGCCGGCCCGCAGGGCGCCCGGGCGTACCGAGCCCAGTACCGTACTGCCCGCCGAACTGAACTGAAATAAGCCCAGCATCTGCCCCTGCGAGGTTGCCCGGCCGAGCGCCGGGCCGCCCCCGGCCCACCCCGCACAGACCAGCAATCGCCCGCTCACCACTGCGCACAACCGATGTCGCAAAGGCGCGGCGCGCGACTCCCCCGAACCTCCCGCCAACGCATTCATCACGTGGCTGCGCATTCTATTGCCTAACCGAGTTCAGTTTGGTAATTTCCACGAAATCTTGGCCACTCGGCCACCGTCCAGCGCAAAGTCCGCTCGGTTGTGCGCCGGTTCGGCCGGGGGCCGGTTCACCCAAGGGAGCCGAGAATGAGATCAGATCCGCGACGGCGCGGGGCTTTGCTCATCCTGCTGTCGATCACCACACTGCTGGTCGCCGCATGCGGCGGCGGCAACGCCAACAACGCCGAATCCGAGGTCGTGCCCGCGTCGGCGGGCATGGACGAGCTGGTCGCCGCAGCGAAGAAAGAAGGACAGCTCACCGTCTACTCGGCCCAGGATCTGACCGCCCTCAACAACCTCGCAAAAGCCTTCGAGGCCAAGTACCCCGGGATCGACGTCAAGACCGTCCGGGGTGTCGACGGTGACCTCGGGGTGAAGGTCGAGACGGAGTTCAACACCGGCAAGGGCATCGCCGACATGTACGTCAGCGCAAGCCTGTCCTGGGTGAAGCCGCAGGCCGAGGCCAAGCGGTTCCTGGCGCCGACCGGTCCTGAACTCACCGGCAAGGGCGACTACGACGCCAAGCAGTACGTCCACGACGGCAACTACTTCGAGACCAACTCCGCCGTGCTCACGTTCGGTTGGAACACCAAGCTCTACTCCCAAGGGCTGACCGACTACCCGGACCTGCTCGACCCGTCCCTCGCAGGCGGAAAGATCGGCGTCATCGAGCCGACCGCGCCCTCGATCGTCGACTTCTACCTGTGGCTGGAGGAGACGTACGGCGCCGACTTCGTGAAGAAGCTGGCCGCCCAGAAGCCCCGCATCTACCCCAGCGCCCTGCCCATGGGCGAGGCGATGCAGTCCGGCGAGATCGCCGCCGGAAGCTTCGTAGCACCTATCACGCTCGATCCCGCCAAGAAAAAGGGTGCACCGGTCGACTACCGCATGCCGCCGGACGGCGTGTGGGGCGCCCGGTACTACGGCATGGTGCTGTCGACCGCACCGCACCCCAACGCCGGCCAGCTGTTCGCCGACTTCATGGTGACCGCCGAGGGTCAGGAGCTGATCACGCCGTCCGCCGGCTCGGTGCTGCCCAAGGTTCCCGGCACAGTGATCACCAACGACAAGGTACGGGTGCAGGATCCGGCCAAGCTCACTCCGGAGGCCGTAGCCGCGTACCAGAAGAAGTGGAAGTCCCTCTTCCAGTAGGGGCGGTGGGTGCATCGGCCAGTACCGGTGCACAGCAGTGTGGGCACCCACCCCGACGGTGCCCACTCACTCGGTCTTTGGATGTGAGGAGTCCCCCGTGTCCCACGTGCGCATCGAGGGTCTGACGAAAAGGTTCGCCGGCAAGCCGCCGGCTGTCGCGGTGGACGACTTGTCGCTGGAGATCGAGCCGGGCGAGTTCATCGTTCTGCTCGGCCCGAGCGGCTGCGGGAAAACCACGACTCTGCGCTGTCTGGCCGGTCTGGAGACGCCCGACGAGGGACGCATCTCGCTGGGCGACCAGACAGTGCTGGATGTACGGGGGAAGGTCAACCTCCCTCCGAACAAACGCCGGATCGGGATGGTGTTCCAGTCGTACGCGCTGTGGCCGCACATGACAGTGCGCCGCAACATCGGTTATCCCCTGCGAACCAGACGGGTGCCCCGTGACCAGGCGCGGACTCGGATCGAGGAGGCGGCGGAGCTCGTCGACTGCGCCGCCCTGCTCGACCGCTATCCCGCGCAGCTCAGCGGCGGCCAGCAGCAGCGGGTCGCCCTGGCCCGCGGCCTGGCCGCCCAGCCCGACCTGGTGCTCTTCGACGAGCCGCTGAGCAACCTCGACGCCCGGCTGCGCGACCAGGTGCGCGCCCAACTGCACGAGTTGCACGCACGCCTGGGCTTCACCGCCGTGTTCGTCACCCACGACCAGAGCGAGGCGCTGGCGCTCGGCGACCGCCTGGCAATCATGAAGGCGGGCCGGATCGAGCAACTGGACACGCCGGAGCGGGTCTTCGAGGAACCCGCCACCGAGTACGTCGCCGGCTTCATCGGGATGTCGAACCGGCTTCCGCTCCGGCGCCAGGGCGAGGGCTGGGCCCTCGCCTCCCCCTCAGACGCCGACGGCCAGGCGGGCGCGGCAAGCCAGACGGTGGTGGACGAACTCCCGGTGCCCCGCTCGCACAGCGAGGTCGCCGCCCGGCTGCGCCCCGACGACCTTCAGCTCTGTCCCGCCGGGGAGAAACCGCCGGCCCACAGCGTCGGCCTCCCGGCGGAGGTCGTCGACGCGCAGTTCGGCGGACGTCATATGGACGTGGTCGTCACCATCGCGGGCAGCCGCCTGCACGCGCGGGCGCCGCTGACGGGCAAACCATGGGCCCGGAGTCTGTCGCGCGGCCAGCGTGTCACCGCATGGTTCGCCAATGACATGGCCATCTACTACGACGCCGACGGGGTACGGACAGCCGGGCACGCCCCCGCCGCGACAGTGGGGACGTGACGTCGTGGCCGCACCAGCCGTACCCGCCCCCTCTCCCGCTCCCTCCCCCACGACGGGATCGCCGCCCCCGGCCCCGCCTCGCCCGACAACACTGACCCGTGCGCGGCGCCATCTGCCGCGCCTCGGCGCGCTCGTCTTCCTGGCCGCCATCGGCTACCTGGTGATCGCTCCGCTGGTGGGCCTGCAACGGCTGGCCTTCGAGGACGACGCCCGTGGCTACAGCGCCGCCTTCGACAGCCCGGACATGGCCGAGACGCTGCGCACGACGGCCGGTATGGCGCTGGGTTCGCTGGGCATCGCACTCGTCCTCGGCACGTTCCTGGCCTGGGCGGCGACCCGCCTGCCACCCCGCCTGCGGCTGCTTCGCGTCCTGCCCGTCCTGCCCATCGTGGTGCCGGCCGTGGCCGCGGTGACCGGCTGGGCGTTCCTGTTCTCGCCGCGTCCCGGCTACCTCAACGCGGCGCTGCGCAACCTGCCCTGGTGGGACCATCTCGACGAAGGCCCCGTCGACATCTACACACTGCCGTGGATCGTCCTCATCACCGGCTTCGGCCTGACCGCCTTCGTCTACCTCTTCGTCAGCGCCGGCTTCGGCAACATCAACGCGGAGCTGATCGAGGCGGCACAGATGAGCGGATCGTCGCCGGCCGGTGTGTTCTTCCGGGTGACACTGCCGCTGCTGCGCCCAGTCCTGGTGTACGGGGGTTTCGTTGCCCTGCTCCTTGGACTCGGCCAGTTCACGGGACCACTGCTGCTCGGCAGGAACAACGGCGTCAACGTGCTCACCACGGACATGTACGTCGCCGTGTCGCAGAGCCCGGTCGACTACGGCAGGGCCGCCGCGATCGGCTCACCCCTGCTGCTCTTCGGCATCGCCGTCGTCCTCTTCCAGAAGGTGATCCTCGGCGACCACAGCCGCTTCGTCACACACGGCGGCAAGGCGTTCCGGTCCGGCGGACGGCCGTCGTGGGTGGCTGTCACCGGCATCCTCCTCTACGGCCTGGTGGCGCTGGCGTTGCCCCTGGGCGCGCTCATCGTCGTATCGCTCTCCGCCTTCTGGAGCGGCAGGATCGAACCGAGCGGGTTCACGCTCGACAACTTCCGGCGCGTGTTCCAGGAGTCGGGGATCACCGACGCGATCGTCAACAGCCTCACCACCTCGGTCATCTCCGTCGCCATCGCACTGCCGCTCGGCTTCATCGCCGCCTCACTGCTGCTCAAGGGGCGCCGGTTCCGCATCATCCGTGCCGCGGTCGACTTCATCGTGGCGATGCCCCTCGGAATCCCCGCAGTGGTCTTCGGCGCCGGCTTCCTGCTGACGTACAGCCGCGAGCCGTTCATCCTGTACGGCACCCGGACGGTGATCGTCCTCGTCTACGTGACCCTGATGCTGCCCTTCGCCACCCGGATGCAACTGTCCGGAATGGTGGCCCTCGGCGACACGTACCTGGAGGCCTCGCGTACCAGCGGCGCGGGCGCGCTGCGCACCAACACCGAGATCGTGCTGCCGCTGCTGCGCCCGACACTCGCGGGTGCAGGAGCGCTGATGTTCGTGCTGCTCACCCACGAGTTCACCGCGTCGCTGCTGGTACGGGCACCGACGACGCAGGTCATGGGCACCATCCTGTTCGACTACTGGGCCAACGGCTCCTACCCGCTGGTCGCGGCCATCGCGCTCGTCATGACGCTGGTGACGTCGGCGGGTGTCTTCGTGGCCATGTCGGTAGCGGGCTCCGACATCTTCGAGAAGCTGTGAGAGGGGCCGTATGGCCATCGAGTTCGATGTCGACCGGCAGGTCGACGACATCGCGCGGCGGACCGCCGATTTCGTCCGGGACACCGTTCTGCCGGCGGAGGAGGACTGCCAAGGGGACGTGCACGCGGGCCCCGAGTTGTTGCGGCGTGATCTGCAGAAAGCGGCCCGAGCGGCGGGGGTGTTCGCCCCGCATGTTCCGCAGCGATGGGGCGGGCTCGGTCTGGATCTGCGTGGTCAGGCGGTCGTCTTCGAGGCGGCGGGATACTCGCTGCTGGGCCCTCTGGCCCTCAACTGCGCGGCGCCCGACGAGGGCAACATGCATCTGCTCGAAGCGGTCGCGACCGAGGAACAGAAAGCTCGCTTTCTCGCTCCCCTGGCGGCCGGTGAGACGCGGTCGTGCTTCGCGATGACCGAGCCCTCCCCCGGCGCCGGCTCCGACCCGCGGGCGCTGGCCACACGGGCGGTCCGGGTCCCGGGCGGATGGCGGATCAACGGCCGCAAGTGGTTCATCAGCGGGGCGGACGGGGCCGCGTTCGCCATCTGTATGGCCCGCACGAGCGGTGAACCCGGTGATCCGGGCGGGGCGACCATGTTCCTGGTCGGCGCCGACAACCCGGGCATGAAAGTGGTCAGGAACATCGGCACCCTGGACCGGGGCCTGTTCGCCGGTCACAGCGAACTCGCCTTCGACGACTGCGAGGTGACCGACGACGCGGTACTCGGCGAGGCCGACAAGGGATTCGAGTACGCGCAGGTGCGTCTCGGACCGGCTCGCCTGACCCACTGCATGCGGTGGCTCGGAGTGGCCCGCCGGGCGCAGGGCATCGCCCTGGACCGGGCCGCCGCGCGTACTGCCTTCGGCGGGCCGCTGGCCGAACTCGGCATGGTGCAGCAGCAGTTGGCCGATTCGGAGATCGACATCGAGACGAGCCGGGCGGTGCTCTGGCGTGCCTGCTGGGAACTCGACCAGGGCAGGTCCGGCGCCCAGCACACCTCCATCGCGAAGACCTTCGTGTCGGAGGCCGTGGGCCGGGTCGTGGACCGCGCGGTGCAGATCTGCGGGGCGCTCGGCATCTCGGAGGACACGCCGCTGGCCGCCCTCTACCGGGAGGTGCGGCCGTTCCGCGTCTATGACGGGCCGTCGGAGACCCACCGCTGGGCCATCGCCAAGCGCGCGGTCCGGGCCGCACGGGAGCGAGGGGGTGTGCGGTGACGGCGACCGGCGACGCCACCGTGGCCGGGGTGGACCTGCCCGCGCTGCAGCGCTTCTTGGAGCGCGAGGTCCCGCAGTGCGCCGGCCCTCTGGACGTCCGCCTGCTGCTCGGTGGACGCTCCAATCTGACGTACTTCGTGACCGACGGCACACACCGCTGGGTGCTGCGCAGGCCACCGCTGGGCACGCTGACCCCGACCGCGCACGACATGGACCGCGAGTACCGCGTCATGGCCGCGCTCGCCGCCACCGATGTTCCCGTGCCGCGGACCGTGCTCTCCTGCACGGACGAGTCGGTGATCGGCGCGCCGTTCACCGTCGTCTCCTTCGTCGACGGCGAAGTGCTGCGGGACGTCGAACGGGCGGCCGGGCTTTCCGCCGACGATGCGAGACGGTGCTCCGAGGCGCTGGTCGATCAACTGGCCGCGCTGCACGCGGTCGATCCGTACGAGACCGGGCTGGGCGGATTCGGGCGCCCGGCCGGGTATGTGGAGCGGCAGGTGCGGCGATGGCGCGGCCAGTGGGACCGGGTCGCCACCCGTGAACTGCCCGAACTGGACGCGCTGCACAGGAAGCTGGAACGGGGACTGCCCGTGGTGCGGGACGACGGTGACGGCGCCGCGTCGGCGGTCCTGCACGGGGACTACCGGCTGGACAACGTCATCCTGAGCGCCGACGACCCGGGACGGATCGCCGCGATCGTCGACTGGGAGATGGCCGCACTGGGCGATCCACTCGCCGACCTCGGCCTGCTCCTCGTCTACTGGGACCCGGCGTGCGAGCCGGTGCTCGGCGGAGGGCACGTCCCGGCGGCCAACCCTGGCTTCCTCTCCGCACCCGAGCTGGCGGAACGGTACGCAGCGCGATCCGGCCGCGATGTGTCGGCGCTGCCCTTCCACCGGGCCCTCGGGTACTTCAAGCTGGCGGTCATCGCGGAGGGCATCCACGCCCGCCACCTCGCCGGGCAGACCGTCGGCCCAGGCTTCGACCGGGTCGGCTCGGCGGTGCCCGCACTGCTGCGCTCCGGTCTGTCGACCGAAGTGCCGTGCAACTGATGTGCCGCGTACCTGAGAAGGGGTGTGAGCAGTGGTGAGGGAAGACCGGCTCTCGGGAAAGGTGGCGCTGGTGACCGGTGCCACGGGAGGCATCGGCGAGGCGATCTCGCGACGGCTGGCGGCCGAGGGCGCGACCGTCGTGGTCACCGACCTCGACGCGGACCAGTGCGAGAAGCTCGCCGGGGAACTGCCGGGCGGCGCCCTGGGATTGCGCCTGGACGTCACCGACGAGACAGCCTGGGAGACGGTCGTCGCCCAGGTGACCGACCGCCTGGGAAGCCTGTCGGTGCTGGTCAACAACGCGGGGATCGCCGCGATGGGCACGGTGGAGACCGAGACCCGGGAGACCTGGGACCGGGTGATCGGGGTGACGCAGACCGGAGTGTGGCTCGGCATGAAGCACGGCGGCCCGGCCATCGAACGCTCCGGCGGCGGCTCCATCGTCAACATCGCCTCGATCTTCGGTACCGTCGGCGGCTTCGGTGCCCAGTTTTCGTACCACGCGGCCAAGGGCGCCGTACGCCTGATGACCAAGAACGCCGCACTGCACTGGGGCGGGCGCGGTGTACGGGTCAACTCGCTGCATCCCGGTTTCATCGAGACGCCCCTGTCGCGGGAACTGTGGCAGGGCACGCCACGCCTCACCGCGATGATCGAGGGCACCCCGCTCGGCCGACTCGGCACGACCGAGGAGGTGGCGGCCGCCGTGGCGTTCCTCGCCTCGGATGACGCGGGCTTCATGACCGGCTCGGAGCTCTACGTCGACGGAGGCTGGACCGCACGCTGAACCGCTGAAGCTACGCCGACTTCGGCGCCGGGACCAGATACGCGGTCGCCGGCGTCGACGTCAGCGTGGGCGTCAAGGGTGCGCGCCCAGGACGGCCGGCGTCACACATCCTTGCGGACGGTGAGCAGGGCACCGATTCCGATCAGGCAGACCAGCATGACGAAGAACGCCGGGGAGAGCAGGTTCCCGGTCCTCTGGACGAGGAAGGTCGCGATGTACGGAGCCGTACCGCCCGCGAGGACAGTGCCGATGTTGTACCCGATCGCCATCCCGGTGTAGCGGACCCGGCGTTCGAACAGATGCGGCCACAGACTGGCCGCCGGAACCTGCACGAACGCGCTGCTCAGCATGAAGAGCAGGTAGGCCAGGCCGGCGAGGGCCAGGCTGTGCCGGCCCATGAGCATCATCGCGGGGTAGGCGGTCACCAGGAATCCCAGCAACCCGAACAGCAGGATGCGACGGGAGCCGAACCGGGCGGCGAGCCAGCCGGCCGGCACCATGAGCAGCACGGTGACGAGGACGACGCCCGCACTCAGCCAGAGCACCTGCGTGGAGTCGTACCCCAGGTCGTTCGAGAGATGGATACCGATGTACGTCAGGCCGAGGAAGATGGCGCCGCCCTGCGCCATGGACAGGCCGATGGACTGCAGCAGCGCCGCACGGTGGGTGGACAGGACCTCCCTGATCGGAGCCGTGGGGATGTCGGCGCGCCGTGCGGCCTCCTCGAACTCCGGGGTGTCCTCGATCCGCAACCGTGCCCACAGGCAGAACAGCGTGAGCGGCACGGCCATCAGGAAGGGCAGCCGCCAGCCCCAGTCGGCCATCTGGTCCTTGGTGGCGAGCGCGGAGATCACACCGGCCGTGGCAGCCGCGAACATGAACCCGAGGTTGGAGCCGATGGGCGTGACGGCACCGAGGAAGGCCCTGCGCCGGGGCGGCGCCGACTCGTAGATGTAGGTGTAGGCACCGACCGACTCGCCACCCGTGGAGATGCCCTGCACCAGCCGGGTGAGGAGGAGCAGCACAGCGGCGGCCACACCGATCTGACTGTAGGTCGGCAGCAGTCCCGTGATGCTGCTGGCCACTCCCATGCACAGCACCGAGGACACCAGCGCCTTGCGACGCCCCCATCGGTCGCCCAGCCACCCGAAGAACACGCCACCGACCGGCCGCACCACAAGGCCGGTGGCGAACACCGCGAGCGCCGCCAGGAGCGAGGCGGCCGGATCGTCGCTCGGGAAGAACTGCGGAGCGATCACTACGGCGAGATAGCCATAGACACTGAAGTCGTAGTACTCGATCAGGGTGCCCAGACTCCCGGCGAGCATCGCACGGCGCACAGTGCGCGGACCGTACGCCGCTGACTCCGCCCCTGACTTGGCGGGCTGCTGAGTGGCACTCATCCTCCGACTCTCCTTCCCACGGATTCCCACGGCACGGACCCGTACCCTGCCGACGCCCGGGACGGTACAGAACTGAACTCAGTGCAGCTAGCCCTAGTGCACGGGTTTTCTTGAGAAGCGGGAACGAAAAGCCGGGGTGGAGGCTATACGCGCGGGCAGGGATTGCGAGAGGTACGGCCTGACCGGGCTATTACCTTGGGCGGCACCGAGGTGCCGGGACATGGTCAACCCATCTGCACCGCACGACCACCTGATTTGAATTGGATTCAGTTCTGTCGGCTCACTTCAGCCAGGAGTCGACCAGTGTCCTGTTCGCGTCGATCCACTCCTTGGCGGCCTCCTGCTCGTGGCCCGAGCCCTTCTTCTGAAGCAGCAGTTCCAGGCTGCCCAGCTGGGCCGAGGTCAGCTTGAAGTTCTTGAGCCAGCCGGCCAGTTCGGTGTGGTCGGCGGCGAAGCCCTTGGGGGCGATGGCCTGGACCTTGTCGGGGTCGCCGTATGCGCCCTCGGGGTCCTTGAGGACCTTCAGCGGCAGCTTGGCGTACGCCCAGTGCGGTCGCCACAGGGTGACCAGGATCGGCTTCTTCTTCGCGATGGCGTTCTGCAGCGCGGAGAGCATGGCGGAGCTGCTGCTCTCGGCCGACTGACGATCGAGACGCTCCGGCAGGTCGCGCCGGACCTCCTCGAACGGGAGGTCTTCACCTGCGGACCCGCCCCCTACATGGCCGCCGTACGACGCATGCTGTCGGACGCGGGCCTCGACATGGACCACTACCACGAAGAGAGCTTCACCTTCGAGGGGCCGACCGCGGCGGCCGGCGCCTCGCCCGCCGCCGACACGAGTGCCGGTTTCAAGGTCGAGTTCACCCGCAGCGGACGCACCATCGAGTGCGACGCCGACACCTCGCTCCTCGCCGCCGCGTCCCGAGCCGGCCTCAGCCTGCCGGCCTCGTGCGCGCAGGGCATGTGCGGCACCTGCAAGACGACCCTGCTCTCCGGCTCCGTCGACATGCAGCACAACGGGGGCATCCGGCCACGCGAGATCACCCAGAACAAGATCCTGCTCTGCTGCTCAAAACCGCTGGAAGACCTCGCGATCGACGCGTGAGGACAACACGACGCCACCCGGCGACGACAAGAGACCGCCCGAGAACCGGCCGCTGACCGGGAAGAAGTGCCGACGATCAGCCGATTCCCCACGTCGACCGTCAACGAACGGAGGGACGCCGGTCTCGGGATCGCCGTGGACGTGGAAGGCTGCACATCCGGGCGGACATCGCGCTGATCAACGCGTCCGCTCGGGCCGCGAACTGGGCTCCGCCAGTGCGTTCGCCGACGCCAAACAGACTCCGCTGTGCACACCCAGTCCAGGCAGACGGGGGTCACGCAAGGAGTCCGGCATCGCTAAAGGCGTCCGAGTCGACACGGCAAGCCACCGCCATCGACACACTCCGGCTCGGCAAAGTCGCTGCCGAAGCTCTGCCCAACTCCCCGACCTGAGCCACGACCAGGCATCGATCCATAGATGCACGCTGGGCCATGCGCTTGATCGTGCATGATCAGTGCGAGCCCCTCGACCGCCTGCCGCGCGGCGGGGAGGCGACACACTGAGCATGTAAGGAGATGGCGTTGTCCATCTGGGAAGCACTGGCCATCCTCGCAGCCGGCATCGGAGCGGGCACGATCAACACCATCGTCGGTTCCGGCACCCTGATCACCTTCCCGGTACTGCTTGCCACCGGGCTGCCGCCGATCACCGCCAACGTCTCCAACGCCCTCGGCCTCGTCCCCGGCTCCATAAGCGGAGCCATCGGTTACCGCGCTGAACTCCGCGGACAGGGCCGCCGCGCACTCGTCCTCGGCCTCACCGCCCTCATCGGCGGACTCGGCGGCGCCATCCTGCTGCTCGCCCTGCCCTCCGAGGCCTTCGACACGATCGTCCCCGTACTGATCGCCCTCGCGCTCGTCCTCGTACTGCTCCAGCCACGCCTCGCCAGAGCCGTACAACGCCGCCGCGAGAACAACGGCATCACCTCCCGCCCGCACGGCGGACCCGTCCTCCTGGTCGGACTGCTCCTCGCGAGCGGGTACGGCGGCTACTTCGGCGCCGCCCAAGGGGTCCTGTACCTCGCCCTGATGGGCCTGTTCCTCGACGAGGACCTGCAACGCGTCAACGCGGTCAAGAACATCCTCGGAGCCGTCGTCAACGGCGTCGCCGCCTGCTTCTTCCTCTTCGTCGCCGAGTTCGACTGGACGGCGGTCCTGCTGATCGCCGTCGGCTCCGCCCTCGGCGGGCAGATCGGCGCCAAGGTCGGCCGCCGCCTCCCGCCCACCGCTCTCCGCGCCGTCATCATCGCCGTCGGCGTCATCGCGATCGCGCAGCTCCTGCTGCGCTGACACACCGCGGCTGACACGCCACGGCTGGCACACGGCGAAGGCCCGCCCCAGACTGGCTTCAACACTCCCGAGTCGCCGCCTACACAGCTCACGGGCCCGCCACGCCAGCCCTTGACCGCGGGGTCGTGTCCGTCACGGGACGTATTCAGTGAGCGCGGCGGAGCTCGGCTGACTGATGCCACATCAGGCAACGTCGTCCTGACGGCCACGACGAAGCAGAGTCGGACGGCCGTCGACAACGCCGCCCTGCCCGACCTGCCCGACCTGCCCGCGAGCGTTTCTGGTGGCACCGGGAGGAACACATCCCCCGCTCCTACTGCTGATGCCGGCCTCGCCGACGAGCTCCTCAGCGGCAAGCAGGCCGCCGCGATGTCCGGGCGGTCGAGGCCTGGCCGGGCGACGCACACTTCCTCATACATCCGATCTCTCGGCGCGTACGGAGCGGAATTCATTGCGGTCATGAAAACCGTCAGCAGAGTTGCCCTTATTCATCGGATGACGTCATGTCGCGGGTATTGCCGTCCGCGAGTGACGCTTCTACCGTCCAACGGGTGCGCATGTGAACGTCGTTCATCCATGTGATGAGGAGCCGTCATGCACAAACGTACCGTTGGCCTGTTGTTCCTCTGCGCGGCCGTCTTGTCGCTGCTCGTCGCCGCGGTCCCGACCGGAGCCGCTGTCCCGGCCGGCACGGCGGTAGCCGAGCAGCGCGTCCCCCGAACCGTCGTGCTCGACGGCAAACGCCTGGTGCATGCGAAACAACGCCTCAACCAGGGCGACCCGGAGCGGCGACGCGCTCTCGCCGACCTGGTCCAGCAGGCCGACAACTGGCTCGGCCAGGGGCCCTGGAGCGTCACGGACAAGACACAAACCCCGCCCAGCGGTGACAAGCACGACTACCTGAGTCAGGCCCCGTACTGGTGGGCCAGCCAGCCGAAGACGCCGGACAACCCGTTGGGCTGCCCGTACGTGAGCAAGGACGGCCAGCGCAACCCGGACGCCGACTTGATCCCCGACCACGCCGAGCGTGCCTATGTCTTCGCATCCGCCTACACCCTCAGCCTTGCCTGGTACTACACCGGCCAGGCCGCGTACGCCCGGCACGCGGCCGACATCCTGCGCACCTGGTTCGTCACCCCGGAGACGAGGATGAACCCACGCCTGATCAACGCCCAGTTCGTGCCCTGTGGTGACGACGGCCGGGCAGCCGGCCTCATCGAATTCTCCCTGGGCTTCACGAGCCTGCTCGACGCGGCCGCGATCCTGGACACCGGCGCCCCCGGCTGGACCCTTGCCGACCATGACGGATTCCGCTCCTGGTCCGCCCAGTTTCTCGACTGGCTGACCACAAGCGACTTCGGCAAGGCGGAATCCGCGGCCGTCAACAACCACGGCACCTTCGCCGACATGCAGGTGGCCGCCATCGCGCTGGCCGTCGGGCGCCCCCAACTGGCGCGCCAGACCGTCACCCAGGCGCGGACCACCCGCATCGATCAGGGCATCTCCCCAGACGGCAGCCAGCCGCAGGAGATCCGCCGCACCCGCAGCTACCACTACTCCGCCTTCAACCTGCTCGCCCTGACCCGGCTCGCCGACGTCGGACGGCAGGTAGGCATCAACCTCTGGAAGTACCAGGGCCCCGACGGCCAGAGCGTGTTCAAGGCCGTCGACTTCCTCCTCCCGGCCGCTACGGGCACGGCACCCTGGCCCTACCCCGAGTCGAACTTCGAGATATGGAAGGCGGACGACGTCATCCACGCAGCCGCCGACGCGGGCGACCACAACGCGCGGGCGGCGCTGCCCCTGCTTACCCCGCCGCCCGGCGGCGACCTCTGGCCTCTGCGGCCCGCCGCCGAACTGCTGTCGTCGGAGTTGTTCTGACCAACCAGACGCCAGAGGGCTCTCCACCGGCAGAGCGGAACGGAAACTGCTCGCGCCCTCAGCCGAGGAACGACAAACGAACCCGCCGGTCCGAATTATCACGATTCGTATCGACCAGGCACACCGACTGCCAGGTCCCCAACTCGAGGCGGCCCCCCAGGACCGGCAGCGTGGCGTGCGGAGGCACGAACGCGGGGAGTACGTGGTCACGGCCGTGGCCGGGGCTGCCGTGACGGTGCTGCCAGCGGTCGTCGGCGGGGAGCAGGGTGTGGAGGGCGGCGAGGAGGTCGTCGTCGCTGCCGGCTCCGGTTTCGATGATCGCGACGCCGGCTGTGGCGTGGGGTACGAAGATGTTCAGCAGGCCGTCGCGGTCGCCCGCCGCCTCGCTGAGGAAGGCCTCGCATTCGTGGGTGAGGTCGACAACCGTCTCCGAGGAGCCGGTGGTGACGTTCAGTACGCGGGTGGTGAAGGCATCGGACATGAGTCAATCCTGGCGCACCGGCCGGCTTCGGTTCCCGGCCGGTCGCCCGACTCGGGAAGATCCGGACTCCCCGTCGAGTTAGTAGAAGCGTGAACGAAACCGGGGCACAAGAAGCCGCACGAGAAGTCGACGTGGTCGTCATCGGCGCCGGGCAGGCCGGACTGTCCAGCGCCTACCACCTGAGGCGCACCGGCTACAAGCCGGAGCGGGACTTCGTGGTGCTGGACCATGCGCCACAGCCGGGCGGCGCTTGGCAGTTCCGGTGGCCCTCGCTCACGTACGGCAAGGTGCACGGGATGCACTCGTTGCCCGGCATGGAACTGACGGACGCGGACCCGACGCGCCCGTCCTCCGGGGTCATCGCGGAGTACTTCGCTGCCTACGAGCGTGCCTTCGGTCTGCGGGTGCGCCGCCCCGTCGACGTGCGAGCCGTACGCGAGGGCAATGGCGGGCGCCTGCTCGTGGAGACCTCGGCGGGGACATGGTCGACGCGGGCGCTGATCAATGCGACGGGCACCTGGGACCGGCCGTTCTGGCCCCGCTACCCGGGCCAGGAGACCTTCCGGGGGCGGCAGTTGCACACGGCTCAGTACCCCGGTCCCGAGGAGTTCGCCGGGCAGCGGGTCGTCGTCGTGGGCGGCGGCACCTCCGGCACGCAGCATCTGATGGAGATCGCACTGTACGCGGCCGAGACCACGTGGGTGACACGGCGACCGCCGGTCTTCCACGAGGGGCCCTTCGACGAGGACGCGGGGCGGTCCGCGGTCGCGCTGGTGGAGGAGCGAGTCCGGCGGGGGCTTCCGCCCCAGAGCGTCGTGTCGGTCACGGGGCTGCCGCTCAACGACACGATCCGGGAGGCGATCGACGACGGTGTCCTGGACCGCCTGCCGATGTTCGACCGGATCACTCCGGACGGCGTGGAATGGGACGACGGCCGTCGCGTGGACGCCGACGTCATCCTGTGGGCGACCGGTTTCCGCGCGGCGATCGACCATCTGGCACCCCTGCGGCTGCGTGAGCCGGGCGGTGGCATCCGGGTCGAGGGGACGCGTGCGGTCGCTGATCCGCGCGTCCATCTGGTCGGGTACGGGCCGTCGGCCAGCACGATCGGCGCCAACCGTGCCGGGCGCTCAGCGGTACGGGACATTCGCCGGCTGCTGGCACAGATGCCGGTCGCCGCGTGAGGTCGGCTGCGCCGCAGCTCAGCGGAACGCGGACGCGCTCGGGCCGTTCCGGTTGAACTCCGCGACGTTCTTCTGGTGTTCCGCGTAGTCGGCCGTGAAGCGTGTGTCGCCCGGCTTGACCGTGACGAAGTACAGCCAGTCGCCCTGCGTCGGACTGATCGCGGCACGCATCGCGTCTTCGCCGGGGTTGGCGATCGGCGTGGGCGGCAGTCCCATCCGCTGGTACGTGTTGTACGGGCTGTTGAGCTTCGTGTCGCGCTCGCTGGTGCGGAGCGTGGTGCGGTTCAGTGCGTAGTTGATCGTCGAGTCCATCTGGAGCGGCATACCGCGGGCGAGGCGGTTGTAGATGACGCGCGCCACCTTGCCCATGTCCGCCTTGGTGTCCGCCTCGGCCTGGACCATGCTCGCGACGGTGACGGTCTGATAGACGTTCATCGCGTTCCGCTCGGCCCCGGCCGTGACCGTGCCGCCGCTGAACTTCTTGTTCGCCGTATTGACCATGTACGAGAGCAGGGACACCGGAGTCGACTTCTCGTCGATCGGATAGGTGGCCGGGAAGAGGTAGCCCTCGGGGTTGCCGCTCGCGTCCTCGGGGAGTTTGAGGGGGGCCTTGTCCAGGGACTTCTCGGTGGTGCCCACGGGCAGGGCGAGAGCCTCGTCGACGGCCTTGTACACCTGGCGGGCGCGCCAGCCCTCCGGGACCACCAGTCGCTCAGGCCCCTCGGCTTCGTCCGTGCTCAGCAGCGGCACCGCCACGGCGGTGGCCGCCACGACGGCTCCGGTCGCGATGAGGGCGATCCGGCCTCGGCGCGTCAGTCGAATCGTTCTCCGTGGCGGAGTGTGGGTCTGCATGCGGGCACGCTAACCCGCATAAAGGTATAAACCCGGCATATCTTCATCTTGTTGGCTCCAATTGGGCGTCCCGCCGCACCAGTGCGGCGTAACGGCCCTCGTGTTGTAGCAGCTCCTGGTGCGTGCCGCGTTCGACCGCGCGCCCGGAGTCCAGGACCACGATCTGGTCGGCGCCCCGAATGGTGGACAGCCGGTGCGCGATGGTGAGCGTTGTCCGGTTGGCCGAGAGGGCGTCGATGGCCTCCTGCACGGCACGCTCGGTGCGGGTGTCCAGCGCGCTGGTCGCCTCGTCGAGGATCAGTACGGGCGGGTCGCGCAGGATGGTGCGGGCGATGGCGAGGCGCTGCTTCTCGCCACCGGAGAAGCGGTGTCCGCGCTCGCCCACCATCGTGTCGTACCCCTCTGGCAGGGACGCGATGTGGTCGTGGATCTGGGCGGCCTTCGCGGCGGCGTGCAGTTCCTCGTCGGTGGCGTCCGGCTTGGCGAAGCGCAGGTTGTCGGCGACGGAGGCATGGAAGAGGTACGTCTCCTGGGAGACGACGCCGACCGCGCGCGCGAGGGTGTCGAAGTCCAGGTCCCGGACGTCGACCCCGTCGAGTGTGACGCGGCCGCCGGTGACGTCGTACAGCCGTGGCACGAGATAGCTGAGCGTCGACTTGCCGGCGCCGGTGGCGCCGACGACGGCGAGGCTGCCGCCCGCAGGGACGGTGATGTCGATGCCGTCGAGTATCGGACTGCTCTTGTCGTCGTAGCGGAACTCGACGTCCTCGAAGCGGACTTCGCCCTTGACCTGGTCGAGGTGGACCGGGCGCTCGGGCTCGGTGATGTCGATGGGCAGGTCGAGGTACTCGAAGATGCGCTGGAACAGGGCGAGCGAGGTCTGGATCTGCACACCGGTGGACAGCAGGCTGACGGTCGGCCGGAACAGGCCCTGCTGGAGCGAGACGAAGGCGACGAGCGTGCCGATGGAGACGGCGGGTCCGCCGAACTGGAGCGCCAGGCCCGCGGTCCAGTAGATGACGGCGGGCATGGCGGCCATGACGATCGAGATGACGGCCATGCGCCAGCGTCCCGCCATGTTCGACCGCACTTCGAGGTCGACGAGACCCTCGGACTCGTCCGCGAAGGACCGGGTGAGCGAGTCGGAGCGGCCCATGGTGCGGCCGAGCAGGATGCCGCCGACGGAGAGCGATTCGGTGACGGTGGCGGCCATCACGGCCATCTGCTTCTGCCGCTGGGTGGTGATCTTCTTGCGTTCGTTGCCGACTCTGCGGCTGATCCATACGAACAGGGGCAGCAGAAGCAGCGAGACGACGGTCAGCCGCCAGTCCAGGGCGACCATCGCGACGATCGTGGCGACGACGCTGGTGAGATTGGAGACCAGTGAGGTGGCCGTCGAGGTGACCGTGGCCTGCATGCCGCCGATGTCGTTCGCGATACGCGACTGGACTTCGCCCGTGCGCGTTCTGGTGAAGAAGGCGAGCGACATGCGCTGCAGCCGGTCATAGACGGCGGTGCGCAGGTCGTGCATGACGCGCTGCCCGACCGTCGTGGAGATGAGGGTCTGGAGCACGCCGAAGACGCTGGTGAGTACGGCGCTGAGGATCATCCCGAGCGCGAGCAGACTCAGTAGGCCGGTGCGGCCCTGCGGGATCGCGGTGTCGAGGATCTCCTTGAGCAGGAAGGGCGTGGCGACCGAGACCAGCGACGCGGCGCCGACGAGCAGGCCGACGACTGCGAGCCGGCCGCGGTAGGGACGGAAGAGCTTCAGGATGCGGCGGACCTGCCGCGGCTGTCCGGGCTCAGCGGGCGGCGGTGTCCAGGTGAGTTGATCGGGAGGCATGGGCTCCTACGGGATGTGGGACGAAGATGTCTGATGGAGCGTAGCTCATTGTTACCTACACTCACAATGCACTAGGTCCTGATATTGTTCCCGCATGAACACCCCCGACGCCGACGGCGTGCTCGCCGAGCAACTGCTGCGGTTGACCCGTCGCGTGCACCGCATCCAGAAGCGTCATCTTCAGCAGCGCGGGCTCGGTATCACTCCGGCCCAGTCACGCCTGTTGCGCACCCTCGCGCCCTACGCTTCGCCGCCTCGCATGGCTGATCTGGCCGAGCGTCTGGAGGTGGTGCCCCGGGCCGTGACGACGCTGGTCGACGGTCTGGAGGCGAGCGGCAAGGTGCGTCGCGTACCCGACCCGACCAATCGCCGGGTGATACGGATCGAGCTCACGGACGACGGGCGCCAGGCACTGCGCGAGCTGCGCGGTGCGCGCCGGGCCGCGGCGGAGGACATCCTCGCCCCGCTGACGGACGAGCAGCGCAAGGTGCTGGGCGGGTTGCTCGACACGCTGGTCGACGGGATGCCCGCGGTGGAGGACTGACAGAGCGGGGCCCGGCGTGCGGTGCACGCGGGGCCCCGTTCCTCAACTCACGCAGCCCGTAGGCTACTTGGTCGCTGTCTTGACGTCGGCGTCCTCGGGAGCGGTGCTCTCGACAGTGGCGCCCTCGGGAACCGCACCCTCAGAGGCGGGCTTCCCCGTCTGCGACGTGCCCTCGGAAGCGGGCGCCTGCGTCTTCGGCGTGTCCTCGTCGGCCTCCTCTTCCTCCACGAACGCGATCTCACCGTCGAGCATCTTCTTGGCCCGCTCCGCGTCGAGCGCCCCCTCCCACTTCGACACCGCGAACACGGCGACGCAGTTGCCGAGCAGGTTGGTGACGACGCGCATCGAGTCCATGATGCGGTCGACGCCGAGCAGCAGGGCCACGGCCCCGGCGGGGATGACACCGAGCGAGGAGGCGGTCGCCGACAGGGCGAGGAAGGCCGAACCGGGGATGCCGGCCATGCCCTTGCTGGTCAGCATCAGGACCAGGACCACGGTGATCTGCTGACTCAGGCTGAGGTCCACCCCGACGGCCTGCGCGATGAACAGCGTGCCGATGGAGAGGTAGATGGAGGCGCCGTCGAGGTTGAACGAGTAGCCGGTGGGCAGCACCAAGCCCACGGCGTCATCGCGGGCGCCCGCCTGGCGCAGCTTCTGCATCATGCGCGGCAGGACGGATTCGCTGGAGGCGGTGCCGAGCGCGAGCAGCATCTCCTCGCGCGTGTAGCGCACGAACTTCCACAGGCTGAGCCCGGTGACCAGCTTCAGCGCGACGCCGAGCAGCACGAGGAAGATCACGGCAACGGCGTAGCAGAGGATGATGAGCTTGCCGTACGTCTTCATCACCCCGAGGCCGTACTCCCCCACCAGGTGCACCATCGCGCCGAACACGGCGAGCGGTGCCAGCTTCATGACGAAGCCGACGATGGCGAAGATGACCTCTTGGGCCTGCTCGATGGCCGGCAGAACCTTGGGAACCCTGGTGTGGCCGAGGTGCAGCAGCGCCGCACCGACGAGGCAGGCCAGCACCAACACCTGGAGCAGCGAGTTCTCGGCGAACGCGCCGATCGCGCTGTGTGGCAGCGCTTCCAGGATGAACTCGGTGGTCGACGGCAGTGAACCGCCGGCGGTCTTGTCGTCGACCGCCGAGGTGTCGAGCTGCGACGGGTCGACGTTCATGCCGGAGCCGGGGCTGACCACGTTGGCGGCGACCAGGCCGATGATCAACGCGGCCGTAGAGGCGACCTCGAACCAGATCAGGGCCTTGAGCCCGATCCGCCCGAAGGCCTTGAGGTTGCCGGCTTTGGCGATGCCGACGACGACCACGCAGAACACGAGTGGCGAGATCACCGTTTTGATGAGCCGGATGAAACCGTCGCCGAGCGGCTGGAAGGTTGTGGCCGTGTCGGGCCACAACCTTCCGACGACGATTCCGAGCACAAGGGCGACTGCGACCTGCGCGAACAATGAGGTACGCAAAATGCGTGCGACGCGTCGCGTTGGGGACGGTACAGGCGGCGGCACGGGGCACTCCTCCGAACGGGACTTCTGGGATGCGGAAAAGTGCTTCCGCGCAGATCACTATCGGGGGAGTTTGCTACCGCTGACAACGCCCATGTCACGTCCATGTAAATGATGGAGCGTGTGACACGCCACACATGCCCTGGTCTCAGCAGCGGTCTCAGCAGCGCTCGCGATCCTCGGTGAGCGTCCCCTGCACGGTGATCACGCTCCGGTCGTAACATCCGCCCGATCCATACAGCCGATAGCGCTCGCTCGTCGTGCCGACCGCGTGCCGCTGGTCGCGCGGCACATTCGCCGTATACGTCGCGTCGCCCGCGTAGCTGTCGTCGAGCCGTGACCACGCGGTGCGTCGGCCGTCACGCATCTCCACGACGGCGGCCCGGTCCCCCAGCGACATGACGGTCCGCAGCCGGTCCCCGTCGCCGAGGGTCGTGGTGCCGTCCATCGCGTACGTGCGCTGCGTGTGCGTCGACTTGGCCGGTCCGCGTCCGTCGACGGTGACCGTCTCGTCATCGCCCCAGGTCGCCTTCAGGGCGTCGGTGTTCTCGCCGTCGGTCCAGCGGTGTACGGAGGCATGGTCGAGCGATCGCTTGACGGTGGTCGTCACGCGGCCGTGCGAGGTGTCGACGTACCCGGACACGGTCAGCCGGTGGCCGGCCTCGGTTTCCAGCCGGTGCTGCGAACCGGGCGTGTGAGCCGAGGAGTTGGCGAGGTCGCCTGCCTTGTGTGCGGTCAGTTTTCCCGTCACCTGCTTGCTGTGGGCATCCCGCTGGACGAGGACGTTCACCGGGGTGCTCCAGCCGGTCTGCCCCTCCGGAACGCCGACGACGGAGACCTCGATCCGGTGCGGACGGCCGTCGTTGAGCAGCCCCGCGAAGGGTGTCAGGTCGTACTCGATGGGCTTGATGTCGAAGGCGCGGGGCCCCGGAATCACGTACCAGAGGAAGGGGTTGGACCAACCGCCGGTCCACACGGTCGGGAACGGCGTGGCGATGCCCGCCAGTTGGCCGTCGACCTTGATCTGCACCTCCCTGTAGGGCCCGCCGTCCGCCTTGCAGGAGTACGGCGCGGCATCGGGCACCGTCAGATACCAGTACTCCTCGCAGCCGCCACCCGATCCCGTGGCGTACACCTCGGCGACGATGCGTTCGCTGTTGCGGGGCGTGGTGAGGGTGCCGTCCTGGAGGGTGAGGACGCGGTCGGGGGTGGTGGCCGCGGGCCTGCCCTCGTAGAAAGTCAGCGTCACCTTGACGTCGATGATGCCCGTGTACGTGTCGTCGACGACGTTCCCGATGAGCATCTCGACATCCTGGCTCTGCCGGAACGTGTCGCTGTAGCGCGTGACGTCCTTCTCCACCGACCACTCGATGCCGTCCGGCGATGGCTGCGGGGTGGACGTTCGGAAGACCTCGACTCCGCCGATGTGCAGATGGCCGAGCCGGTCGAACTGCCGTCCCTTCACCTTGCCGTCGAGTCGCAGCACGACCTTGCTCCATCGGTCGCCGCAGCCGCTCGGGGGTGCGTACGAGCCCTTGTACGGCGTGAAGTCGCGGAACTGCGCTTCGGCGACCGTCACTTCGCAGGACTCCGCGTCGGGTCTGCTGACAGGCGGGGCGGCGGTCAGGGGGTCGTGCCAGTCGGTGCCGAACTCGGCGGGCGGGGCGGCGGAATCGGCGGCGGGGGTGTGGGTTGGCGCGGCCGGGGCGGGGGTCGCGCCGAGGAGGGTGCTCGCCACGAGGGTCACTCCGGCGAGCATGGACATGATGATCCGTCTTCTCATAAGCGGGTGTTCTACGGGGAGTTGACGCTGCCCGCAATGAGCCCTCGGGCGATGACTCATCCCTCTCGACGGGTTTCTGCCATGTCAGTACGGTGGTGGGACCGGTTGGCGAGGGGGCGCTATGGATCGGGAACGGGACGATGACGCACCGCACGAGTTGCCTCGTTTCGCCACCGTCCCGGTCGCCTCTCTGGCAGTCGGTTTCGCCGCCGTACTGACCGCGCTGTCCGGCCGGTACGGCTACCACCGGGACGAGTTGTACTTCCTCGCGGCGGGCGATCACCTGGCGTGGGGGTACGTCGACCAGCCGCCGCTGACGCCGCTCATCGCGCGGGCGGCCACCGCGCTGTTCGGGGACTCGACGATCGGGCTGCGGGTCGCGGCGACGCTTGCTTTCGTCGCCGTCGTCTTCCTGGTCGCCTTCCTTGCAAGGGAGTTGGGCGCCGACCGGAGGGTGCAGGTGCTCGCCGCGGGGCTCGCGGACCTGGGCGCGCAGCCGTTGGCGGTCGGGCACATGGTGTCGGCCGCCACCTTCGATCTGCTGGTGTGGCTGGTGATCTGCTGGCTGGTGCTGCGGCTGCTGCGTACCGGGGACAGGCGGTGGTGGCTGCTGGTCGGTCTCTTCGTCGGGGTCGGTCTGCTGAACAAGTACCTCGTGGCGCTGCTGGTAGTGGCGCTGCTCGCGGCTGTGTTCGCCGTGGGGCCTCGGCGGGTGTTGCGCAGTCCGTGGCTGCTCGCCGGGGCCGCAGTCGCCCTGGCGGTGGCGGCGCCCAATCTGTGGTGGCAGGCCGGCCACGACTGGCCGCAGTGGACCGTCGCGAAGGGGATCAGCTCGGACGACGGGACCGAGAACCGGATCCTGTTCGTCCCCCAGCAACTCATCTATCTCTCACCGCTGTTCGTGCCCGTCTGGGTCGCTGGCTGGCTGCGGCTGTGGCGTGATCCGGCGCTGCGCTGGGCGCGGGCGACGGCCGTGGCGTATCCGCTGCTGTGTGTGCTTGTCCTCGGGCTGGGCGGCAAAGGGTATTACGCCGTGCCGCTGCTGCTCGTGATGCTGGTGGCGGGCTGCGAGCCGGCCCTCACCTGGACGCGTCGGTATGGCCGTACATGGCCCATGGTAGCCGTCGCGCTGAGCGCAGCGATCAACGCGACGGTGACGCTGCCCGTGCTGCCGCAGAGCGCGCTCGCCGTACCCATGGCGCTCAACAAGGAGCAGGGAGAACAGGTCGGTTGGCCCGCACTGGCCGACGCGGCGAGTGAAGGGTGGTCCGGGATACCAGCGCGTGAACAGGCGCGCGCCGTGATTTTCACCCAGAACTACGGCGAGGCGGGTGCCCTCGACCGCTACGGGCCCGCACGCGGGCTGCCCAAGCCCTATTCCGGCCACATGAGCTACGCCGACTGGGGTCCTCCGCCGAACTCGGCCGACGGACCAGTGCTCCTCGTCCGGCAGGAGGACGCGCGCGACATCGAGCGGTACTTCACCGGCTGCCGTCAGGTCGCCCAGGTCGACAACGGGCACGGCGTGGAGAACGAGGAGCAGGACGCGGCGATCGTCCTCTGCTCGGGAACGACCCAGCCGTGGTCAGGGCTGTGGCCCTCGCTCCGGCACTACTACTGAGGACTTGGACTTGTGGCTGGTGAGCTGGTCGTGCCCTGCCGACGGGGAGGTCGACGAAGGGCTTGTCAGGCCTTGAGGTTCGCCTTGTCGCCCATCACCACGACGGGGTGCTTGGCCGGGTCGATGGTGCGCAGCAGGTACTCCATGCCCGACTTGGACAGGCTCACGCAGGCCGACGTACCGCTGCCGTGGTCCATGTGCAGCCAGATGCTGCCGCCCTTGGACTGGCCCTGGGGGCGGGTCGGGTCGTTGGGCGAGGTGCCCTTGACGCGGTTGTAGTCGATGGCGATGACGTAATCGAAGTCGTGCCAGTGCGACTTGGCCCAGTAGCGCGGGGCCTGGAAGCCCACAGACCGCGTGTACGGGAGCCCCGCGCCCGGATCGGGGAGGACACCGCCCGCGTCGCTTAGGGTGAACACGCCGACGGGGCTGCGGTTGTCGCCCTCGCGATGGTCGGTGGTCCAGCCCTTCTTGCCGTTGTGCCCCTGCCAGCTGCGCGTCTGGTCCCACGTGGAACCGGACTTCGTGTAGAGGACGATCCTGGACTCCGCCGAGTCCTTGCCCTCGCCGTAAACCGCCACGACCTGACGGGAGTTGGCCGGAATCTGCTTCCGCAGCCTGTCCCCGACGTCGGGAATGCGCTTGAGGTCGACGGTGCGCGCCTGACGCGGCCGGTCGCTCGACTTCGCTCCGCTCTCGCCGTCCGAACCGCCGCAGGCCGTCAGAGACATGAGAACGGCACCACAGGCCGCGGCCGCAACTGTCGTACGCATCGCACCGCCGAATCGCATGCGATCCATCGTCGCACCCTGCTCCGGACGATTGCGCCCGCCACCGTGGTATCCCGGCCATATGCGGGCGGTCAGGGCCGAATCTTTGCCTGGCGGCGAAAAACCGTTTGCCTGCGGACACGCTGTGGCGCGAACCTTTCACAGTTTGTTGCCTCCCCCCACCCCGTTCTACGAGCCCCTGGGACGTCATGCAGATTCAAGACCTTCCGTATCCCGACCCGGGTGTGCCCGACGCCCGCTCGGGACCCCGATTCCTGGTGTGGCTCGGCCGGAATCAACTCGGCGGACAGCTGAAGTCCCTGGCCTGGGGACTGCTGCACTTCCTCTCCGTGTCCGGGCTGCCCTTCTGTGTCGGTTTCGCCATCCAGGCCGTCGTGGACCGCTCCGGCGCACGGCTGGCTCTGGCGGGTGGGCTGATCGCGCTGTGCGGGCTCGGTATCGCGGTGGGCGACACCATGCTGCACCGGAGCGCGGTCACCAACTGGATCACCGCGGCCGCCCGCGTCCAGCAGCTACTGGCCCGCAGGACCGCCCAGTTGGGCTCCGCGCTGACGCGACGCGTGGCAGCCGGTGAGGTGGTCGCCGTGTCCACCGGCGACGTGGAGAAGATCGGCTGGTTCGTGGAGGCCGTGTCGCGGTTCACCGCGGCCGCCCTGACCATCGTCCTCGTCTGCGTCACCCTGGTCGTGTACGAGCCCGCGCTCGGGATCGTCGTCGCCGTGGGCGTGCCCGTCCTGGCACTCGCGGTGCTGCCACTGCTGCCGCGCGCCACCAGACGTGCCGACTTCCAGCGCGAGAAGGCGGGCCGCGCCACCGAGCTGGCCTCGGACACGGTCGCGGGTCTGCGCGTGCTGCGCGGCATCGGTGGCGAGGAGCTGTTCCTGGACCGGTACCGCAGGGCCTCGCAGGAGGTACGCCACGCCGCCGTCCGCAGCGCCCGTATGTGGTCGCTGATCGCCGCGGTCCAGGTGCTGCTGCCCGGTCTGCTGCTGATCGCGGTCGTCTGGCACGGCGTGAACCTGACCCGCGAGGGCCGGATCACCGTCGGTGAGATGGTCACCGTGTACAGCGCCGTCATGATCATGTCGTATCCCCTGCACCACTTCGTGGAGATCGCGATGGCGTACTCCTTCTCCCGGCCGTCCGCGAAACGTGCGGCCCGGGTGCTGGCGCTGGAGCGGGCGATGGACAGCAACGGCTCGCGCGAGGCGGTCGCGCCCGCCGGGGATCTGTACGACCCGGCGACCAAGCTGCTGGCTCCCGCCGGACAGCTCACCGCCGTGGTGTGCGGCGACCCGGACGCTTCGGGTGTGCTGGCCGAGCGGCTCGGCGGGCACGCCGCGGACTCCTCGGAACTGCCGTCCGCGCTCCTCGGCGGCGTCCCGCTGGACGAGCTGCCGCTCGTCTCCGCCCGCACGGCTGTCCTCGTCCAGGACAAGGACCCGGTGCTGCTGTCCGGAAGCCTTCGCGAACTGCTCGACGTGCCCGCCTCGGGCGGCGTAAGCGCCGAGGACGCGCTGGCAGCCGCGCAGTGCGGTGACGTCCTGGACGCGCTCGCCCAGGGGTCGCTGCACGCCGAGGACCCGATGGACACCCGGATCACCGAACGCGGGCGCTCTCTGTCCGGCGGCCAGCGCCAGCGCCTCGCGCTCGCGCGGTCCCTGGTCACGGACCCGGAGGTACTCGTCCTTGACGAGCCGACGTCCGCCGTGGACTCGCACACCGAAGCGCGGATCGCCGACGGCATCCGGGCGCTGCGACAGGGGCGTACGACGGTGGTCTTCACCTCGTCCCCGCTGCTCCTGGACCACGCGGACCGGGTCGTGCTCGTCCATGAGGGCGAGGTCGCCGCGGTCGG
Organism: Streptomyces vastus; assembly: GCF_039532825.1. Taxonomy (NCBI): domain Bacteria; kingdom Bacillati; phylum Actinomycetota; class Actinomycetes; order Kitasatosporales; family Streptomycetaceae; genus Streptomyces; species Streptomyces vastus. Next base: position 160,736 of record NZ_BAAASJ010000019.1, read on the forward strand.
CCTGCACCGCGAACTGGTGCACAGCGAACCCCGGTACCGCGCCGTGGTGACCCGTGAGACCGAGGACGAGGCCGCCGCAGTCGCCATGGACCACCTGGAAGCACTCGAAGAAATCGAGGAGACCGCATGATCGGCGTGGTGCCACCGGCCCACGACCCGGCGGCCCCGACGACGGCGAACACCCTGCCCGTCGGCGCCCCCGCGACCGTACGCGCCTACGTGACCGAACTGTTCCAACGGCACCGCCGGGCCTTCGTGCTGCTCATCACCGTCAACACGGTCGCCGTCGTCGCCTCGATGGTGGGCCCCTACCTGCTGGGCTCCCTCGTCGAGCGAGTCTCCGACAGCGCCGGCGCGGCGCGCGAACTGCATCTGGAACGCACCGCCGCGATCTTCGTCCTCGCGCTGGTCGTCCAGGCCGTCTTCGTACGCCAGGTGCGGCTGCGTGGCGCCATGCTCGGCGAGCGCATGCTTGCCGACCTGCGCGAGGACTTCCTCGTACGGTCGGTGGGGCTGCCGCCGGGTGTACTGGAGCGGGCCGGGACGGGCGACCTGCTGTCCCGGATCACGACGGACATCGACCGGCTCGCCAACGCCATGCGCGAGGCCGTGCCCCAACTGGCCATCGGCGTGGTGTGGGTGGCGCTGCTGCTCGGCGGGCTCGCCGTGACCGCGCCGCCGCTCGCCCCCGCCGTGCTGGTCGCCGTCCCGCTCCTTGTGGCCGGCTGCCGCTGGTACTTCAAACGCGCACCGTCGGCCTACCGCTCCGAGGCCGCCGGGTACGCCGCCGTGGCCGCCGTCCTCGCCGAGACCGTGGATGCCGGACGCACCGTCGAGGCGCACCGCCTGGGCGAGCGCCGCATCGACCTGTCGGACCGGCGGGTCAAGGAGTGGACCGCCTGGGAGCGGTACACCCTGTGGCTGCGCTCGGTGCTCTTCCCGGTCATCAACATCACGCATGTCACGGTCCTCGGTTCGGTCCTGATGATCGGCGGGTTCTTCGTCCTCCAGGGCTGGATCGGCGTCGGCCAGCTGACGACGGGCGCGCTCATCGCGCAGATGCTCGTCGACCCGGTCGGCCTGATCCTTCGCTGGTACGACGAGCTGCAGGTGGCCCATGTCTCGCTGGCCCGGCTGGTCGGCGTCCGCGACATCGAGCCGGACGCCGGTGACGGGTCGCTGGATCCGGACGGGCGCGAGGTACGCGCCGACCGCGTGCACTTCGGCTACCGGGAAGGAGTCGACGTCCTGCGCCAGGTCTCGCTGGAGGTCGCGCCGGGCACCCGACTGGCCCTGGTCGGCCCGTCCGGCGCGGGCAAGTCCACGCTGGGCAGGCTGCTCGCCGGCATCTACGCGCCCCGCATCGGCCACATCACCCTGGGCGGCGCCGAACTGTCCGGGATGTCCGCCGAACGCGTCCGCTCCCATGTGGCGCTGGTCAACCAGGAACACCACGTTTTCGTGGGGTCCCTGCGCGACAACCTGCTGCTCGCCCGTACGGATGCCGATAACGCCGAGCTGTGGGCGGCCCTCGGCGCGGTCGACGCCGATGACTGGGCGCGGGCGCTGGACGACGGCCTGGACACCGAGGTCGGCTCGGGCGGGCTTGGCCTCACCCCGGCCCAGGCCCAGCAGATCGCGCTGGCCCGGCTGGTGCTCGCCGATCCGCACACGCTGGTCCTGGACGAGGCCACCTCGCTCCTCGACCCGCGCGCCGCCCGCCACCTGGAACGCTCCTTGGCCCGCGTCCTGGACGGCCGCACCGTGGTCGCCATCGCCCACCGGCTGCACACCGCGCATGACGCCGACGTCATCGCCGTCGTCGAGAACGGCCGCATCAGCGAACTCGGCAGCCACGACCAGTTGGTCACCGCCGACGGTGCGTACGCCGCGCTGTGGCGGTCCTGGCACGGGTGAGTCGATGCTGCTCCGGTGCCCGGTCCGCCTGTCTTCGGGCGGACCGGGCACCGGCCGTTCCGGTGGCCGGGCAAGGGCTCGTGCGCTCGTGTGCGGGCGGGCCCGGCCGGTGGTCGGCTCCGTGGCGTTGCGGTGTGTCGACAAGGGGTGGAAGTCTGGATATCGGCACGGGCTCGGGAAGCGCACAGGCACCACCCGGTTCCGTATGAGCGAGGCGCCTGAGCCCAGCGGCCACGCTGCCGTCGCCGAACGCGGTGGCAGCGGGTCGGCCCGCATCACCTGGAGGTACCCGTGGACAGCGCCGACGGATGGGGAGACGACGTCTACCAGCCCGACGAATCCGAGGTGCAGGACGACGCGGGGCTCCTCGACGCCGAGGACACCCTGGAATCCGACGGGGTGAGCGACCCCCTGGACCGGGGCTGGTCGCCGCCGGAGCGGCCGTGGGCCGTGGAGCGCAGGGACGTGACCGCGGCCGAACGGCTTCGCGGAGAAACGCTGGACGAACGCCTCGCGGAGGAGCTGCCGGAGGTGGCGCCGTCCGACGGGGACGGCATCGGCGACAGCCTCGATTCCGACGGCGAGCCCCTGGACAATGAGGTGGGCACTGTCCGCTCCGGACGTCTCGTGGCTCCGGACGAAGGTGCGCACGGGGACGAGGAGAGCAGGCTGATCGCCACGGATGTGGGCATCGACGGCGCCGCCGCCTCGGCGGAGGAGGCCGCCATGCACACCGTGGACGAGGACGCCCAGTACGGCTGATCCATAAGCACCGGGCCTCTGCCCGCGCACCGACTCCCCATGCGAGGAGCACATATGCAGCAGGACAAGCAGCCCGACCACCCGGTCGTCTTCCGTGACCGTGCCGTCGGCTACGCCTTCCTCACCCGGTCCACCGCTACCAGCGACCAGACGATCGAATGGGACGACGGCGGGACGTACCCCGTCGTCGATGTGGAGATCTCCTCGGAGAGCCACCCCTTTTACACCGGCAAGGCACGCACCGTGGACACGGAGGGACGGATCTCCCGCTTCGAGAAGCGGTACGGCGGCGGGGGCCCGGCCCCGGGCGGGGACGACGCGGCGTAGATCGCTCAGATGACGTTGAGCGCTGCCGCGCAGCCGACTCCGCCGAGCAGCATGAACGCCGGCATCAGCACCTTCAGCTCGACCCAGCTGCCCGCCCGGAACCGCATCGGCTTGGGCGGCCCCACCGGGTACCACCGCTTGCGGCCTATGGGTATCGGCCACAGGATCGGGCAGCCTGACACCGTCAGCGCGTCCCCGATGTCGTGCACCAGCGCGCCGAGGACGACCGGCAGCCCCAGCCACAGGTACTCCTGGCCCGGCGCCGTGAACAGCCAGTCGGAGCCGTTGCCCGGCTTGTCCAGGACACCGGCGAGGATCCAGGCGCTGGTCGCGGCCAGCAGCCAGACCAGGACGTCGGCGCTCTGGCCACGCGTCGCCCGCCACAGCAGACCCTCGATGGCGAGCACTATGTGCACGAAGAGGATCGCCAGGACCGCCCAGCGCTCCCCTGTGATCGCGATGACGGAGGTGCCCGCACCGATCAACGCCGCCCACAGCCAGGTGTGCGTCAGGGTGCGGTGCCCGCCCGAGCGACGTGGATCGCCCTGCTTCTTCGTCCCCTTGTAGACGGCGTACGAGAGTTTGTCGACGATCTCGCACAGGCCCCGTGAGAGGGGCCCGAAGGCCCGCGAGATGGTGGCCGCCTTGTGGTCGAGGTCCGGGGCGAGCGCGGCGCCGGCGCAGATCAGCGCGCCGACCAGGAGGACCGGCCAGGGCATCGTGTGTCCGGCCGCCGCCGCCGCGGCTCCGACGCCCAGCCAGGCCGCGGCTCCCGACAGTGAGTGTGCTGGTCCCATCATGGCCGCGCCCCGCCCCATTCCTCGTGTACTTGGTGTACTCGCGCCCAGTTGTCCCTGTGCGCTGATGCCTCGTCGGCGCCACAGCGTAGCGTTCGTGATCTTCCCGTCGGTAACCGATTCCCTCATTGCCGGGGATCACAGGCAAGATGGGGACGTGACCCTTATCGATCAGCTGCCGCAGACCGCAGATCCCGACGCCCTCTACGAAGCCTTCGAGTCGTGGACCGGGGAACGCGGTATCGCGCTCTACCCGCACCAGGAGGAGGCGCTGATCGAGGTGGTGTCGGGTGCGAACGTGATCGTGTCGACACCCACCGGATCGGGCAAGAGCCTGATCGCCGCCGGTGCGCACTTCGCGGCGCTCGCCCGTGACGAGGTCACCTTCTACACAGCACCGATCAAGGCGCTCGTCTCGGAGAAGTTCTTCGAGCTGTGCAAGCTGTTCGGCACCGAGAACGTCGGCATGCTGACCGGTGACGCCTCCGTCAACGCCGACGCCCCCGTCATCTGCTGCACAGCCGAGGTCCTGGCGTCCATCGCGCTGCGCGACGGCAAGCGGGCCGATGTCGGCCAGGTCGTCATGGACGAGTTCCACTTCTACGCCGAGGGTGACCGCGGCTGGGCCTGGCAGATCCCGATCCTCGAACTGCCGCAGGCCCAGTTCATCCTGATGTCGGCCACGCTCGGCGACGTCTCGATGTTCGAGAAGGACCTCACCCGTCGGACCGGCCGCCCCACCGCGGTCGTCCGCTCGGCGACCCGGCCGGTGCCCCTCTCCTACGAGTACCGGCTGACGCCGCTCACGGAGACGCTCACCGAGCTCCTCGAGACCAAGCAGGCTCCCGTCTACATCGTGCACTTCACGCAGGCCCAGGCAGTGGAGCGGGCCCAGGCCCTGATGAGCATCAACATGTGCACGCGTACCGAGAAGGACCAGATCGCCGAGCTGATCGGCAACTTCCGCTTCACCACCAAGTTCGGCCGCAATCTCTCCCGTTACGTGCGGCACGGCATCGGTGTGCATCACGCCGGCATGCTGCCCAAGTACCGGCGACTGGTGGAGAAGCTGGCGCAGGCCGGTCTCCTGAAGGTCATCTGCGGCACCGACACCCTCGGTGTCGGCGTCAACGTCCCCATCCGCACGGTGCTGTTCACCGCTCTGGCGAAGTACGACGGCAACCGTGTGCGGACGCTTCGTGCGCGTGAGTTCCACCAGATCGCGGGCCGTGCCGGACGAGCGGGCTTCGACACGGCGGGATTCGTCGTCGCCCAGGCTCCCGAGCACGTCGTCGAGAACGAGAAGGCCCTCGCCAAGGCGGGCGACGACCCGAAGAAGCGTCGCAAGGTGGTCCGCAAGAAGGCTCCCGAGGGGTTCGTCGGCTGGACGGAGAACACCTTCGAGAAGCTCATCTCCTCCGATCCGGAGCCGCTCACCTCCCGCTTCCGGGTCACGCACACGATGCTGCTGTCGGTGATCGCCCGGCCAGGCAACGCCTTCGACGCGATGCGCAATCTGCTGGAGGACAACCACGAGCCGCGCAAGCAGCAGTTGCGGCACATCCGGCGCGCGATCGCCATCTACCGTTCGCTCCTGGACGGCGGCATCGTCGAGAAGCTCGACGAGCCGGACGCCCAGGGCCGCATCGTGCGCCTGACGGTCGACCTGCAGCAGGACTTCGCGCTCAACCAGCCGCTTTCCACCTTCGCCCTCGCCGCGTTCGAGCTCCTGGAACCCGAGTCCCCTTCCTACGCGCTGGACATGGTCTCCGTCGTCGAATCGACCCTGGACGACCCCCGGCAGATCCTCGCCGCCCAGCAGAACAAGGCCCGTGGCGAGGCCGTGGCGGCGATGAAGTCGGACGGCGTCGAGTACGAGGAGCGGATGGAGCGGCTCCAGGACGTGACATACCCGAAGCCGCTGGAGGAGCTCCTCTTCCACGCGTACAACACTTACCGCAAGAGCCATCCGTGGGTCGGCGACCATCCGCTGTCGCCGAAGTCCGTCATCCGGGACATGTACGAACGAGCCCTGTCCTTCACGGAGTTCGTCTCCTTCTACGAACTCGCCCGCACTGAGGGCATCGTGCTGCGCTACCTCGCCAGTGCCTACAAGGCGCTTGATCACACCGTCCCGGACGACCTCAAGTCCGAGGATCTTCAGGACCTGATCGCCTGGCTCGGCGAGATGGTGCGGCAGGTCGACTCCAGCCTCCTCGACGAGTGGGAGCAGCTCGCCAACCCGGAGGAGATGACGGCCGAGGAAGCCCAGGAGAAGGCCGACCAGGTCAGGCCGGTCACCGCGAACGCACGCGCCTTCCGCGTCCTCGTCCGTAACGCCATGTTCCGCCGTGTCGAGCTCGCCGCCCTCGACCAGGTCGAGGAACTCGGCGAGATGGACGCCGAGTCGGGCTGGGACGCCGATGCCTGGGGCGAGGCCATGGACAAGTACTGGGACGAGTACGACGACCTCGGCACCGGCCCCGACGCACGCGGCCCCAAGCTGCTGCTCATCGAGGAGGAGCCGCAGAACGGTCTGTGGCGCGTCCGCCAGACCTTCGCCGATCCGAACGGCGATCACGACTGGGGCATCAGCGCGGAGATCGACCTCACTGCCTCCGACGCCGAGGGACGTGCCGTCGTCAAGGTCACCGACGTCGGCCAGCTGTGAGCTCAGGAGAATCTGACACATGACGAACCCAGCGGAACGACTCGTCGACCTGCTCGACCTGGAGCAGATCGAGGTCAACATCTTCCGTGGACGCAGCCCGCAGGAGTCCTTGCAGCGGGTCTTCGGCGGGCAGGTCGCGGGCCAGGCCCTCGTCGCCGCAGGCCGCACCACGGACGGGGAGCGGCCTGTGCACTCGCTGCACGCGTACTTCCTGCGCCCGGGCCGCCCGGGTGTGCCCATCGTGTACCAGGTTGAACGGGTCCGCGACGGGCGGTCGTTCACCACGCGCCGCGTCACCGCCGTGCAGCAGGGCCGCACGATCTTCAATCTGACCGCCTCCTTTCACAAGCCTGAAGAAGGGAGCTTCGAGCACCAGTTGCCGCCGGCCCGCGAGGTCCCGGATCCTGAGTCGCTCCCGACCGTCACTCAGGAGATCAAGGAGCATCTGGGCGAGCTCCCCGAGACGTTGGAGCGCATGGCCCGGCGCCAGCCCTTCGACATCCGCTACGTGGACCGGATGCGCTGGACCCCCGAGGAGGTCGAACACGCCGAGCCGCGCAGCGCCGTGTGGATGCGCGCCGTCGGCCCCCTGGGCGACGACCCGCTGGTCCACACCTGCGCGCTCACGTACGCGAGCGACATGACCCTCCTGGACGCCGTCCGCATTCCGGTGGAACCACTCTGGGGCCCCCGCGGCTTCGACATGGCCTCTCTGGACCACGCCATGTGGTTCCACCGGCCGTTCCGCGCCGACGAATGGTTCCTGTACGACCAGGAGTCGCCGATCGCCACGGGTGGCCGAGGTCTGGCACGTGGGCGCATCTACGACCGGGACGGACGGATGCTCGTCTCGGTCGTCCAGGAAGGGCTGTTCCGCAAGCTCGAGGCCTGACGGGTCAGGGGCTTCTGCGGCGCAGCCATCCGAAGAGGCCGCGGGAGCGTTCCGGTTCCCCGACGCTCTGCCGCTCCTCGATCAGCCCTGGTTCCTGACTAGCACGCGGTGTCTCGGCTCCCCTCGGTGTCGGACGTGGGGCGGGCCGGTCCTGTCGTGCCTCCTCGATCGCGTTCGCCAAGTCACTGCCGAGCCAGCTGATCTCGTCCGGGTCCTGCGCCGTTGTGATCCGTGCGGCGACGTGGGCGGCGGGTGATTCCGGAGCGCCGTGGGCCCTCTGTTCGGGGTGGAAGCGGTCCAGATAGGCACGTTCGTACGGGTCCTCGATGATCTCCGCGACCTGCACGGGATCCAGCAGGGACGCCACTGCCGCGGCGCGCGCCCAGGGATCCTCGGTCTGCCGCAGCAGAAAACCCACGTGCCGTCCCCGCCAGTTGCGGGCCCGCAGGTCCACGCCCGCGTCCAACTGGCCGCGCAGACCCTCGGGCGTACGGCCGCTCAGCAGCGGGGCGTTGTCCTCGCTCGCGGCGAACTGCCGCAGTTCCTCGGCCAGATACAGCCAGACCACAGCCCTGTACCGGTTCAGATACCACTTGACGGGCGCGATCAGGCCGAGGCGTGCGAACCGCGTGAACCGGGCTGCAGACACCCCCATGAGCGCCGCGCCCTCCGCGGTGCCCACGGCCTTGACGCGCTCGCGCAGCGCCTCGGGAAAACCGGTTTCGGAACGCACCCGGTCGATCTCCGCCCGGGCGACGCGACGGCCTCCGCCCCCTTCGTCGGGAAGGGTCCTGATGCATCCGAGCCGGACGGCGAGGTCGAACTCGCCTCGTTTCAGGCCCAGTTCCCGCGCCGCACGGCTCGGCGCGAGCGACGGCCGCACCGCCGCCGCGGCGGCCGGGGCGGTGGTGGGCAGGACGGACTGCGTGATGGTGTTGCCGGACATGATGGTTCTCCCCCGTGCAGCGACATGCACTTGCGTGCCTTTGCCTTGCTTGCGCCGTATGCGTGCGCTCGCTTCGGGAAAAACCGTAGCCGGTTTGCCGTCCCGCCCGCCTGACCTGTGGATAACTTGGAGCGGGTCAACGTCTTTGCAGGTCAGCGACTCAGCGCACCTTCGGTGCGCGCCGGGGGCGTGGTAAATGCCGTGGCACGCGCCGGAGGTGCTTCCGTCTGCCCTGACGTGGGCCGATGCCGGTCCGGGACGCTGGAGAGGTTCGTTCCGGCCGAAACCGAGGCTTCTGTGATGCCGGTGAGCTCGCAGGTCAGCATGGTGCTGGGGGCCGTCCACGGGC
>NZ_BAAASJ010000020.1:0-148674 GCF_039532825.1 Streptomyces vastus
GAGTCCCACCCCCAGGCTCCCGAGCCTCCCCGAACCCCCACTCCCCCTCACAAGCCCGCACCACGCACCCCAACACCCGCAACGCCGCCCGCCTCCGCGCATCACAAGCCGCCGCCAGCCGAGGATGCGTATGCCGTGGATGCCCGTCGTAGAAGATCACCCGCAACGCCTCCTCCCGACAACGCAGCGACAGATACACCTCGGCCCCCGACGTGAACCGGCAAGCACACGCGGCCAGTTCACCCACCACCTGCACCGCCGCATCCGTCACGTCCTCCAGCCGATGCAACTGAAGGACCGCCCTGGTCGTCGCCCGAGCGATGCGAGGGCTGGTCAGATCGGCGGGAAGCGTGAGGCTGTACGCGAGGGTGTCGGGTGACGGTGACGGGGTTGCCACCGACACGTCGTTGAGGACGGGGCAGACGGAAACAGCTGTTGCGGGCATACGGAACTCCCTTGAGAACTCGGTGAATTGACGGACCTTGACGTCTCGACCCGACCGGTGGCTTGTCTCCCTGACGCGAGCCCACCCCTCCCAGGGAAGGAGAACCTGGGCAGGCTCGCGCGATGCGCTTCCGACTATGTCGGGCCGTAAGCGACTCGTCACCGACTGTAGACCATGAGAGGAGTACGTGTACTACTACTCAGGGAAGTTCCCGGTGGACCGATCACGCGCCCCGGCGGCAGACTGACCCAGTCAACGGCCGAACAGGAGAGGGCACATGCCGCCCAGGAGCACACCAACGGAGCGCCAACGGCGGCTCGGCGCGGAGTTGCGCAGGATGCGCCTCGCGGCCGGGATGACGACGGAGCACGCCGCCGGCCTGCTGAACGTCCCCCGCACGAACGTCCCCAACATGGAATCGGGCCGCTCCGGCATCAGCCCCGAACGCGTACGCACCCTCGCGAGCAACTACGGCTGCACGGACCGGGATCTCATCGAAGCCCTCGCCGCCATGGCCGCCGGGCGCGACAAGGGATGGTGGGAGGCCTACCGGCGCCAACTCCGGGACGCCTTCCTGGACATCGCCGAACTGGAGTGGCACGCCAAGCGGCTGCGCATCGCCGTCACCGTGCACCTGCCAGGGCTGCTCCAGACCGAGGAACACGCCCGAGCCGTCTTCGAAGCCGTGATCCCGCCCCTGCCAACGGCCGACGTCGAGACCCGTGTCGCCCACCGGATCGACCGGCAGCAGGTGCTCGACCGGCCGGAGCCCCCAGCCCTCGACGTGATCCTCCACGAGGCCGCCCTCCGTATGGAGTTCGGCGGACCGGCGGTGGCACGGCGGCAACTGGAGCACCTGCTGCGCATGTCCGAGCGCGACACCGTGACCGTACGGGTCATCCCGTTCAAGGCGGGCGGCTTCCCCGGTGCCGGACAGTCCGTCGTCTACGCCGAGTCCACCGTCCCCCGCCTCGACACCGTGGAGCTAGACAGCACCCACGGCCCGGAGTTCATCGACTCGGAGACTCAGCTCCGCAAGTACCGGGCCCAACTCGACGCCACCCAAGCCGTCGCGCTCACCTCGAAAGCCTCGCGCGACTTCATCCGCACCCTCGCCGACGACCTCTAGGAGAACCCGTGCCGGACATCACCTGGGAAGACGCCTTCTGCGGTGAAGGCGCCAACTGCTTCCGCATAGGCACCGATCCCGACGGCAACGCCTACATAGCCATCGCTGGCCAAGAAGCCCACTACCTCACCGACACCCGCGAAGCCCTCCGCACCCTCATCCGGGACATCAAGGCCGGAAAGGCCGACCACCTGCTGTAGCCCCTCACTTACCCCTCGCCCCTCACTCCGGCAGCACCCCAGGACGGAACTTCTCCACCCCCACCACATGCCGCACCCGCGTCGGCTCGATCAACAACATCACCCGCTGCTCCCCGGGAAGCAGCCACGGATAGCGGTCCTCGCCGATGTACTTCTGCGCCAGCCGGTCCATGGCCCGCTCAGCCGTCTCGCCCTCGACGAAACGTGCGACCCGGCCCCGGATCTCCACCCGGTCGTAGGGGTTCTCGGCGTCATGGTGGGACAGCGAAACGTTCGGATTGCGCCGCAGGTTGTCGACCTTCACGCGGCCGATCGACGTGTTGACCATGACGTACTCATCCTCGATGTCCGCCCACATGGGCGAAACCTGCGGTGTGCCGTCCGGGCCGACCGTGGCCAGATGCCAGAAGTTCGGCGCCAGGAGCCGCTCGCGAATGTGGCCGTCGATGCTGCTCATACCGGTGCCGCCCCTTCACGCTCGCGCTGCCCGCTCACGCGGGCACGTACGGCGCCATCCTCGTGGCCGGGAGCGAGCCCTCGCCAGGTGATCTTCGGCCACCTCGGACACGCATCGGAAGCGTTCGGACGGGTATCCGAAACGGTAGAATCCGACAATCCGTAATCCTGGCCGAACAGACCGTAGTCACCGCAGCGCCGCACCCCTACCTTGTGCACGTGCACCAGTCGCCACCCCCCGAGCCCACTCCGCCCTTCAACGCCCCTGTCGCCCACAGACTCCGCACCGCACTCGGCATGGGACCAGAACATGTCGCGTACGGGATGCGGACCTCGTACGGACTGCCCTATGTGACACCCGACCTCGTCGCCGCCTGGGAGAGAGGCGTCGCGGCGCCCGGCAATGCCGAACTCGTCGCGCTCGCAGGCGTGTTGTGGTGCTCGCCTGCCGAACTCATCGGCGCGCCAGAGACCTTGCGGGAGTTCCGGCTCGCGCGCGGTATACCGGCAGAGGATGTCGCACGGGCCGTCGGACTCGAACTCGCCGTCTACCTACGGATGGAGGAGAACAACGAGTGGCGCGGCAACGAGCGTCAGTCCGCGGCCCTCGCCGAGGTGCTCGGCCTCGCACTGCCGGATCTCGTCACCGTCCGCGGACACCGCCCGAAGCTCGCCGAGCTGTTGCGCAACGCGTGCTCCACGCGCTGGCAGGCTTACGTGCGTCCCGTCAGCAAGCTGTTGCCGCTGGACCGGCGGCTCGTGGAGGACGTGCTCGAGTCGCTGTACACGGAGTACCAGCTCCAGATGGCACCCACCCTGAGCTGGGGCAATGGGACAGTCGCGGTCGAAGCGGGCGCGGCCCGGGACTACCTGGACCAGGTCGTCGACCACTTCTGGTCCACCGTCCAGCGCCACGCCCCGTAAAAGCCACGGCCCAGTGACCCATAAGAACCACCCATGAAGCAGCCGGAGGACCGGCTGGAACACCGGCCTAGAACACCGACTCCGCCTCGTCCATCCGGTCCTTCGGCACCGTCTTCAGTTCCGTGACCGCCTCCGCGAGCGGCACCATCTCGATCTCCGTGCCCCGCAGCGCCGTCATCCGCCCGAACTCGCCCCGGTGGGCGGCTTCGACGGCATGCCAGCCGAAGCGGGTGGCGAGCACGCGGTCGTACGCCGTCGGGGTGCCGCCGCGCTGGACGTGGCCGAGAATGACCGGCTTGGCCTCCTTGCCGAGCCGCCGCTCCAGTTCGTACGCGAGTGCCGTGCCGATGCCCTGGAAGCGCTCGTGGCCGAACTGGTCGATCTCGCCGTGGCCGTAGTCCATGGTGCCCTCGGCGGGGTGCGCGCCCTCGGCCACGCACAGCACCGCGAACTTCTTGCCGCGGGCGAAGCGCTCCTCGACCATCTTGACCAGGTCGCCCGGGTCGAAGGCCCGCTCGGGCAGGCAGATGCCGTGGGCGCCGGCGGCCATGCCGGACTCGAGTGCGATCCAGCCGGCGTGGCGGCCCATGACCTCGACGACCATGACGCGCTGGTGCGACTCGGCGGTGGTCTTGAGGCGGTCCATCGCCTCGGTGGCGACGCCGACCGCGGTGTCGAAGCCGAAGGTGCGGTCGGTGGACGAGATGTCGTTGTCGATCGTCTTCGGTACGCCGACGACCGGCAGGCCGACGTCCGAGAGCATCCGGGCGGCCGTGAGCGTGCCCTCGCCGCCGATCGGGATGAGCGCGTCGATGCCGAACTCGCGCATCTCGTCCTCGGCCCCCTCGCAGGCCTCGCGCAGACGGTCGCGCTGGAGGCGGGAGGAGCCGAGGATGGTGCCGCCGCGGGCGAGGATGCCGCTGACCGCGTCCAGGTCGAGGGTGCGGTAGCGGCCGTCGAGCAGTCCCGCGTAACCGTCCTCGAAGCCGATCACCTCGTCACCGTAGTGAGCGACGGCGCGGTGCACGACCGACCGGATCACTGCGTTCAGCCCCGGGCAGTCGCCGCCTGCGGTGAGAACTCCGATACGCATCGTGCTGTTTCTCCTGCTCGCTGCTTGGTACGTAAGGGCTGTCGGTACTTGTGAACTGTCGTGAGCTGTCGGTACGTGTGAGCCGGTCCGATTGTTTCACGGGGGGTCTGAGCACCTCTTGACCACCCGGTCCCGACAGCCATTTCGCGCCCCGATGGGACGGGTGCCCTAACCATGCTCAGAGGTATTGTCAAGAGGGCACGCACGACCCCCACGATAGCGGCTGATTTTGACCAGTGAGGAAACGGAGAGCACACGTGACGCGCAGCGTGTACGTGACCGGGATCGACCGGGGCGACGGGCGCCAGGTCGTCGAGCTGGGAGTGATGGAACTCCTGACCCGCCAGGTCGACCGGGTGGGGGTGTTCCGCCCGCTGGTCCATGACGATCCCGACCGCCTCTTCGAACTGCTGCGGGCCCGCTACCGGCTCGCACAGGACCCGGCGACGGTCTACGGCATGGACTACCACGAGGCGTCCACGCTCCAGGCCGAGCAGGGCACCGACGAGCTGGTCTCGCAGCTGGTGGACCGCTTCCACCGGGTGGCGCGCGACTACGACGTGGTCCTCGTCCTGGGCACCGACTACGCGGACACGCAGTTCCCGGACGAGCTGTCCCTCAACGCCCGGCTGGCGAACGAGTTCGGTGCCTCGGTCATCCCCGTCGTGGGCGGCCGCGAGCAGACCGCGGAGTCGGTGCAGGCGGAGACCCGCAACGCGTTCCGGGCCTACGACCATCTGGGCTGTGACGTCCTCGCGATGGTGGTGAACCGCGTGGCCCCGCCGGCCCGCGTGGAGATCCACGCGGGCCTCGACTCCCGCCTCCCGGTGCCCTGTTACGTACTGCCGGACGAGCCCGCGCTGGCCGCGCCTACGGTCGCCCAGATCACCCACGCACTCGGCGGCCGGGTCCTGCTCGGCGACGACTCGGGGCTCGCGCGCGACGCGCTGAACTTCGTGTTCGGCGGCGCGATGCTGCCGAACTTCCTCGGCGCCCTGACCCCCGGCTGCCTGGTCGTCACCCCCGGCGACCGCGCCGACCTCGTCGTGGGCGCCCTCGCCGCGCACAGCGCCGGCACCCCGCCCATCGCGGGCGTCCTGCTCACCCTGGACGAGCGCCCCGGCGACGACGTCCTCACGCTGGCCGCCCGGCTCGCCCCCGGCACCCCGGTCGTCTCGGTGGCCGGCAACAGCTTCCCGACGGCGGCCGAACTCTTCGGCATGGAAGGCAAGTTGAACGCGGCGACGCCCCGCAAGGCGGAGACCGCCCTCGGCCTCTTCGAGCGGTACGTCGACACCGGCGGCCTCCTCAGCCGGATCTCGGCACCGAGCAGTGACCGCGTCACGCCGATGATGTTCGAGCACCAGCTCCTGGAGCAGGCCCGCTCGGACCTGCGTCGCGTCGTGCTGCCCGAGGGCACCGAGGAGCGCGTACTGCACGCCGCCGAGGTGCTGCTGCGGCGCGGTGTCTGCGAGCTGACGCTGCTCGGCCCGGTGGACCAGATCCGCAAGAAGGCCGCGGACCTCGGCATCGACCTCGTCAAGGCACAGCTCATCGACCCGACGACCTCCGAGCTGCGCGAGCGTTTCGCCGAGAAGTACGCCGCGCTGCGCGCCCACAAGGGCGTGTCCGTGGAGCTGGCGTACGACGTGGTCTCGGACGTGAACTACTTCGGCACCCTGATGGTCGAGGAGGGCCTGGCCGACGGCATGGTGTCGGGGTCGGTGCACTCGACGGCGGCGACGATCCGCCCGGCCTTCGAGATCATCAAGACCAAGCCTGATGCGTCGATCGTGTCGTCCGTCTTCTTCATGTGCCTGGCCGACAAGGTCCTGGTGTACGGGGACTGCGCGGTCAATCCCGATCCGAACGCCGAGCAGTTGGCCGACATCGCGGTCCAGTCGGCCGCCACCGCGCGGCAGTTCGGTGTCGAGCCGCGGATCGCGATGCTCTCGTACTCGACCGGGACGTCCGGCTCGGGCGCGGACGTGGACAAGGTGCGCCGGGCCACCGAGCTGGTCCGCGCGAGCCGCGACGATCTGAAGATCGAGGGCCCGATCCAGTACGACGCCGCCGTGGAGCCGTCGGTCGCGGCGACCAAGCTGCCGGGGTCCGAGGTCGCCGGTCAGGCGTCCGTGCTGATCTTCCCGGACCTCAACACCGGCAACAACACGTACAAGGCCGTACAGCGTTCGGCCGGCGCGATCGCCGTCGGCCCGGTTCTGCAGGGCCTGCGCAAGCCGGTCAACGACCTGTCCCGCGGCGCGCTCGTCGGGGACATCGTGAACACCGTCGCCATCACGGCGATCCAGGCCCAGGCCCAGACTCCCAGCCCATCGCCCACGCCCCCGGCTCCGACCCCGAAGGTTTCCGCCCTGTGACCGGCACCCGCGTCCTCGTCCTCAACTCCGGCTCCTCGTCGGTGAAGTACCAGCTGCTCGACATGCGCGACAGCAGCCGCCTCGCGGTGGGCCTCGTCGAACGCATCGGCGAGGAGACATCCCGCCTGAAGCACACTCCGCCGGCCAACGGCGGCCAGGCACGCGAACAGACCGGCCCGATCGCCGACCACGAGGCCGCCCTGAAGGCCGTCGCCGAGGAGCTGGGCAAGGACGGACTCGGCCTGGACTCCCCCGAGTTGGCGGCGATCGGTCACCGGGTCGTGCACGGCGGCAGGCAGTTCACCGAGCCGACGGTCATCGACGAGCGGGTCCTCGCGGAGATCGAGCGGCTGATCCCGGTGGCGCCGCTGCACAACCCGGCCAACCTGACGGGCATTCGTACGGCACAGGCGCTGCGCCCGGACCTCCCGCAGGTGGCCGTCTTCGACACGGCGTTCCACACGACGATGCCGGAGTCCGCGGCCCGCTACGCGATCGACGTCGAGACCGCCGACGAGCACCGCATCCGCCGCTACGGCTTCCACGGCACCTCGCACGCGTATGTCTCGCGCGCGACCGCGAAGCTGCTCGGCAGGGCGCCCGAGGAGGTGAACGTCATCGTGCTGCACCTGGGCAACGGAGCCTCGGCCTCGGCTGTCCGGGCGGGCAGGTGCGTGGACACATCCATGGGGCTGACGCCTTTGGAGGGGCTGGTGATGGGTACGCGGTCCGGAGACCTGGATCCGGCGGTCATCTTTCATTTGGCGCGTGTTGGCGGAATGTCCATGGACGAGATCGACACTTTGCTGAACAAGAAGAGCGGCCTGATCGGCCTGTGCGGCGACAACGACATGCGGGAGATTCGTCGCCGCGTCGACGAAGGGGACGAGCGGGCGCGGCTCGCCTTCGACATCTATATCCACCGCCTGCGGAAATACATCGGCGCCTATTACGCGGTGCTCGGCCGGGTGGACGCGATCGCCTTCACGGCGGGGGTCGGTGAGAACGCGGCCCCGGTGCGCGAAGCTGCGGTCGCGGGCCTGGAGGGGCTGGGCCTGGCGGTCGACGCCGAGCGCAACTCCGTACGGTCCGAGGAGCCGCGGCTGGTCTCGCCGGAGGGGGCGAGAGTCGCGGTGGCCGTCGTACCGACCGACGAGGAACTGGAGATCGCCACCCAGACGTACGCACTTGTGGGCAGCCTCTGAGGCTCCCGTGGGCGGTTCTGAAGCCCTCAACTGAGCGGCATTCCGCCCCTTTGTATCTTCCACCAGACGGAATATTCCGCAGTGAAACAAACCGTTAGGATCCCCCCATGCGCCGTTCCAAAATCGTCTGCACTCTGGGCCCAGCCGTCGACTCCCATGAGCAGCTTGTGTCGCTCATCGAGGCCGGTATGAACGTGGCCCGCTTCAACTTCAGCCACGGCTCGCACGCCGAGCACCAGGGGCGGTACGACCGTGTCCGGGCCGCCGCCGAGGAGACGGGCCGCGCGATCGGCGTGCTGGCCGACCTCCAGGGCCCGAAGATCCGGCTGGAGACCTTCGCCGAGGGGCCTGTCGAGCTGGAGCGCGGTGACGAGTTCACCATCACCACCGAGGACGTACCGGGCGACAAGTCGCTCTGCGGCACGACCTACAAGGGTCTGCCGGGCGACGTCGCCAAGGGCCACCAAGTCCTGATCAATGACGGCAACGTCGAGCTGAAGGTCGTCGAGGTCGAGGGCCCCCGGGTCCGTACGGTCGTCATCGAGGGCGGCGTGATCTCGGACCACAAGGGCATCAACCTGCCCGGCACGGCCGTGAACGTGCCCGCGCTGTCCGAGAAGGACGTCGAGGATCTGCGCTTCGCGCTGCGCATGGGCTGCGACCTGGTGGCGCTGTCCTTCGTGCGCGACGCCGACGACGTGAACGACGTACACAAGATCATGGACGAGGAGGGCCGCCGGGTCCCCGTCATCGCCAAGGTGGAGAAGCCGCAGGCGGTGGAGAACATGGAGGCCGTCGTGGCGGCCTTCGACGGCGTCATGGTCGCCCGCGGCGACCTGGCCGTCGAGTACCCGCTCGAGAAGGTCCCGATGGTGCAGAAGCGCCTCGTGGAGCTGTGCCGCCGCAATGCCAAGCCGGTGATCGTCGCGACCCAGATGATGGAGTCGATGATCACCAACTCCCGTCCCACCCGCGCCGAGGCCTCCGACGTGGCCAACGCGATCCTGGACGGCGCGGACGCGGTCATGCTGTCCGCCGAGTCGAGTGTGGGCGCCTTCCCGATCGAGACCGTGAAGACGATGTCGAAGATCGTCCAGGCCGCCGAGCAGGAACTGCTCTCCAAGGGCCTGCAGCCGCTCGTACCGGGCAAGAAGCCGCGTACGCAAGGCGGTTCGGTGGCCCGTGCCGCGTGTGAGATCGCGGACTTCCTGGGCGGCAAGGGCCTGGTGGCCTTCACCCAGTCCGGCGACACCGCCCGCCGACTGTGCCGCTATCGCGCGGTCCAGCCGATCCTGGCGTTCACCACGGACGAGTCCACCCGCAACCAGCTCACGCTGAGCTGGGGCGTCGAGCCCCACGTCGTACCGTTCGTGAACAGCACGGACGCGATGGTCGACCTGGTCGACCAGGAGATGGTCAGGCTGGGTCAGTTCAACGACGGCGACACGGTGATCATCACAGCCGGTTCGCCTCCCGGCGTGGCCGGCACCACGAACATGGTGCGAGTGCACCACCTGGGCAGCTGATCCGCTCCGGTCACGCTTACGGACTCGTATCCGATGCGTGTACGCCACTGAGGGCGCCCCCCGCCGCGCAGGGGGCGCCCTCAGTGTGTGTGCGGCTCCCGGAGCGCCCCGTAAGGGGCGCGGGGCCGTGACATATGCGGCTCCGCCGCGATCGGGGTCCCCCCGCTCATGGGGGTCCCCCCGCTCGAGCGAAGCCGAGAGTGGGGGAGAAGCCGAGCGGGGGGAGAAGCCGAGAGTGGGGAAGCGACCAGCCCCAGGCGGCCCGCAGCTTCCAGACTGCACCTCCAGCGGAGCGCCCCGTGGGACTACCCGAGCGGCGTGCTGTACTGCTGCAGGCCGGGGACGGTCAGTGTTCCGCCGAACTGGGCGGCCTGCACGACCTTCACCTTGGTGAAGTAGATCAGCGGGATGTTCAGCGGCGGCGGGTGCTTCGGGTCGAACGTGACCGGGATCAGACCGAGCAGGTTGCCGGAGATGCTCTCCGTGTACATGACCGTCTTGCCGTCACGGATGGTGGACGTCGAGCCCTTGGCCGCCTGCACGTGGTGCTTCGCCCCGGCATCCTTGTCGTCGACGGTCTGGTGCAGATCACCGATGTCGGTACCGTCGGAGATCACGTACTTCAGGACCTCCTTGACCGTGCCGTTGGCGGTCTTCACCTTGACGATGCCTTGGTAGTCGGCGCCCTTGAGCAGCAGCGAGCTGGCCTCCAGCTGCCAGGGGTCGTCGGCCAGGGCCGGGATGCCCTGCTCGAGACCGCCCTCGTCCTCCGTGGCGGCCGGGCAGTTCTCCGGGTCCGTGGCGGAGCTCTCGGACGGGCTGGGGGACGGGGACGCGGTGGCCTCGTCGGCTGCCTCCTCCGCCTTCTCCGCGGTGTCCTCGGTGGTCTCCTCGGCCTTCTCGGCCGCGTCGTCCGCCGTGCCCGTGACGTCCTTGGCGACGTCCTCGACCGTGTCGGTCGCCTTGTCCGCGGCGTCCCCGGCAGCGTCCTCGGCCGTGTCGGCCTCGTCCTCGTTCGCCGACGGGGAGGGGGTGGGCGACGGGCTGGCAGCCGCCTCCTCTTCCGCCGTCTCCTTGTCGTCGGGCGTGAAGAGGTCCTCCAGCGCCTTGCCGAGGCCCAGCGGGTCGAGCGGGTTCTCCGACTCGGACTCCGAGGGGGACGGCGACGGGGTCGGCTCGGCCTCCTCGGCGGGCGCCTCGGGCTCCGAGGGGGACGGCGCCGGCTCGGGCCTGTCGTCGGAACCTGAATCCGACGAAGAGCCGTCGTCCGACGAGCCGTCGTCCGCGGAGCTGTCGCCCGAAGCGTCCTCACCCGAGGAGCCCTGCTCCTCCTTGTCGTCGGACGCGGGGCCGCTCGTCGAGGCGGAGGGCGAGGGCGACGCGTCCTTGCCCTCCTCGGTCTCCTCCTCCAGCGCGTCGACGCACTCCTTGTACTCGTCGATCGTCAGGTTCTTCGCCGACGGCTTGTCGTCGGCCCGGGCGAGCGTCGGCGTGAGGCCCATGCCCATGAGAATCGCGGTCGGCATCGAGGCGATGGCTACCGCCTTGCCCGCGGGCATCTGCAGCCTCGTCAACAAGGGCTTCTTGGGAGCTGCATGCCGCGGCCCGGTTCTCGCCCGGGGCTCTCCCGAGTCCACGCGGTGGACCTCCTCAGGCACTGTGCCTCCCGTTCGCCCCGTTGCTCGGGCTCGTTCCTGACAGATCGTTCGGCTCGCTCGCCCCGCCCGCCGCCATGGCTTCGGGGGCGCCTCCTTCGTCCGTACGGTCCGCCTTGACCGACTTCGCCGCAGGCTCCTCGCCGGGTGCCCAGGACACCGCCATGGCGCCGCCGAACAGCGCCAGCAGGAAGCCGATGAGGAACCCGCCGAGGTTGGACACCGGGATGGACACCAGCGCCAGCAGGATCGCTGCCACACCGGCGAAGACGCGTACATGCTTCTGGAACCACAGGCTGATCCCGAGCACGATCAGCAGCACGCCGATGATCAGGGAACCCGCACCCGCTGTGGTGGCCATCGCCAGGGTCAGGTGACCGATCTGGAGATTCGCGTACGGGAAATACATGATCGGGATCCCGCCGAGCAGGATGAACAGCCCGGCCCAGAACGGCCGGCTGCCCCTCCAGGCGCGGAACCGCAGCCGCCTATCGGTGAACTGGCTGCGCGTGGCTGGAGTGTCGGCGCTCATGGAAAACAGCTCCCTGGAACGGCGTTGCTGTGAGAGATGAAAGCTGGGGCGTGCGTGGTGTGGGGGGGGTGGCGAGTGTACGGACCGGGTGACGCCGGACGGACATGAATGACGACATCCGACAGACCTGCAGACGGACTTCAAAGACGAGAAGGAGGTGTGACGGGCGGGGAAGCGGAACTCCCCCCACCCGTCACGGAGCGCCTAGTAGCACTCCTTGACGCCCGCGGACAGCTTCATCGTCAGCCCGCTCAGCTTGAAGGTTCCGGCAGTGGTCGCCCACGCCGTCTGCTCCACGTCCTTCAGCAGGACCGAGTCGGCCTGCTGAGCGAATCCGAACGGGTTCGCCTTGTCGCCCTTGGCAATGCCGGGACCCTTGTTGGCGTCTCCGGCGGCCACACCGATGTCGATGTTGCGGAACTCGGCATCGGCCTTCAGGTCGGCGACGTCGATGTACAGGTTCTCCGCCTCGACCGGCGTCTTACCGCCACCGGCCTTGAGGATGAGGCTGACATTGCCGAGCACCGGGATGTTCGGCGTGACGACGGACTGGCACAGCTCCTTGATCGTCGCCTGCTTGAACGCCGAGACCGCGACGGGGTGCGACGTCTTCTTGCCATCGAGGGTGTACCCCGAGTCGATGGCGCCGTACTGCGAAAAGCCCGTGCCCTTGAGCTCTTTGGTCGTCACCTTGAACGACTGGCCCGACACGCTGAACGACGCGGCGAGAGCGCTGTTGGCCAGGGCCATGCCTATCGCGGCCGTCGCGGCCACGCTGGGCACCATGACCACAGCGAACCGCTTCCATCTGGTCCCGCCACGCACCTGGGACTCCATATTTCCTCCTTCTCGGACGTACATCTCCGGCCCTGACGGCCCCCGGTCGGCGGCTCAGTCGGGCAGGGATGGGAGAAGTGCTACGTCCTCGGGAAGGAGAGCGCCCGTACTCAGAGGCGCGAAGGGCGCCCCAACACAAGCGATCACCCCCGAGCGACAACCACTGGTCGCGCCTGAACACTTCACGCACAACCTGCCGGACAGGCTCTGCTCGAAAGCAAAGACCCCCCTGTCCAAGGAGTGGCGCCACTGCCGCCGCTCCTACTCGGTGGGGACCCAGGAAACCCGTTCACCCGATTGGCTGTCGGGGTGCGGGAATGGACCGAGCGTCGACGATCGTGGTGCATTCGCGCCGCTGCCGCAAGGGGGTTCGTTACTGGCTAGTAACGGCCGGATAACCGAACAACGACCCGCCGGTATCGACCGACGACGCAGGGTGCCTCCGGGGTGAGTAACAAAACCATTGATCTTTGGACGGAATCCGACAGATCAACGCCCGCCTCTTACTCCAAGTAACAGCGGCCGCGTTTACCAAGATTTGGTAAAGCACGGCCGCAGGGTCGCTCAGTCGACAAATCTCTCACTCAGGCAACAGGCGTCACAGTGGTTACCCGGGTGGTTTAGGCACCGGTCAGAACAGGGCGCGGGCCAGTGCTCTGCGTGCAGCGGTCACTCGCGGATCGTCACTGCCGACCACCTCGAACAGCTCCAACAGCCGCATACGCGCGGCATCCCGGTCGTCACCGGCTGTACGCGCCACGGTGTCGACGAGCCGTCCGAACGCGTCCTCGACATGACCACCCACCAGATCCAGGTCCGCGGCGGCAATTTGAGCCCGTACGTCGCCCGGCTTCTCGGCGGCATCCTTGCGTACCTGCTGCGCATCGGCGTTCTGCACGCGCTGGAGCAACTCGGCCTGGGCAAGGCCGAGTTTGGCCTCCGTATTGCCCGGGTCGTCACTCAGCACGTTCTTGTACGCCTGCACCGCACCGCCCAAGTCCCCCGCGTCAAGAGCCTGTACGGCGGCCTCGAGCAGCGCGTCGTACGGACCGGCCGGCACCGCGGGAGCCGCCTCGGCCTCGGGGCCGGGCCCGGCCTCGGCGTCCGAGTCGACCGTGAGGCCGGTCAGACCGAAGCGCTGCTCGGCGACCTGGATGAGCTGGTCCAGGGTGCCCCGGATCTGCGACTCGGGGGCGGCGCCCTGGAAGAGCGGCAGGGCCTGGCCGGCCACCACCGCGAAGACGGCCGGGATCCCCTGGATCCCGAACTGCTGCATCAGCATCTGATTGGCGTCGACGTCGATCTTGGCGAGGACGAAGCGGCCGTTGTACTCGGCGGCGAGCCGCTCCAGGAGCGGGCTCAGCTGCTTGCACGGCTCGCACCACTCGGCCCAGAAGTCGATGACGACCGGCACCTCGGTGGAGCGCTGCAGGACATCACGCTCAAACCCCGCCTCGTCTACGTCAATGACAAGGCTGGCGGTGGAGACAGCACCTCCCCCGCCCTGCTTCGCCGCTTCGGCGCGCGCCTGCTCCGCCTTCGCCTTGGCCTCCTGGGCCGCCTTCACCGCGGCGAGGTCGACGACTCCGCTCATGGACATGTTCCGTGGCTGCATGAGTTCATCTTCCCCCCTTCGCGTACGTACCGGAAAAGCACGGTGAAAGCCGGGCCTGCCGCGTGGCGTCCGACGCCGGGTCCCCACCCGGCGCCGCGTGGTCGTCGCTGTGGTCGTCGCTCGTACGCAGGCTTTCGCTACGAGCCGTAGCGTAACTGGAGCGCGAACCCTCGCGGAACCACGTCCCGGTGATCTCCCTCACCTTGCTTCCCCTCACCGAGTCACAGGAACCGCCCGCTATGGTCAACGGATGCAGAGCCGCACTTCCGCCCCACGCGCCACAGGAGGCCGCCCCCGCAGCGTCACCGCGGACGTGGCGATCCTGGCGGCGACGCGGGCGGCGCTGGTCGAACTGGGCTGGTCCAAGCTGACGCTCGGCGATGTGGCGACGCGCGCGGGCGTCGCCAAGACGACCCTCTACCGCCGCTGGGCGGGCAAGAACGAACTGGTCGTGGATGCGGTGGCGGCCCTCTTCGACGAACTGGAAATCCCCGACCGCGGCAGCCTTGCCGCCGACATCGAGGGCGTAGTCCTCCAGTTCGCGGCAATCCTGGCCCGCCCCGAGGCGAAGAGCGGCCTGATGGCGGTGGTCGCGGAGTCGATCCGCGACGACGCACTGCGCGACCGCATCCGGTCGTCGATCGTCGAGCGACAGAAACTCCTCGTCCTGGAGGGACGCGCACGCGCCCAGCAGCGCGGGGAGCTGCCGGAAGAGAACGACCCCGAAGCCGCGGCTCGCACCGCGGACCTCATCTACGACGTGATCGCGGGCGCGGTGGTGCACCGGGCCCTGGTGAGTGCAGAGCCCGTCGACACGGACTGGGCCCAGAGCTTCACCATGCTCCTGCTGAAGGGCCTGACCGCGTCGGCAACGGCCTGACGCACGTGCTCATCCACGGTCACCCACCACCCAGCTCGCACCAGACCAGCTTTCCTCGCAGGACAGGCGCCCCAAGGGAGTAATGCCCCCATCGGTCGGCCAGCTCTTCCACGATCCCCATCCCGCGCCCCTCTTCACGGTCCACGCCACACGGACGTGGAAGCCTGGGCGGCTCACTACTGGTGTCCCACACCGAGAGTCGCAGCCACTTCTCCGAGCGCTTCACGCGCAGGCAGGACGGTCCGGGGGCGTGCACATGCGCGTTGGTGACCAGCTCGGAGGCCAACAGCTCGGCCGTCACCAGAAGTTCACCCAGTCCGTGCGCACGGAGGATCAGCCGCAGGGCGCCGCGCGCGACACCGACGGCGAGGGGGTTGTGCGGGAGGTTGATGCTGTACTCCCAGTCGTCCTCGTTGTTCATGAGGCCTCCGTCCTAGGGAAGATGCGCAACTCGGATGCACACAGCCTGTGTTGATTGCGATACTGACGGTAGACATGATGGGCCAGTTTTTCCACCTACTCCCCCGAACGGGTGACGGTCAACTTCCGGAGAGGAACGCAACCTTGGCGCTACGGACCAGGATCAGCGAACGGCAACGGCGCGTTGCGGCCGAGCTACGCAAGATGCGCGAGGACCGCGGCATCACCACGAACGATGCCGCTGCGGCGGCAGGCATGAAGGCACCCTTCCTGAGCAAGATCGAGGCTGGCCGAACAGCCATCGCCACCGATCGGATGCGCAAGCTGTGCGAGTACTACGGGGACATTTCTGCCCCATACCTTGAAGCCTTGGTCACCATGTCCGAGTCCAGCGGCAAGGGCTGGTGGAGCGCCTACCAGGGCAGAGTCACCCAGTACGCGCTCAACCTCGCGGAACTGGAGGCCGGCGCAGTCGGCCTCTGCTTGTACGACCCGCTGCTCGTCCCCGGTTTGTTCCAGACCGAGGAGTACATCCGGGCGCTGTTCGGGGACATGCGGCCCAAACACGCCACCACCGAAGACGCCATCGCCTTCAGGCTGGCACGCCAGAGGCTTGTCACAGGTGAGAACGCCCCTGCCGTGCACGCGGTGATTCACGAGGCCGCCTTGCGCATGCACTACAGCAGCCCCAGCGTCACTCACGGACAACTGCTACACCTCATCGAACTGGCGAGACTGCCGAATGTGACGATCCAGATCTTTCCGTTCCGCGCTCGCACCTTCCCGGGTGTCACCAGCCCGTTCCTGTACGTGCAACCGCGAGTCGAGGAACTGGCCACGGTCGTACTGGAACATCCGAACGAGCCGATCTACCGTGACACGCAGGACCACCTGTCCCAATACCGTGTGCTCTTCGACCAGTTGAAGGAATCCGCACTTCCTCCAATCACCCCCTCAGCCGCGCCCGAGACGTCGGCGGCACCAGGCTCTCTGATGCTGATCCAACATCTCCTGTACGACCTGTAGAGAGGCCCGCAGTGCGCCAACTCATCTGGCAGAAGTCCTCGTTCAGTGGTGACGAGAGCAACAGCTGCCTCTACCTCGCCGCCGCCCCCGACGGCACCGTCCGCCTACGCGAAAGCGACACTCCCGACGAGGTCATCACCACCACCCGCGCCCTCCTCGACCGCCTCATACGGAACCTCAAGTCCGGTGGACCCGCCGACTCCGGCCGGGTACGCCGGTGAGCTTCTGACCGGGGACGATGTTGTAGATCAGGTAAGAGGAGACGGGGGCGGTCACCTCGTCCTTGCCCGCCTTGATGCCCGCGACGAAACGGATGAACGCGCTGCGGTCGTACGACCGTTGCCGACGGAGACTTGCCGCGCCACTCGGCCAGGTAGTTGCCCAAGGCCCTGAAATCGTGGCCCATCGGTCGATCGAGGTACCCCTGGCCGCCTCGTGCAGGCCGAAGGCGAGGGTGACACGAAGAAACCCCGCCAGGGATGATTACCTGGCGGGGTTTCGACTTCATCGGTCTGTCGAGATCACTGTTGGTTCAAGGCAGCTCGAAGGTAGGTGATCAGATCACCGGTCGGCACCTCGACCCAGTCGGCCCCGGGCACCCCGGGGCGAATGACCTCATAACGCTCTCCGTCCAGGTCATGAACCAGGACCTGACGGCTCGCTCCGTCGAACAGATCCACACACAGGCGGACGGCACCGTGCGTGATCGTTGGGAACATATTCCGCAGTACCTCATCCGCATGGAGGCGACGCAGAAGGTTCCATTGTCTCCGGTGGAAGTCGGACGACAGGAGATCGGACCACTGCAAAGAGGTGGGCTCTCCCCTTTCGAGTGCCCTGGCGAATTCATCGAGCTCCAGGAACTCGAATCTCGCCGCCAACTCGTCGAGCGGCATACCTTCCCGCCAGGCGGCGACCGCCTCCACGAGCAATCCAAGATCGTCAGTCGAGCCGATCTCCCAGGAGAACCCTGGACTCTCCCAGGTGAACCCGGGAATGAGGACACGCACCCGGAACAGACGCTCCTCGGTCGCGGGAACGACCGACACGAGACCCCTTGCCGTATCGATAATGATGGCGTCGGTGGTCGAGGGCGCTGGCCAGATTTCGCCTCCGCGCAGCTTCGCGGCCTCTTTCATCGCCGATACAAGGCCGCCCGCAGCGGTCACGTCCGGGTACAGGTCTTTCCGATGGGTATCCATGTGCGATTCCTCAGCAGTGGCAGTATCCGATGATCGAACCTTTCACGGGGCCAAGGTCTCCTTTCAGCACTGAGAGATCCGGCATAGCTGTCGCGGGATCCAGTCGCATGGCTCCATCCGGACCCGACGGGGAGTAGAACTTGATCGAGTCCCACGGGCGTTGACCGTTGGCGAGAGCTCTCGCGATCATGGACATCTCGTAGTCCGTGGCACGTCCGGCCTCACCGGCCGTGAGGCCGCGCTGGGCAGCCCGTATGAAGCCTCCATGTTCGTTCAATCCCGTCATGTTGATGTGCAGCGTCACGTTCGGGTCGGCGATGGCCTTTTCCGCGATCTGGGCGAAGTCCCTCGGGGACACGTTGGAGAAGGTGTGGAACTTGTTCTCGGGCAACCTGGCCCACTCGTCGAGCTTCCCATCTCTCTGCCACCCCAACGCCACCTTGCAGTTGTGGACAAGGACCGGAGTGGCGCCCGCCAGCACGAAGAACGTGTGCAGGTCGTCGACCGTGAGGTCATAGACCTTGCGCGGAGGCATGCCCGAGCGGTCGTTTAGGGCGGTCACCTCGCGGAAGGAGCCCTCCGGGGTGCGCAGGCGGTCGCCGACGCGCAGGTCGGAGACCAGCGTCCACCCGCGGTCCACCACGTAGAACTTGTGGCCGGCGGTGCTCTCCAGCCTCCCCCCGTCGGCAACGGCAATGTCCACCAGCCGCTGGGTGTCGTGCTGGAAGGTGTCGGTGACCTGCCGGGCCCGCAACTGGCCGGAAGCCGGATCCGTGGCCTTGACGAGGTCCCCCACGCCCACCTGGCTGATGGGACGGTGTGAGCCGTCCGCCATCAGCACCTTGGTGGCACCAGGGAAGCTGTTCACCTTGCAGGCGGTGTACAGATCTTCGTGGGCGTTGATGATGGCGTTGAGCTTGGCGAGGGTCCCGGGGTCCAGGTCGAGGGCCTTGAGGGCATGGAACGCATCACGGACCCCGACGCCGGTCTTCATAGCTGCGTCCAGAGCCCGGATCCCGTCGAAGACCTTGCCCAACGCCTTGCCGGGGATGAAGTTGCTCAGCGCCCAGGCGCAGCCGCTGGCGCTGCCGTGCCAGCAGTCGACGAAGTCCTGGACCAGAACCGCCTTGATGAGCTTGTAGGTGAGGGTCTGCTGGATGAGTTCCAGCTTGGAGAAGTACCGGGTTACGTCCTTCTTCAGACCTGGGATGCGCTTGCTCTCGATGAGCAGCGTGTCCGCCCGCGGGCAGCCGCTGGCGCTGGCCGTCGCGTCGGGGTTGGTGCAGAGGAAGAAGTCGACCACCGCGCTGAAGGTGACCGTGAACGTGGTCGTGCAGCCCTCGAAGCCGACCGTGATCACACAGGGGTTGTGCTGCTTGGCGTCTGTGATCTCGATGCTGCCCTCGTCGACGACGTACCACGTACCGCCGACGCCCGTGCCCGCACCTGTGGCGACCTGCTGGTTGGCAGCCTTGCGCTCCGCGGACTCCGCAGCCTGCTGCGCCGACTCCGCGTACTTCTGCGCGTCCTTCGCCGCCGCCTCGGCCGCCGTGGCTTCCTCGGCGGCGCGGGTGGCCGCCGCGCGGGCGTCCTTCGCCGCCTGTTCGGCCTCGGATGCCGCCGTGCGGGCGGCCTCGGCGTCCAGGGCCGCCTGGTCGGCGGAGGCGCGGGCGTCCCTGGCGTAACCCTCGGCGCGGCCGGCCGCCCTGTCGGCTGCCGCCGCGTCCTCCGTGGCCTTTCGGCCGTGCTCAATGGTGCGGGCCAGCGACTTCTGGGCTTCCGCCGCGTAGCTCGCGGCCTCGGCGGCGTAACCGAGCGCCTCCTTCGCCGACTTACGGGCGGCGGCCGCGAAGCCGGCAGCCTCAGCCGCCCGCGTGTACGCGGCCTTGGCGTCACCGGTCGCCGCGTTCGCGAGACTCTGCGCCTGCGAGGCGTTCCTCTGGGCGTTGGCGGCATGCGCCTCCGCGACGGCCTTCTGCTGCTCGGCGATCGTCTTCGACGACTGCCCGGTCAGGACGACGAGTCCGGCCGCGGAGTCGGTGGTGACGTACGGGGAGCCGAGCTGGATCGCGTCGTTCGCCGGAGCGGCGACCTGCCGCGCCGAGTTGCCGGCGTCCTCGGCCGCTTGGGCGGTGATGTACGAGTGACCTGCGGCGTCCGCTGCTCCCGCGACCGCCTTGGCGGCCTCGGCCTTGGATGCGTCAGCATGCTTCTTCGCGTTGGCTGCATCCTTCTCGGCGTCGTCGGCGAGTTTGTCCGCCGTACGGGCCGCCGAGGCGGCTTCCTGGGAGGCTTTGATCGCGTCGGCTGCCGTGCTCGTCGCCGTTCGCACCGCGGCGTCGGCCTTCAGCTTGGCCGCCTTGGCGTCATTCGCGTCGGAACGAGCCCGTTTGGCCGCCGCTTCCGCGCGCGTCGCCGCCGCGTCCGCGTCGGCCGCCGCCTTCGTCGCCGCGTCCGCCTCGGAGCGGGCGGACCTGGCGGCCGCCTCCGCGTCGTCGGCGTGCCGGTCCGCCTCGTCCGCCGCCGCCCGCGATTCCTTCGCGTCGTCGGCAGACTCGTGGGCCGCAGCGTAGGCGTCCTTGGCGTCGGACTTGGCACGCGCCGCGTTCGCCTTGCTCTCGGCGTCCCAGGCGTCGTCCCGCTTGCCCTTGGCCCGATCCCGCGCGGCTTCCGCGTCCTGGCGCTTCTCGCGTGCGGTGGTCTCGGCGGCCTCCGCCTTGCCCTTTGCCTCGTTGGCTGTCTTGGCGTAGCCCTCTGCGTTGTTCTTGTGCTGGGCGGCCTCGGCCTGTTTCTGCGCGGCGAGTTCCTTCTCCGCCTTCGCGGTCTGCTCCTCCTTCTCCGCCGACAGCCGCTTGGCGTGTGCCACGGCGGCGGCCGCCTTGGCGTCCGCCTCGGCCTTCTGCGTCTCGGCGAGCTTGGTTTTGGCTGTGTCGCGGGCGGTCTTGGCGTTCTGCGCCTGTACGGCGGCCGCGTCGGCGGCGGCCTTCGCCTGCGTCCTGGCCTCGTTGGCGGCGGCCGTACGGAACGCCGCCTTGGACGCGGCGGCCTGCGTCACGGCGCGGGCGGCGATGGTGGCGCTGTCCCCGGCGGAGGCGCGGGTGGCCGCGTAGGCGGTGTCACCGGCCTTCGACATGGCCTCCAGAGCGGCGGCGGACGCCTTCGTCACCTGGGCCTTCTGCTGTCCGACGAGCAGACCGCGGCCCCGGGGAGCACCGGCCTTGTCGGCGATCGCGTAGGCGGCCTGCGCGGCGGTGTCCGTGTTCGTGGCGGCCGTCTTCGCGGCGGTGGTCTGGGCCTTGAGCAGGTCGAGCTGCTTCTTCGCCGCTGCCTGGGCGTCGGTGACGCCCTTCTTTGCCTTGGCGAACTGCGCCTTCGTCGGGTAGTCCACGTCGTCGGTGCCGTTGTGACCGGACGGCGTGATGTCGAACTTCTGCGGGTTGGTGCCCTTGCAGTCCCACATCCGCGCGTCACGGCTGTTGGCGTACGTCGCGAGGTCCAGGCAGTTGCCGGTGCCCGGGTTGTACAGGCGCGTGGTCGCGCGGGTGTTGTACTGCCACTTCTGGGCGGCGGTGTTGTTGCACGTCCAGATCTGCAACGCCGTGCCGTTCGCGGTGCCGGAGCTCTTGATGTCCAGGCACTTCCCGGAGTTGACGTTGACCAGCGCTTTGCCTCTGATCTGCCACTTCTGCCCCGCGCCGCCGTTGCAGGTATAGATCTGCACCGGGGTGCCGCTGTCCTTCTTGCCTCCGCCCACTTCGAGGCACTTGTCGGGTGCGCCGTGCGCGTGAATGACCATCGGGCTGTCGCCGATCCAGCCGGGGCCGCCGGCGGACCAGTAGTCCTGCCAGCGGGCCAGCCGGTCGGCGACCCACGACTGGCCCAGCATCTCGCCCAGCGCCTTGGAGCCGGTGGCGAGGGCCTTGGTGGCGCCGACGTTGGCGTTGAGGATCTGGTTGCGCTGGGGGGCCTGCGCGGAGATCTCCCGCTGCCACTCGGCGGACGCGTCGGTGACCTCCTTGCCGAGGACCTTGTTCGGGTCGACCGGGCCCCGCCAGGCGCAGGAGGCGAACCGGGACTTCAGGTCCTCGACGGCGATGCGGTGTTCGACACTGCCCGGCTCGGGCGCGGTGCGCGGGAAGCCGCCGGAAGAGAGGAAGATACGGGCGTTGTCCGCGCCCGTCGGCTCCAGTGACCAGTTCACCAGGCCGTCCCACGCCCGGTGTTCGGCATACGCCTGCTGCCGCTGAGAACCAGGGAGCGACGGGTCGGGATCATTGGCGTAAAGCGGGGTTCCGAGGTCCTTGACGGCCTTGACCGTGGCGTCGTCGGCCTTCGGCGTCGGGTCCTCGTAGAAATCGCCCTCGTCCTTCCAGAACCGGTCCCAGATCCACTGGCTCAGCCCGGTCTGGCTGAAGAAGCTCGGGCCCGTCCCGGTGGTTCCCGGGGGCCAGTGGAAGCCGGTCTCGGTGAATCCGTCCGGGGTGCTCAGGCCATCCAGCGGCTTCTTCCACTTATCGACGTACGCATTGAGCGCCGTCCCCTCCTTGTCGGCGGCGGCCTTGTCCGTATCGAACGCCTTCGCCAGCGGGGTGTCGGTCCAGCGCTCACGGTTGGCCGCTGTGTGCAGCTTGTCCGGCGTCTGGTTGAGCGCGTCCTGCGCGGTGCTGAACATGGTCGGGCCGCCCATGCGCAGCACGTCGGCCATCAGGCACTGGTCCTGCCTCAGCTGCTCGGCGGACTTGGCGTCGAAGCCGTCGTAACTGTCGGCCACCGGGCTGGCGTTGACGGTACGGTCGCCGGACCCGTCCGGCTGGCCGACGACCGTGGCCAGCACTGCGAGCGCGAGCACCTGCGGAACAAGTCGCGCCAAGTGTCTGGTTCTTCGCCTGGAGGGCACGGCGAACCCTGGTCTGGAACGCAAAAGAGCATCCGTTCTTCATGAGGAGGGCAGGCGGGGGTGCCCGTCCGAGGACGTGGAAGCGCCGTGAGGGGTCAGAAGTCCGTACGAACCGGAGACGTCAGGCAGGCTGCGGAGCGTGCAAGCTCGGTCGAGCGTGCCTGGGCAGCTGGAATGACGGCATGACGATGAGCCCCCGCAAAGACGATGTTCCCCCGGTAGCTGATTGGTCTGTGCGGCGGCGAAGAGGTCAAGCTCCGCCGGACGCGGCGATCACCATACCCGCGGGTAACCAGGACAGGGCAAGAGCGACTTCGGGGCCTGGGCGACGTGGCGTGAAATTGCCCTGACAGTCCCTCACATCCCATCATGTGCAATCTACGTGTTCACACTGCGGATCACTTGTGTGCAACCCGTGAAGACGAGGAGGGTTTCGAGCCCCGCCCCACAGAAGATTGGCCGAATCCAGTCAAGCGGCCCGGATCACGCAGTAGGGCACACAGCAAGTCGGCGCACGAAAAGGCGGTGAGGGGAGCAACATCCCCTCACCGCCTCAGCGGACGACAGCGTCGCGACGCTAGAACCCCGCCGGCTCCGTATACACCCCCCACTCGTCCCGCAGAGCATCGCAGATCTCCCCCAGCGTCGCCTCCGCCCGCACCGCCTCCAGCATCGGCTCGATCATGTTCGAGCCGTCCCGCGCGGCGGTGAGCATCGCGTCCAGGGCGCTCCGTACGACTGCCTCGTCCCGGCCCGACCGGCGATCGGCGAGCACCCGCACCTGCTCCCGCTCCACCTCGTGACTGACTCGCAGAATCTCCAGGTCACCGGTCACGGAGCCATGGTGGACGTTCACGCCCACCACCCGCTTGTCCCCCTTCTCCAGAGCCTGCTGGTACTGGAAGGCGGACTCGGCGATCTCCCCGGTGAACCAGCCGTCCTCGATACCCCGCAGAATCCCGGAGGTGATGGGCCCGATGGGGTGCTGCCCGTCCGGGTGGGCCCTGAGCCCCCGCTCCCTGATCTGGTCGAAGATCTCCTCGGCGTCCGCCTCGATCCGGTCGGTCAGCTGCTCCACGAACCACGAACCGCCCAGCGGATCCGCCACGTTGGCGACCCCGGTCTCCTCCATCAGCACCTGCTGCGTACGCAGCGCGATCTCGGCCGCCTGCTCGGAGGGCAGCGCCAGCGTCTCGTCGAGCGCGTTGGTGTGCAGCGAGTTGGTCCCACCCAGCACGGCAGCCAGCGCTTCGACCGCCGTACGCACCACGTTGTTGTACGGCTGCTGCGCCGTCAGCGAGACACCGGCGGTCTGCGTGTGGAAACGCAGCCACTGCGCCTTCTCGGACGTCGCGCCGTACACATCCCGCATCCACCGCGCCCAAATCCGCCGCGCCGCCCGGAACTTGGCGATCTCCTCGAAGAAATCCACATGTGCGTCGAAGAAGAAGGACAGCCCCGGCGCGAATACATCCACGTCCAACCCACGGCTGAGCCCCAGCTCGACGTAACCGAAGCCGTCCGCCAGCGTGTACGCCAGCTCCTGCGCGGCCGTCGAGCCGGCCTCGCGGATGTGGTAGCCGGAGACGGACAGCGGCTTGTACGCGGGGATCTTCGACGCGCAGTGCTCCATCAGGTCGCCGATGAGACGCAGATGCGGCTCGGGCTGGAAGAGCCACTCCTTCTGCGCGATGTACTCCTTGAAGATGTCCGTCTGGAGCGTGCCGTTCAGTACGGCCGGGTCGACGCCCTGGCGCTCGGCGGCCACCAGATACATGCAGAAGACGGGAACAGCCGGCCCGCTGATCGTCATCGACGTCGTGACGTCACCCAGCGGGATGTCCTTGAACAGGACCTCCATGTCCACGGCGGAGTCGATCGCGACCCCGCAGTGCCCGACCTCACCGAGCGAGCGCGGATCGTCGGAGTCGCGCCCCATGAGCGTGGGCATGTCGAAGGCCACGGACAGGCCGCCTCCGCCGTTGCCGAGGATCGACTTGTAGCGCTCGTTGGTCTGCTCGGCGTTCCCGAAGCCGGCGAACTGCCGGATGGTCCACGTCCGCCCTCGGTAGCCGGTCGCATAGAGCCCCCGCGTGTAGGGATACTCCCCCGGCCAGCCGATCCGCTCGAACCCCTCGTACGTGTCTCCGGGCCGTGGCCCGTACACCGGCTCCACGGGATCGCCGGAAAACGTCGTGAAGTCGGCCTCACGCTTGCGCGAAGCGTCGTACCGGGCCTGCCAGCGTCGGCGGCCCTCTTCGATGGCGTCAGCGTCCATACCTTCGAATTTACTAGGACGTCCAAGTAAATGTCGACGGCAAACCGCCACGGACTGCTCCATGGCGGTGGTGGCTCAGGTCTCGGTGTGAATGTTCAGGCCTTGGCCACGGCGGCCGGATCGTCCACGACCTTGGCCTCCAGCTCGTGCGTGACCTTGCGCTCCACAAAGAACGCGGCCGTCGGCACCGTCCCCGCGAGCAGCACCCACAGCAGCTTGGGCACCGGCCACTTCGCCTTGGAGCCCATGTCGAAGGCGAACACCAGGTAGACGACGTACAGCCAGCCGTGCGCGATGCTGACCACGCGCGTGAAGTCCGCGGCGCCGTCCACGTCGAGCACGTACTTGCCGACCATCCCGACAACCAGCAGGACCAGCAGCACACCGGTGACGTAGGCCATGACGCGGTAGCGGGTCAGCACGCTCTTTTTCATGCGTACGAGCGTAACCGGCGGTTTCGTACGATCTTCGGGCGCCCCCGGACCCGTACGCCCCGGCCCTACCCTTCCTCGAAGTCGTGCGCGGCGATACGCAGAGGCCGCAGCATCGCGAAGATCTCGGCGCACTCCTCCGCGTCGTACACCCCGAGCCCGAAGTCCATCGCCATCAGGTCGCGCGTGGCCGCCTCGACGACCTCGCGGCCCTTGTCGGTGATGGAGGCGAGCGTGCCACGCCCGTCGTTGGGATTGGGCCGCTTGTCCACCAGGCCCGACCTGACCAGCCGGTCGACGGTGTTCGTCACCGACGTCGGGTGCACCATGAGCCGCTCGCCGATCTTGGACATCGGCAGTTCGCCGGCTTTGGAGAAGTTGAGCAGCACGAGTGCCTCGTAGCGCGCGAACGTCAGCCCGTACGGCTTGACGACCGCGTCGACCTCGGCCAGCAGGATCTGGTGCGCGCGCATGATCGAGGTGATCGCGGCCATGGACGGCACGGACCCCCAGCGCTGCTTCCAGAGTTCGTCGGCGCGGGCGATGGGATCGAAAGGAAGACTGAGCGGCTTCGGCACGGCAAAGACCCTACCGGCCGGTCATATCGTGGTCAGCCCCGTCTCGCGGATCGGTCCCCGACTCCCGTCGTACGTCCCGTACGCCGCACCTACAGCACCAGGAGAACGCAGCAGACGGTCCCGAAAACTCCGACCGAGCCCACCACCGTGCTCACCGGCCAGAACTCTGCGGCGGCCCCGGCCAGCGCCATCCCCAGGCCCTGGATCGTCATGAGGCCGGCCGTGTGCACGGTCATGGCCCGCCCGCGCAGTTCCTCGGGAACGGCGTCGACGAACCAGCGGTCGAGACCGAGGGTGTACGCGCCCGCCGCCCCGGCGAGGAGCAGCGCGAGCAGGATCCAGCCGAGGCCCGGGTGGAGCGGGAAGACCAGGAAGGGCAGCAGGGTGCCTCCCGCGAGAGGCAGCACGATCCGGTCCTCGGCCTCGCGCCCTCCTCCGTGTCCGCACACCTGTCGGCGCTGCGGGCCGCGGGCCTGCTCGTCTCGCGGCGGTACGGGCACCAGGTGCTGTACGAGCGCACTCCGCTGGGCATGGCCCTGGCGTCGGGTGGCACCTGATGAACCCACCGTGAGGGCTGCCCACGGAAGGGGAAAGGCAGGCAGCGCCGCGGCGTCGTCGGCACAGCCCGCGCGGCCGTATCGGCGTTGCGGCCTCGTCCTCAAAACGCCGGACAGGCTGAATCCGCCGCTGTTACCTTGACCGCGTGTTCCTCCTCTTGGCATAGGGCCCGCCCCGGCCCGCGATCGGCAGCGTATCGACGCCGCCGTCGCGGCGATCAGGCGTCCCTGTTTGCCCGGGCGCCCGTCTCGGCGCCCTCTCCTTGAGGAACTCTTCGCATGTCTGCGTCTTCAACGCGGCCTTCCTATGCCGCGGTTCTGCGCATGCCCTATGCCAAGCGCACCTTCACCGCTGCCGTCGTCGGCCGGCTCTCGTACGGGATGGTCTCACTGGCCTTGATGCTGGCGGTGAGCCGGACCACCGGGTC
This sequence comes from Streptomyces vastus, assembly GCF_039532825.1. NCBI lineage: Bacteria > Bacillati > Actinomycetota > Actinomycetes > Kitasatosporales > Streptomycetaceae > Streptomyces > Streptomyces vastus. The sequence continues at coordinate 26,696 of NZ_BAAASJ010000020.1, forward strand.
GTACGCCGTGGCCGGCACCGTGATGGCGCTCTTCGGCGCCGCCAGTGTGTTTCTGACGCCCCTGCGGGCGGCCCTGGTCGACCGGCACGGCCCGCGCCGGGCGCTGCTGCCCATGGCCGCGCTGTACGCGGGACTGCTCGGCGTGCTGGCCGCGATGAGCTGGCGGCCGGGTGCCCCGCCCGTGCTGCTGACGGTGGTCGCTGTTGCCGCCGGGACCTGTACGCCGCCGCTCGGAGCCGCCATGCGTGCCGTATGGGGCGAACTCATCGCCGACCGGCGGCTGTTGCAGCGCGCGTACAGCCTCGACGGGGTTGCCGAGGAGCTGACGTTCGTGACCGGGCCGCTGCTCGTGGGGCTGGTGGTCGGGTTCGCGCCTCCCGCGGCGGGGGTCGCCGTGAGTGCCGCGTTGGTGGGGGCCGGGACCCTGGGCTTCGCCACGTCTCCGGCCGTGCGGGGCGTGGCCGTACGGGCCTCGCGTGTGCGCCTGCGGTTGCGGGGTTGGCAGGGGCTGCTGCAACCCGTCGTTGTCGCCGGAGGAGTGGGGCTCGCGCTGGGCGCCGTCGAGCTCCTGGTGCTGGCCTTCGCCGAGCAGCGGCATCACGGGGATGACACCGTCGCCTGGGTGCTCGCCGCCCTGTCGGCGGGCAGTGCGGTGGGCGGACTCCTGAACGGCACCGTCAACTGGCGTGTGTCCGCCCGCGTTCGGCTTCCGCTGCTGGCGGTCGGCCTGGCCCTCCCCCTGGGCGCGGCCGGTTGGGCACCGGGCCTCTTGACACTCTCCGCCGCCATGGCCGTCGCGGGGCTGTTCGTCGCACCGGCGCTGACCACGTCCTACCTGCTCGCCGACGAGGCCGCGCCGCCCGGATTCCGCACCCAGGCCGGGGCGTGGGTCAACACCGCCGTGAACGCGGGCTCCTCGGCTGGTGCCGCCGCGGTGGGACTGCTGGTCGGACGGCTGCCGCTCACCCTGTGCTTCGCCGCGTCCGGCGGCGCCGCACTGGTCGCGGCGCTCGCGTCCTGGCACGGCAAGGCCTCCCCGGCGGTGCACACCGAGGAGGCTGCGGAAATCATCCGCTGACGTCAGACGCCGAGTCAGTGGAGTCAGCTGACTCAGCCGTCCGAGCCGTCGTCGTTCGGGTCACCGTCGGCGGAGTCCTGGTCGGCGGACTTGTCCGCCGTGACCTGGGCCGTCTTCAGGTCGACGTTCCACTCGCGCTCCGCGCCGCCCGAGGCGCGTGTCTCGGCCTCCCAGGACTTGGACTTGCCGTCCTCGTCCAGGTCGACCGACGTGACGGTGCCCTCCGCGGCGGCGGCCTTCGCGGCCTCCTCGGCCGAAACGGACGCAACCTTCAGCACCGCCCGGACCTGCGCGGTGTCGTCGCCGTCCTCGTGCTCGACGTGCGAGCCGAGGACCTTGCCGGTGGCCGGGTCTATCTGGATGCTGTGCCAAGTGCTGCCCTTGGTAAGGACGTCGACGTCCCAGACCACCGGGCCGCCGTCGTCCTCGTCGTCCAGCCCGGCCGAGACCGCGGTGCCCGGCGTGTTGCGGAGGGCGGCCCCGATGGCCTCGGCCGCCGTGACCTTGCCGGACGTGCCTTGTGCGGCGTCGTCCGAGGTCCGGCTGTCGTCGGCCTGGCTGCCGCCGTTGTCACGGGCGTCGTCGCGGGCGTCGTCCTTGTCGTTGGCGTCGTCCTTGTCGTCGGCGTCATCGTCACGGCTGTCGCCGGCCGGCCGCACACTCGACGGCTGCGTCGCCCCCGACCCGTCGTCGCTCGTGACCGCGAGCGCCGTCGCCGTACCGCCTCCGACGAGGGCCGCGGCAGCGATGCCGGCGATGACGATGTTGCGCTTCATGGGGTTTCCTCCCGAGTTGGTCTGCTACGCCGTGTTTCGACGTGAACCAATCTGGCGGAAGCACGCTGAAGCGAAGCTGAAGCACCCTGAAGACCACTTCAGGTTCGCCCTGCGAAGCTGGACCCCATGCGCCTGTTGATCGTGGAAGACGAAAAGCGGCTGGCCCTTTCCCTCGCCAAGGGCCTGACGGCCGAGGGCTTCGCCGTGGACGTCGTCCACGACGGCCGACAGGGCCTGCACCAGGCCGGCGAGGGCTCGTACGACCTCGTCATCCTCGACATCATGCTGCCCGGCATGAACGGGTACCGGGTGTGTGCCGCCCTGCGCGCCGCCGGTCACGACGTGCCCATCCTCATGCTCACCGCCAAGGACGGCGAGTACGACGAGGCGGAGGGCCTCGACACGGGAGCCGACGACTACCTCACCAAGCCGTTCTCGTACGTCGTCCTGGTGGCCCGCGTGAAGGCGCTGCTCCGTCGGCGGGGATCCACGGGCGCGTCGCCCGTGCACGTGATCGGTGAGTTCAGGGTCGACACCGCCGCGCGGCGCGTTCTCCGAGGCGAGGAGGAAGAAATCGCCCTCACCGCAAAGGAGTTCTCGGTCCTCGAGCAGCTCGTGGTGCGGGCCGGCGAAGTCGTCTCCAAGGCGGAGATCCTGGAGCACGTCTGGGACTTCGCCTACGAGGGCGACCCCAACATCGTCGAGGTGTACATCAGCACCCTGCGCCGCAAGCTCGGCGCCTCGCTGATCCGGACCGTACGCGGCGCCGGTTACCGCCTGGAGGCGAGATGAGGCGCGTCCTGGGATCCGTACGGGCCAGGGCCACGCTCGCGGCGACTCTCGTGGTCGCCGTCGCGCTGGTCGCGGCGGGGGCGGCCGTACTTCTGTCCCTGCGCTCCAACCTCATCGACCAGACGGACGCGCAGGCGGACAGCGCGGCCCGGCAGGTCGCCTCGGAGCTCGCCGCCGACATCCCGTACACGAAGGTGGAGATGCCGGACGCGGACGACGACCGGCCGGTGCAGATCGTTGAGAAGGGTGGCCGGCTGGTCGCGGTCAGCGAGGACCTGGAGCAGGTCACCGGTACGGGAGTCGAGGCCGTACGTCCACAAGGCGGTTCCGGCACCGGCGGTTCCGGTGCGGGCGAGGACGGGGACGACGATCAGGACGAGGACGATCACGATCCCGCGGTCGGGGAGATCTCCGAGGGCGTCCCGAAGGGGTCGGGCAGCGCCACGGTGGACGGGGACACCGAGGACTACCGGTTCGTCGCGGTCGAGGCGACCACGCCCGAGGACGTCACGTACACCGTGTACGCGGGAGCCCCGCTGCACGCCGAAGAGAGCGCCGTCGACACGGCGTTGACGACCATGCTGATCGGTCTGCCGATACTGCTGCTGACGGTGAGCGGCGTGACCTATCTCGTCACCCGGCGGGCCCTGCGTCCGGTCGAGGGCATCCGCGGCGAGATGGATGCCATCACCCACTCCGAGGACCTCTCACGGCGCGTCCCCGTACCGGACACGCACGACGAGGTCGCACGCCTCGCGCGTACGACCAATGAGACGCTCGCCGCGCTGGAGACCTCCGTGGAGCGGCAGCGGAGGTTCGTCGCGGACGCCTCGCACGAGCTGCGCAGCCCCATCGCGTCCCTGCGCACTCAGCTCGAAGTGGGCGTCGCGCACCCGGAGTTGCTCGATGTGGAGGGGGCGGTCGAGGACACCGTACGACTGCAACGGCTGGCCGCCGACCTGTTGCTGCTCGCCCGGCTGGACGCCGGCGAGCGGCCCACGGACGCGCGGTTCGACCTGGCGGCGTTCGTCTGCGAGGAGGCGTCCCAGCGCAGCGGTGACCGTACCGCCGTGACCGTCGACGCAGAGCCCGTCCAAGTGACAGGTTCCCGCGGACAGTTGGCGCGGGTCCTGGGCAACCTGCTGGACAACGCCCAGCGGCACACGCGCTCGTCGGTCACGGTGACCGTGCGGCGCGAGGGCGGGCAGGCAGTGCTGGCGGTCGCCGACGACGGCAAGGGCGTGCCCGCCGCCGAACGCGAGCGGGTCTTCGAACGCTTCGTACGCCTCGACGAGGCCCGCGCCCGTGACGACGGCGGAGCCGGTCTCGGCCTCGCCATCGCCCGCGACGTCGCCGTACGGCACGGCGGATCACTCACCGTCCACGAGGCACCGACAGGCGGAGCCCGGTTCGAACTCCGCCTGCCGCTCGGCGAAGCGGATGCGGCCCGCGCCCCTTGAAGGAGGCCGCAGGCCGTCCTTCAAGGGGCGCGGGGCTGTATCGATTTGCGGCTCCGCCGCACGGGCGCGACCAGCCGCAACGGACCCGCAGCTCAAATCCACCTCACCCGACGGAGCGCCCCCGCTGCCCCCGCAGATGTCCCGCGATCGGCGTCAGGGACTTGTGGAGGGCTTCCAGTTCCTCCGCCGGGATGAGGTCGATGAAGTGCCGCCGCACAGACGCCACATGATGAGGCGCGACCTTCTTCATCGTGGCCATGCCGTGGTCCGTGAGCACGGCGTACAGCCCACGGCGGTCGGACTCGCAGTTCTCCCGCCGCACCAGGTCCGCGTTCTCCATACGGGTGATCTGGTGCGAGAGGCGGCTCTTGGACTGGAGGGTGGCGGACGCGAGATCACTCATCCGCATCCGCAGGCCCTCCGACTCCGAGAGGTTCACCAGGATCTCGTAGTCGTTCATTGTCAGGCCGAACGGCTGGAGGTCCCTTTCGAGCTGGTACGTCAACAGTCTGTTGACCTCCAAGTGGGTGCGCCAGGCGCACTGCTCCGCATCGGTCAGCCAGGGCGTGGCCGTCTCGGTCTCCATGAATGGATTCTACCTAAGATGTTGAATGGCGAACTTTTGAGGGTTTTTGTTGTTGTGACGGTGCGCACGCGTTCGATGTCACACTCCGCAGACTACCGCTCACAGCCCGAAGCGACGCTGGAGGTCCCCCAGCTGTCCGGGAAGGCGCGGTGATCCGGACGGCTGCCCACCGGGCGCCCCGCCGCCACCGGGCACACCCGGCTCGTTCGGAGTCAGCCCCGCGCTCTGCTCGGCCATCAGCGTCTCGCTGGACTGCAACAACACCGTGCCGGCGCCCACGAACTCGAACTGGTGCTCCTCTCCGGAGGCCCCGCCCACGCCCGTCAGCGCACGTAGACCGCCCATCAGGCCCGTCATGTACCCGTGGTCGTAGTGATGGCACGGCGAGGGGCAGTCGGCCCAGCCGACCAGAGCCTGCGGATCGACCCGGATCGGCGGCTCCATGAACACCACCGGACCGTTCGAGGCGGCCACGAACTTGCCCGTCCCGATGAGCGTCAGAAAGCCCGGCACGATCGACTGTTTGAGCGCGAGAGTTGGCTGAAAAGCTAGGAGGTTGCCTGAGCGAATGGTCAGGTTGCCCTCGTCCAGATCGTACGAATTCACGTCGAAGGCCCGGTCGGCGAGCAGCATCTTGCCCGAGCCGGAGGCCACGACCCAGTCGCTCGCGTGCAACGGCGAATGGAACGACGTACGCACCAGACGGTCGAGGCGGCCGTGCCCTATGCCGTTGAACTCCATCGAGCCGTAGTAGGCGATCATCTTGCCCTTCTGCAGGAACCACTCGCTCCCCTTGAGCTCCACGCAGAAGGTGTAGTTGTTGATGTTGTCGTCGGACGGCAGCGTCATCGGGTCGTGGATCACGGGGCCCGTCCCCGGGTAGGCGGTCACAGCTTCTCCTCCGAGGCCTGGACGAACACCGCGCCGTTGCCGCTCAGCTCCAGTTGGAACGCCTCGCCCGAGCCGCGGCCGACCATGTCGCGCCAGCCGAGCGCGGTCGACAGCTTGTTGCGTACGTCGCCGTGATGCGCCACATACGCCTGCGGGTCGACGTGGACGGGGCGCTGCGGAGTGATCGGCACCTCGATGATCCCGCCGTGCGCCATGACGGCCACCGCGCCGTGCCCCTTCAGGGTCGTCGTGAACAGCCCCTGCCCGGTGACCTGCCCGCGCACCATGCCCATGACCCCGCCCTGCGAGCCCATGAACATCGTGCCCTGCTCCAGCGTCCCGTCGAAGGCCAGCAGCCGGTCCGCCTCCACGAACAAGGTGTCGCCCGTGAGGTTGATCACCTCGATGTGGTGGCCGCCGTGCCCGAACAGGACCGTGCCGGAGCCCTCCACGGTCATCAGCGGCGTCGCCTCGTTCGCGACCCGGCGGCCGATCATCGACATGACCCCGCCCTGGCCGCCCTGGATGTTCGGGGTGAAGGAGACCTCGCCCTTGTAGGCGAGCATCGCGCCGCGCTGGCTGAACAGCCGCTGCCCCGGCGCGACCGTGGCCTCGATCATCTTCGAGTTGACCTCGCGGAAGGGCATCAGACTTCCCCTCCGATCGTGTTGCGCTCGCTGGGCTGTACGTACACGAGCCCGTCGCCCTCGAAGCGGATCTGGAAGGCCTCGCCGCCGCCCTCGCCCATGAACGTGCGGAACGTCACACCCGACTGGAACGACTGCCGCAGATTGCCCTGGTGCGCGATGTACGCCCCCGGGTCGACCGTGAGCGGGTACTGCGAGCTCACCCGCAGCACCACCGCAGGCCCGTCGGACATGATCGCGGCCTGGCCGTGGCCCTCGATGGTCGTCGTGAACAGGCCGTTGCCCTGCGAAGCGCCGCGCATGCCCGTGAAAGACGTGCCCGTGCGCAGCCCGGAGTCCGTCGCGAGCAGATTGCTCGACTCGACGAAGAGCTTGTCGCCCTGGAGGCCGACGAGGTTGATCTCACTGGCCCGGTCCGCGAACCAGCAGGTCCCGTGCCCCTTCACCTCCATCAGCGTCATCTGCTCGCCGGTGAGGCGCCGGGTCACCATCCCGCGTACCCCCTCCCCGCCGCCACTCAGCTTCTTGAAGTCCATCTGTCCGTCGTACGCCACCATCGAGCCGTTCTTCGCCTTCACGGCGTCGCCGGTCATGTCGACGGCCAGCACCTTGCTGCCCTGGAGTCGGAACATTGCCACGGTGTGAAGGTAGCCGCCGGGCGCGGCCGGTGACAGATCCTCCGGGATGATCCGACCCTGAGCGCACCCTGATCGCACCGCTGGGGGACGTGTGCGGATCCCGTGGTCGAAAACCTGAACGCGGTTCGGCACCCCACGCCGGTCGGCGTCAGGGTCGGATGCCACAATGGGGGCCGCTTGTGCGTACGTTCACAAAGCTCTGCCCCTCTGACCCCACATCTGCCCTCGAAGGTGACTCGTGGACATCAAGACCGCCTCCGCCCTCCGCCGCCTCCGTCTGGTCTCCGCCCCCGAGGCGATCTCGTTCCTGCTGCTGCTCGTCTGCTCGGTGCTGAAGCGGACCACGGACTTCAACGCGGTGCCCGTGATGGGCATGATCCACGGCGTCCTCTTCATCCTGTACGTGCTCTTCTGGGCCGACGCGTGGAACCGCACGAAGTGGTCCGTGAAGACGGCGGCCCTGTACTTCGTCCTCTCCGTCCTCCCGGCCGGCGGCTTCTTCGCCGAGCGCAAGCTCAGGCGCGAGGCCGAGAACGCGGTCATCGCGTCGCGCGCCCGCAAGGAAGGGATCGTCAACGCATGATCGTCGCCTTCTCCGTGACGCCGCTGGGCGTCGGCGAGGACGTCGGGGAGTACGTCGCCGACGCCGTGCGGGTCGTACGCGAGTCGGGGCTGCCGAACCGCACCGACGCGATGTTCACGTCCGTCGAGGGCGAGTGGGACGAGGTGATGGACGTCGTCAGGCGCGCCGTCGCGGTGGTCGAGGAACGTGCACCGCGCGTCTCCCTCGTCCTCAAGGCGGACATTCGCCCCGGCGTGACGGACGGCCTCACGTCGAAGGTGGAGACGGTGGAGCGGCACCTGTCCGCCTGAGGGACTCCTGTCCGGCCCACAGACAGATCCGTGCCAGGCGGTCACTTCTCCGAGCCGGCCGCCGGGATCTTGGCCGCGGCCGGGTACTGCCCGCCCATGTCGAGCCGGAACGGCGGGTACTCGTCGGTCATCAACGCGGCATAGGCCGTCACCCGGGCAACCCAGCGGGCCATGCCGATCAGGAAGTCGAAGAGGTGCCCCGGGTAGCGGGCGGTGAACGCAAGGATGACCACCGCGACCAGGGAGAGGAACGGCATCAGGCCACCGCCCCGCCAGCCGTCCTCTCCCGAGCCCCAGCCCCCGGCGAAGAACCCGACGACGATGTACTGCGGGATCACCAGCAGCCACCACTTCACCAGGACCAGACCGCGGGAGAGCCGCTCGGGGTAGACGACGTCGAAATGGGCCGGATAGTCGGGTACGTCCGCGAGAGTGAACGGCGGGTACCGGTCGGTGCCGAGTGCCGTGTGGGCGTAATAGGTCACACGCCAGTTCCAGCGCAGTACGCCGACGTTGAAGTCGAAGAGGGCTCGCGGGTACCGGGCGGTGAACAGGATGGCGAAGAACGCGACGATGGTCACCAGCAGGAACGCCAGCCACAGGAAGACCAGCACGATGTAGTGCGGGATGGCGAGGAGCCACTTCACCAGCCACAGCCATCTGGACAGCCGGGGATCGAGAGACGCTTCGAGACGGACAGGCGACACGGGGGCAGGGATCACGTGGCGCAGCTCCTTCCGGTCCCCCCGGCCGAGATGATCACCATCAGGAACTCAGGCTCGCACGCAGCGCGGAGGGCCGCGACTCGTGGACGCCGCCCGGGGCATGAGCAGCCGGGGGCGAAATCCCTCCCCCTGCCCCTCAGCCCTCCGTAATCCCCGCCACCAGCTCGTCCGCCGCCCGGTACGGGTCGAGCTGCCCCGCCACGATCCGCTCGGCGAGAGCGCCCAGGCGGCGGTCGCCGTGCAGATCCCCGATCCGCTCCCGCAGTGCCGTGACCGCGATCGCCTCGACCTCGTGTGCCGCGCGGGCCAGGCGGCGTTCGGCGAGGACGCCGCGCTCCTCCATCCACGCGCGGTGCTTCTCCAGGGCCTCGACGACCTCGTCGATGCCCTCCCCCCGCGCGGCGACCGTCTTGACGATCGGAGGGCGCCAGTCGCCGGGGGCACGGGACTCGCCCAGGCCGAGCATGTGGTTCAGTTCGCGCGCCGTGGCGTCCGCGCCGTCGCGGTCGGCCTTGTTCACGACGTATACGTCACCGATCTCCAGGATCCCGGCCTTCGCCGCCTGGATTCCGTCGCCCATCCCGGGGGCCAGAAGCACCACCGACGTATCGGCCTCGGACGCTATCTCGACCTCCGACTGGCCCACGCCCACCGTCTCGACCAGGATCACGTCGCAGCCCGCCGCGTCCAGTACCCGGATCGCCTGGGGCGCCGCCCAGGCGAGTCCGCCGAGGTGGCCGCGGGTGGCCATGGAGCGGATGTAGACGCCGGAGTCGGAGGCGTGCTCCGACATCCGTACGCGGTCGCCGAGCAGCGCGCCGCCGGAGAACGGGGAGGACGGGTCGACGGCGAGGACGCCGACCCGCTTGCCCTGCCGCCGGTACGCGGTCACGAGCGCGGACGTGGACGTGGACTTGCCCACGCCCGGCGACCCCGTGAGCCCGACGACATACGCGTTCCCGGCGAGCGGTGCCAGGGCCGCCATGACCTCGCGGAGCTGCTCGGACGCCCCCTCCACCAGGGAAATCAGCCGGGCCACGGCCCGCGGCCGGCCTTCCCTGGCCTGGGCCACCAGCGTGGGGACGTCCTGCATCACAGCTCCGATCCGATCCATACCGAGTAAGGACTAAAAGGCCGTTCAGCCCTTGGGTACCCGCACGATCAGCGCGTCACCCTGACCCCCACCGCCGCACAGCGCCGCCGCGCCCACGCCGCCGCCCCGCCGCTTCAGTTCCAGGGCGAGGTGGAGTACGAGACGGGCGCCGGACATGCCGATCGGGTGGCCGAGGGCGATCGCGCCGCCGTTGACATTCACCTTTTCCGTGGACACCCCCAGGTCCTTCATTGACTGGACCGCTACCGCCGCGAAGGCCTCGTTGATCTCGATGAGGTCGAGGTCCGAGACCTCCAGGCCGTCCTTCTTGAGGGCGTGCTGGATGGCGTTCGAGGGCTGGGACTGGAGGGAGTTGTCGGGACCGGCCACGTTCCCGTGGGCGCCGATCTCCGCGAGCCACTCGAGGCCCAGCTCCTGCGCCTTGGCCTTGCTCATGACGACCACGGCCGCCGCGCCGTCGGAGATCTGCGAGGCCGAACCGGCCGTGATCGTCCCGTCCTTGGTGAACGCCGGGCGCAGCTTGCCGAGCGACTCGGCGGTCGTCTCGCCGCGGATGCCCTCGTCCTTGCTGAAGACGACGGGGTCGCCCTTGCGCTGCGGAATCTCGACGGGGGTGATCTCGGCGTCGAAGACGCCGTTCTTCTGGGCGGCGGCGGCCCGCTGGTGCGACAGGGCGGCGATCTCGTCCTGCTCCGGACGGGCGATGCCCAGGCGGGTGTTGTGCTTTTCGGTCGACTCGCCCATGGCGATGTTCTCGAAGGCGTCCGTCAGACCGTCGTACGCCATCGCGTCGAGCATCTCGATCGCGCCGTACTTGAAGCCCTCGCGGGACTTCGGCAGCAGATGCGGCGCGTTCGTCATGGACTCCTGGCCGCCGGCCACGATCACGTCGAACTCACCGGCCCGGATCAGCTGGTCCGCGAGCGCGATCGCGTCCAGGCCCGAGAGGCAGACCTTGTTCACGGTGAGCGCCGGGACGTTCATCGGGATGCCGGCCTTGACCGCGGCCTGGCGCGCCGGGATCTGCCCCGCCCCGGCCTGCAGAACCTGGCCCATGATCACGTATTGCACCTGGTCGCCGCTGATCCCCGCACGGTCCAGGGCGGCCTTGATCGCGAATCCACCGAGGTCGGCTCCCGAGAAGGACTTCAGGGAGCCGAGCAGCCGTCCCATCGGGGTGCGGGCGCCCGCGACGATCACGGAGGTGGTGCTGTTCGTTCCAGTCATGAGGAGCGATCCCCTTCCAGCTTGCACAGCTGAGGAGTGAACGAGGGTTTACTAAAATGTACTGAGCGGTAGCCGAACCGTCATCCGGCGGGGCGTGTGATCGCGCGCACGTTGCGTAACCGCGTGGGGCGCGCTGCACTAACACCATGCTGACGCGAATCGACCACATCGGGATCGCCTGTTTCGACCTGGACAAGACCGTCGAGTTCTACCGTGCCACGTACGGCTTCGAGGTCTTCCACTCCGAGGTCAACGAAGAGCAGGGCGTACGCGAGGCCATGCTCAAGATCAACGAGACGTCCGACGGCGGCGCCTCCTACCTCCAGCTCCTGGAGCCGACCCGCGAGGACTCCACCGTCGCGAAATGGCTGGCCAAGAACGGCGAGGGCGTGCATCACATCGCTTTCGGCACGGCGGACGTCGACGCGGAGGCGGCCGACATCAAGGACAAGGGAGTACGCGTGCTCTATGAGGAGCCGCGCAGGGGGTCGATGGGGTCGCGCATCACTTTCCTGCACCCCAAGGACTGCCACGGCGTACTGACGGAACTGGTGACCTCCGCGCCCGCCGAGTCCACTGGTGAGGCGGCCGTTGAGTCGACCGGGCACTGAAGTCCGTACTGCATGGTCTGGGGACTTTCCGTCGGCCGCTGTGCCTCGGACCCCGGACCCCCGGCCGGAAAAGCCGGTTGGCCAGGCACCTGGGCCGATCGGGCCCGGTAGGGTTGGGTGCGGTCGTCGCTCCGTGAGGGCGGCCGCGGGCCGGGGTCCGGGTTTCGGGGGACGAGCGTCGGGGCAGCAGCCCATGCTCCGCCGTTGATCTGACACCATTCCCCGGGGGCCCCGTTCGGCGGATGGACGGAGCTCGTTTGGAGAGACTTGCGACCAGGGGACGGATGGGACCGCGCAGTGCGGGGCTACGAACGCCAGGAGCGAGAGCCGGCGGCTGACGTCGACCACCTCTCTCGGTTCGAGGCCGAGATGGAACGGCTGAAGACCGAGCGGGAGAAGGCCGTCCAGCACGCCGAGGACCTCGGCTATCAGGTCGAGGTGCTGCGCGCCAAGTTGCACGAGGCGCGCCGCAATCTCGCGTCCCGTCCTGCCTTCGACAGCGCCGACATCGGCTACCAGGCCGAGCAGATGCTGCGCAACGCGCAGATCCAGGCCGACCAGCTGCGCATGGACGCGGAGCGGGAGCTGAGCCAGGCCCGCGCGCAGACGCAGCGGATCCTCCAGGAGCACGCCGAGCAGGCCGCCCGCCTCCAGTCCGAGCTGCACGCCGAGGCGGTGGCCCGGCGCCAGAAGCTCGACCAGGAACTGGCCGAGCGCCGGCAGACCGTCGAGTCACACGTCAACGACAACGTCGCCTGGGCCGAGCAGCTGCGCGCCCGCAGTGAGCAGCAGGCCCGCCGGCTCCTGGACGAGTCCCGTGCCGAGGCCGAGCAGGCCCTGGCCGCCGCCCGCGCCGAGGCCGAACGTATCTCCGCGGAGGCACGGCAGCGCCTGGAAGCCGATGCCGAGGCCGCCCGCGCGGAGGCCGAGGCGCTGCTGCGCCGGGCCCGTACGGACGCCGAGCGGCTGCTGAACGCCGCGTCCACGCAGGCGCAGGAGGCAACCGACCACGCCGAGCAGCTGCGCAGCTCCACGACGAACGAGTCGGAGTCGGCCCGCCGTCAGGCCACCGAGCTGAGCCGGGCCGCCGAGCAGCGCATGGCGGAGGCCGAGTCCAAACTTCGCGAGGCGCAGGCCGAGGCCGACAAGGTCCTCGCGGAGGCGAAAGAGGCCGCGGCCAAGGCCCTGTCCAGTGCCGAGTCCGCCAACGAGCAGCGCACGCGTACGGCGAAGGAGCAGGTCGCCCGGCTGGTCAGCGAGGCCACCAAAGAGGCGGAGACCACCAAGGCGGACGCCGAGCAGGTCATCGCCGACGCCCGCCTGGAGGCGGAGAAGATCCTCGCGGAGGCCGCCGAGACGGCCCGTAGCGCGACCGCGGAGGAGACCGCCTCGCAGCTGTCCTCTGCCGCCCGTACGGCCGAGGACGTCCTGAACAAGGCGTCGGAGGAAGCCAAGCAGACGACCAAGGCGGCGACCGAGGAGGCCGAGCGGATCCGCCGCGAGGCGGAGGCCGAGGCGGACCGGCTGCGGGCCGAGGCGCACGACATCGCCGAGGAGCTCAAGGGCGCGGCGAAGGACGACACCAAGGAGTACCGCGCCAAGACGGTCGAGCTGCAGGAGGAGGCGCGCCGGCTGCGCGGCGAGGCCGAGAGCCTGCGGGCCGACGCGGTCGGCGAGGGCGAGCGGATCCGCGCCGAGGCCCGGCGTGAGGCCGTCCAGCAGATCGAGGAGGCGGCCAAGACCGCCGAGGAACTGCTCGCCAAGGCGAGGGCCGACGCCGACGAGTTGCGCTCGAACGCGACGACGGAGAGCCAGCGGCTGCGCACGGAGGCCATCGAGCGCGCCACGACGCTGCGCCGCCAGGCCGAGGAAACCCTGCAGCGCACCCGCGACGAGGCCGAGCGCAATCGCGCGGAGGCCGTCGAGCTCTCCGAGACCATCAAGGAGGAGGCGGAGCGGGCCGCGCTGGAACTGCGCGAGGAGACCGAGCGCGCCGTCGCCGCCCGGCAGGCCGAGGCCGCCGAGGAGCTGACCCGGCTCCACACGGAGGTGGAGGCGCGTCTGGCCGCCGCCGAGGAGGCCCTGACCGACGCCCGCGCCGAGGCGGAGCGGATCCGCCGCGAGGCCGTCGAGGAGTCGGACCGGCTGCGCGCGGAGTCCGCCGAGCGGCTTCGTACGATCCAGGCGCAGGCCGAGGCGGAGGCCGAGCGGCTGCGCAATGAGGCCGCCTCCGATGCCTCCGCCTCGCGGGCCGAGGGCGAGGCCATCGCCGTACGACTGCGTTCGGAGGCCTCCGCCGAGGCCGAGCGGATGAAGTCGGAGGCCCAGGAATCGGCCAACCGGGTCCGGGCGGAGGCGCAGGCCGCCGCCGAGCGACTGGCGGCCGAGGGCGCCGAGACGCTGGCCGTCGCCCAGGAGGAGGCCACCCGGCGCCGCCGCGAGGCCGAGCAGATCCTCGGGACCGCGCGCGAGGAGGCCGACCAGGAGCGGGAGCGGGCCCGCGAGCAGAGCGAGGAGCTGCTGGCCTCGGCGCGCAACCGCGTGGAGGAGGCCCAGGCCGAGGCCATGCGCCTGGTCGAGGAGGCCGACCGGCGCGCCACGGAGATGGTGTCGGCCGCCGAGCAGACCGCGCAGCAGGTACGGGACGCCGTGGCCGGGCTGCACGAGCAGGCGCAGGACGAGATCGCGGGCCTGCGCAGCGCCGCCGAGCACGCGGCGGAGCGTACGCGCACGGAGGCACAGGAGGAGGCAGACCGGGTCCGCGCCGACGCCTACGCGGAGCGGGAGCGGGCCGCCGAGGACGGCAACCGTCTCAAGCGGGAGGCTCGGGAGGAGGCGGAGGCCGCCAAGTCCCTTGCGGAGCGCACGGTTTCGGAGGCGATCGCCGAGTCCGACCGGCTCCGCTCGGAGGCCCGGGAGGACGCCAACCGGCTCCGCTCGGACGCGGCGACGCAGGCGGACAACCTCATCAGCGAGGCGCGCTCCGAGGCGGAGCGGCTCAGCTCGGAGACGAACACGGAGGCCGAGCGCGTTCGCGCCCAGTCCGTGGCGAAGGCCGAGAAGCTGATCTCGGACGCGACGAGCGACGCCGAGCGGCTGCGCGCAGAGGCCTCCGAGACGGTCGGCTCCGCGCAGCAGCACGCCGAGCGGGTGCGTTCCGAGGCGCAGCGACTCAAGGCCGAGACGGAGGCGGAGGCCGAGCGGGTCAGGGCCCAGGCGCGCGAGGAGGCCGACCGCACCCTGGACGAGGCCCGCAAGGAGGCCAACAAGCGGCGTTCCGAAGCGGCCGAGCAGGTCGACAAGCTCATCCGGGAGTCGTCGGCCGAGGCGGAGAAGCTGACGTCGGAGGCCCGGCGGTCCGCGCAGAAGACGACGGCGGACGCCGAGACGCAAGCCGACACGATGGTGGGCGCGGCGCGCAACGAAGCGGAGCGGCTGGTCTCCGAGGCGACCGTCGAGGGCAATTCGTATGTGGAGCGGGCCCGTACGGACGCGGACGAGTTGCTGGTCGGCGCGCGCCGGGACGCCACCGCGATCCGGGAGCGCGCGGAGGAGCTGCGCGACCGGATCACCGGCGAGATCGAGGAGCTGCACGAGCGGGCCCGCCGTGAGTCCGCCGAGGCGATGCGGTCGGCCGGCGAGCGGTGCGACGCGCTGGTGAAGGCCGCCGAGGACCAGCTGAAGGAGGCGGAGGCGAAGGCCAAGGACATGGTCTCGGAGGCCAACTCCGAGGCGGGCAAGGTCCGTATCGCCGCCGTGCGCAAGGCCGAGGGCCTTCTCAAGGAGGCCGAGCAGAAGAAGTCCGCGCTCATCGCCGAGGCCGAGCAGATCCGTTCCGACGCCGAGCGCGATGCGAAGCGCATGGTCGAGGAGGGCAAGCGCGAGCTCGAGGTGCTGGTCCGCCGCCGCGAGGACATCAACGCGGAGATCTCCCGTGTCCAAGACGTCCTTGAGGCGTTGGAGTCCTTCGAGGCCCCGGCGAGCGGCAAGGACTCGGGCGTCAAGGCGGGCGCGGCGGCCGGTGCGACCCGTTCGGGTGGCAAGTCCTCGGAAAGCTAGCCAAAACGGCCGATTTCATACTCGCTCGAGGGGCCTCGGCCCCGTGTCCTGGAAGCGGTCCGGCCGTTAGCCATCAAAAAGGGCGTCATTCTCCATACCAAGTCTGGCTTCTGCTCGATGACGCGCCGCCTTGACCCCTAGGATTCCACCTATCACCTCACCGGTCTCATTCGACAGGAACCCCATGAGCGACACTTCCCCCTACGGCTTCGAGCTTGTGCGGCGTGGGTACGACCGCGCTCAGGTGGACGAACGCATCTCGAAGCTCGTCTCCGACCGTGACAGCGCTCTGGCCCGTATCACCGCCCTGGAAAAGCGCATCGAGGAACTCCACCTCGAGACGCAGAACGCCCAGGCCCAGGTGAACGACGCCGAGCCGTCGTACGCGGGTCTCGGCGCGCGCGTCGAGAAGATCCTCCGCCTCGCCGAGGAGGAGGCGAAGGATCTGCGCGAGGAGGCCCGTCGCGCGGCCGAGCAGCACCGCGAGCTCGCCGAGTCCGCCGCCCAGCAGGTGCGCAACGACGCCGAGGCGTTCTCTGCCGACCGCAAGGCCAAGGCAGAGGACGAAGGCGTCCGGATCGTAGAGAAGGCCAAGAGCGACGCCTCGCAGCTGCGCGCCGAGGCGCAGAAGGACGCGGCGTCCAAGCGCGAGGAGGCGGACGCCCTCTTCGAGGAGACCCGCGCCAAGGCCGCCCAGGCCGCCGCCGACTTCGAGACGAACCTCGCCAAGCGCCGCGAGCAGTCCGAGCGCGACCTGGCCTCGCGTCAGGCCAAGGCCGAGAAGCGCCTCGCGGAGATCGAGCACCGCGCGGAGCAGCTGCGCCTGGAGGCGGAGAAGCTGCGTACGGACGCGGAGCGCCGGGCCCGTCAGACGGTCGAGACGGCTCAGCGGCAGGCCGAGGACATCGTGGCCGACGCGAACGCCAAGGCGGACCGGATCCGGTCGGAATCCGAGCGCGAGCTGGCGGCTCTCACGAACCGCCGCGACTCGATCAACGCTCAGCTGACGAACGTTCGCGAGATGCTCGCGACGCTCACCGGTGCGGCTGTCGCTGCCGCGGGCGCGCCGGAGCAGGACGAGCCGATCTCTCGCGGGGTTCCGGCCCAGCAGTCTCGGTAAGTTCGGTTTGTGGGTGGTCTGCGGGTCCGCCGTCGCTGGTCGCGCCCGCGCGGCGGAGCCGCAGATTGACACAGGCCCGCGCCCCTGAAGGGGCGCTTCACTCGCCCCCTGCATTCACGTGCAGGGGGCTTGTGTTTTACCCAGACTTGGTGGGAACCGTCAGCCGGCCGTTATCCTCCTAACCCTTACGGGGGCATGCGTCCCGACGTCACTGACCTGTCGATGGGTGCGGAGAATGATCGAGGCAGTCGGCCTGACTAAGCGCTATGGCGCGAAGACGGCCGTGTACAACCTTTCCTTCCAGGTGAGGCCAGGTGCCGTCACCGGCTTTCTCGGGCCCAACGGCTCGGGCAAGTCGACCACGATGCGGATGATCCTCGGCCTGGACAACCCCACCGCGGGGCAGGTGACGATCGGCGGCTATCCCTACCGGAGGCTGCCCAACGCCCCCCGCCAAGTCGGCGCGCTGCTCGACGCCAAGGCCGTGCACGGCGGCCGGCACGCGCGTAACCACCTGCTGTGCCTGGCGCAGCTGTCCGGTATCCCGGCCCGCCGCGTGGACGAGGTGCTCGGTGTCGTGGGCCTCCAGGACGTGGCGAAGAAGCGCTCCAAGGGCTTCTCGCTCGGCATGGGCCAGCGCCTCGGGATCGCCGCCGCCCTGCTCGGCGACCCTCAGGTGCTGCTCTTCGACGAGCCGGTCAACGGCCTCGACCCCGAAGGCATCCTGTGGGTGCGCAACCTCATGAAATCCCTTGCGGCAGAAGGCCGTACGGTCTTCGTGTCCTCGCACCTGATGAGCGAGATGGCGCTGACCGCCGACCAGCTCATCGTGATCGGCCGAGGCCAGTTGCTCGCCGACATGAGCATCAAGGAGTTCATCTCCGCCAACTCCGCGGACTTCGCACGCGTACGGACGCCCCATGCCGAGCCGCAGCAGCGCGAGAAGCTGACGGCGGCGCTGACCGAGGCGGGCGGCCAGGTGATGCCCGAGCAGGACGGTGCGCTGCGGGTGACCGGCCTGCCGCTGCCCCGCATCAGCGACCTCGCGCACGACGCCGACGTACGCCTGTGGGAGCTCTCGCCGCACCAGGCCTCGCTGGAGGAGGCGTACATGCGGATGACGCAGGGCGCCGTCGACTACCGCTCGACCACTGACGAGCGCGCGGGCCTCCAGCAGCAGCTGCCGCCGGGCGCCATGCCGCCGCCAGTGCAGATGCCGGTGCCCGGTCAGGGCCAGCCGGGCTGGTACGCCCCGCCGCCGCCCCAGCAGGGCGGCCAGCCGTTCGCGATGCCGCAGGGACAGCCCGCGGGCCCGTACGGGGCGCCGGCCGCGCCCGGCGGCCCCGGCGAGCCCAATCCGTACGCCCAGGCCGCTCCCGCGCAGCCCGCCGCTCCTGACATGACCAAGCCCGAGGACGCCCGATGAGTACGCCCCAGCCGCAGATGCAGCAGCAGGCCGCGCCCGACTGGCAGCCGGCGCCCGGCCCTTCGTACACCTCGCCGATTCCCATCACACGTACGCACCTGGGGCACGCGATCGCCTCGGAGTGGACGAAGATCAAGTCTGTCCGCTCGACGATATGGACCCTGGGCGTCTTCGTCCTCCTGGTGATAGGTCTCGGCCTGCTCTTCGCCATCATCGCCGCCTCCGCGGACATGAACCTGGAGGGCGAGTCCCCGCTGAACCTCGGCCTGTTCGGGGTGATGCTCGGCAGCGTCTGCATCATCACGCTCGGCGTGCTGACCACCGCCTCCGAGTACGGCACGGGGATGATCCGGACCACGATGACCGCGTGCCCGAGCCGCGGCCGGGTGCTGGCCGCGAAGGCGATCGTGTTCTTCGTGCTCGCCTTCACGGTCACCCTCGTGGCCACCGCGCTCGTCGCCTTCCTTCAGGTGGCGATCCTCAGTGACAACAACGCCGCGGACCCGACCGGTGGGGAGTGGTTCAAAGCGACGGTCGGCGTCAGCCTCTTCCTCGCGCTGTTCGGGCTGCTGTCCCTGCTGATGGGTTCGCTGATCCGGCACTCGGCGGGCGGGATCACCATCATGCTCGGCGTGTTCCTCGCACCGCTGGTCATCGCGATCTTCATGTTCGCGGAGGCGCTGAGGGACGTGCAGGAGTTCCTCCTGAACTACTCGATCCCGAGCCAGCTCGGTGTCTTCTACAGCGCGGAGCTCGGCTCTGCCGGCCCGTCCGGCTGGGACCCGCTGTGGATCATGCTGGGCCTGACGGCCGTCGCGTTCGCCGGTACCTACCTCCTGCTGGAGAAGCGCGACGTGTGAGTCGTATCGGCAAATGGCCCGAGGGGCCCAACGTGCCCAAGGTGCCTTAGAAACGTGGCGCGTTACGGGACCGCTGCACCCGAGTGGTGCGGCGGTCCTTCGCGTTCCAGCAGGCCTTGTGCCAGTGGCGGCGGTCGTCCACGCCCGCGTGCTCCGGCCAGGCCACCACGTGCGGGACCGCCGAAGGGATCAACTGCGCGCAGCCCGGGCAGCGGTAGGTCTTGCCCTCGGCACTCGCGCCCGCCACGTGGCGTACGCTCCACGCCTCACCCTGCCAGCTCTCCGAGGTCTGCCAGCCGCCGTAGCGGCTGGACCGGTCGCTCTGGTCCGCGGGCGCGCTGGGCGCGCCCTTGGGACGATTGCGGCGCGGGGACACAGGACACCTCACGGGCTATACAGGGAGCACGGGCCGCATCCAGCCTACGCGGCGCAGCCATGGGTAGACGTACCACAAGGCCCCCACAGACTCCGGCGTGACCGGCTCTTTCCTCCGGCGCGACCGGCCCATTCTGCAGACAATCCGCCAATCTCCCCGCCAAGCCGTGTCTTTGGCACGTGTCAGACGGTTATGCGAGTGGGGGAGCCGCCTCGGCGCCAAGGAGGACAGGAGTGCGATGCGCATAGGAAGTTTTGTACTGGCGGCCCAGTTCCCGGGACAGGGCCAGGGGGAGGCACTGCACCGCGCGGTGCGGTCGGCGGAGGTCGCCGATGAGGCGGGGCTGGACGCGGTCTGGCTGGCCGAGCACCACTTCGTGCCGTACGGGACGTGTCCGTCGGCCGTCACGCTCGCCGCGCTGCTGCTCGGCCGCACCCGCCGTATCCGCGTCGGCACGGCGGTCAGCGTGCTGCCCAACGCGCACCCCGTGGCGCTCGGCGAGCAGGCCGCGCTGCTGCATGTGACGTCCGGCGGACGCTTCATGCTCGGCGTGGGGCGCGGTGGCCCATGGGTCGATCTGGAGGTCTTCGGATCGGGTCTCGAGGCGTATGAGAAGGGGTTCCCGGAATCACTCGATCTGCTGGTGCGCTGGCTGCGCGAACCCTCCGTCTCGAGTGCGGGCGAGCGCTTCAGCTTCCGTGAAGTCCCGGTCGTACCAAGGCCGTCGGAGGACCTGACGGGCGCCGAGGGTCCGGAGGTCGTCGTCGCCTGCACATCCCCGGCGAGCGTCCGGCTGGCCGCTGAGCGTGGTCTGTCGATGCTGCTGGGGATGCATGTCGGCGACGAGGAGAAGGCGGAGATGGTCGCGCTGTGGCGTACGCACGCCAGGGCTGCGGGCCGCTCCCCCGAGGAGATCGCGGGCGCGGCCCATGTCTCGGCCGGCATCGCGCAGATCGCGGACCGCCGAGCCGACGCGGTCGAGACGCTCGTCAAGGCGATGCCGGGCTGGCTGAAGCAGGGTCTTGAGGCCCATGTGACGGTGGACGGCCGCGCCCGCGCGATGCGGGACCCGCTGGCGTACACCGAACTGCTCTGCGGTCTGCACCCGGTGGGCACACCCCGGCTGTGCGCCGACCGGCTGGCGGCGACCTCGGAGCGTACGGGCATCACCCGCTTCGCGCTCCTGGTGGAGGGCTCGGGTGACCTGGCGGCGACGGAGGAGAACGTACGGCGGCTGGGGGCGGAGGTGCTGCCACGGCTGCGGTGAGCGGCGGCTGCTGGTGTGCCCCGGTCGCCGGCATCGGCGTCGGCGGCCGCTCTCAACGCGCCCGCCTCGCGGGGAGCTTGCCGCCCCGTGCAATTGCACCTCCCGCGTACGGGGCGGCAAAGCCTGCGGCATCGCTGCCTCAGCAGTCCCGGAACTCCGGTGACTGGTTCAGCAGTTGACTGCGCACCGAGGTGAAGCGGGCCAGCGTGTCATCAACCGACGCGTCCAGCGGGAACACCGCCACCCGATGGCAGTTCTGGAAGGCCAGCCGCACTCCGAAGTGCCGCTGCAGAGCGCCGCGTATCGCGTCACTCGCGAGCGCTCGCAGCAACTGGCCCCGTGCCTGCTCGTCCGGCGGCGGCGTCTGGTTGTCGGCGAAGTTTCCGCCGTCCACCTTCAGTTGGGCCACCAGGGAGCTGATCATCTCCCATGCGTAAGGCAGGGAAGTCCGGACGCAGTCGACGAATTCCGCTTCGTCGACCTCGCCTCGCTCGGCCTGTTCGAGTAGGGCCGGTGAGACGTCCAGCGACATGGGTTCTCCTCTCGCACCCCCTCCCGACAGAGGGGGTTGACGGACAGGGAGGGAGACCACGAGAACGGACACGCCGACAACGGACACGCTGCGTACGCGCACCGCGACCTCCCGTTCATACGGTAGGCAACTGTTCTTGATCGCACCAGGACATGTGGAACACAGCACGGCACCAATGCGCACACAACCGGCCACTTTCGAACAGCATGTGCCACAGGCAAGAGGCGTTGACGATGGGCGAATCGCGTCCAGCACCACCCGTCGAGTAGCGTTGCGGACCATGCGTCTCGTCATTGCCCGCTGCTCCGTCGACTACGCCGGCCGGCTCACCGCTCATCTCCCGTCGGCACCCCGCCTGGTCCTGGTGAAGGCGGACGGCAGCGTCTCGATCCATGCGGACGACCGGGCCTACAAGCCCCTCAACTGGATGTCTCCGCCTTGCACGTTGAAAGAGGGGTCCGGGGACGACAAGGGCGTCTGGACCGTCACCAACAAGGCGGGTGAGAAGCTCATCATCACGATGGAGGAGGTCCTCCACGACTCCTCGCACGAACTGGGCGTGGACCCAGGCCTGATCAAGGATGGCGTGGAAGCGCACCTCCAGGAACTGCTCGCCGACCGCATCGAGACCCTCGGCGAGGGCTATTCGCTGATCCGCCGCGAGTACATGACGGCCATCGGCCCGGTCGACATCCTGTGCCGGGACGCCGAGGGACAGACCGTCGCCGTGGAAATCAAGCGACGCGGCGAAATCGACGGCGTGGAGCAACTCACGCGCTATCTGGAGCTGTTGAACCGCGACCCGCATCTCGCACCGGTACGCGGCATCTTCGCGGCCCAGGAGATCAAGCCGCAGGCCCGCGTCCTCGCGACCGACCGCGGCATCGGCTGCACGGTCCTCGACTACGACGCGCTGCGGGGCATCGAGGACGACAAGCTGCGGCTGTTCTGACAGGAGCAGGGTTACGACGGCAGAGGGCCGGGTCCGCTCGAAGCGGGCCCGGCCCTCTGCCGTGACGTACAACTGCCGTGGCGTACGCGGCTGTCAGATCACCGTCGTCAGATCACCGTCGGCTCGTCGCCGTCCGCCGGAGTGCTCGCGGTGGTCTCGGCCGGGGTGGACGCCGGTGTGCTGGGCACTTCCGGCGCCGGGCCGCTGGCCGAGCTGGAGTTGGCCGGCGGCGTGGGGTCGTCCGGCGGGTCGACGGTGGGCGGATCGGTCGGGTCGTCGGTCGGCGGATCCGTCGGATCGTCGGTCGGCGGACGGGTCGGATCGTCGGTCGGCGGACGAGTCGGATCATCGGTGGGCGGACGAGTCGGGTCGTCGGCCGGCGGCTTGCTCGTGGGCGGCTTCGTCGGGGACTTGGTCGGGTCGGTCGGATCCTTCGTCCCGGTCGGGTCGTCGTCCGACGGCTCCTTGCTCGGTGTCGGCGTCGGATCGTCCGCGGTCCCCACGATCCCGTCCTCACCCGGGTCCGGCTCCGTCGGACGGCTCGTGGAGTCGGAGGCGTCCGAGTCGTCCTTCACGGGCTGGTCCGCGCCGAGCCCGCCGCCGTTCTCGCCCGGAATGGCCGACGGGTTGACGCCGACCCTCTCCGAGGGGGCATTGTCGTCGGGGTTCGAGGTCGCGCCGAGCGTCACCACCGTGCCCAGCACGGCGACGAGGAGCGCGCCCGCGCTCGCGGCCACCAGATTGCGCCGGGTGCCGTGCACCAGCCGCTTGACGCCGCTGGGCCTGTGCGACGCCGGAGGTCCGGTCCGGCGCGTGACCACCGTCGCGAGCTGAGGCGGGGTGGGCGGCGCCACCGACGCGAACGTGGCCGGTACGCCACCGGGGGGCGACGCCGACTCCTCGTACTGCGCGTCGGACACCTCTTCGCCGGCGGTCGCTCCGAACCCTGCCGCCGGCGTGCCACCGGTGCGGTCGTCGACGAGCGCGAGGGCGCGGCGGCCGGCGACGGTACCGCGCTTGTCCGCGACGGCGCCGCGCAGCCCGATGGAGGTCTCCAGCTCGGCACGCGCCCGGTCGTACTGTCCGCCACAGAGCGCGAGTATCCCCAACTCATGGTGGAAGTAGGCCTGTTCGGAGACATCACCGACGACCCTGGCCACCTCGGCGCCGGCCCGCAGCGTGCGCTCCCAGGAACCCCAGTCCAGGCCCCCGGCGAACGCGGGCGCGACCGCGCGGGCCAGCTGTACGGCGACGCTCTCCTCCTCGCCCTCCACCGGCGGCTCGGCGATCGACACGAGGGCGGTGAGCGCCGCGAGCACGGCGTCCGCCTCGGCGGCGACGCGCTCCGGGGTGACCGAAGGATGTCCGGCCCACCAGGCGTAGTGCTGGGCGGCGGTATGCGCCCGGTCCTCCGCGTCGGAGGCGTACCCGACGGTCACCAGCTGGGTGTGGACGCCCGCCGCGAGCCGGTAGTGCGAGCCGACCGGCGTGACGAGCGCGCAGCCGACCAGCTCGGCGAGCGCGGCGTCCGCGTGCGTGTTCCCGACCAGCGCGGGCAGATGCGCCTGGTGCGGCACCTCGCCGCCCAGCGCGACGGCGATCCGCAGCGTGGCCCGCGCCGAGTCGCTGAGCCGGGAGGCGAGCAACGCGGCGGGCGCGGCGCCGTCGGCGAGCGAGGGCAGCGGTACGTCCTGGAGGTCCTCGGCGTCGAAGGGCGCGTCCACGGGCGCGTCCTCGTAGTAGCCGAACTCGTCGAAGGCGTTCGGGTCGGCGCGAAGCTGGTCGCGCTGCCGCAGCAGGGCTCCGGCCTGCACGAAGCGCAGCGGCAGTCCCTCGGACTCGAACCAGAGGTCGCCCGCCCAGTTCGCCTCGTCCTCGGTCAGTACGCGGCCCACGGCACGCTCGATCAGTTCGAGCCCGCCGGCCCGGCCGAGGCCGCCGAGGAACACCTCTTCGAGGAGTGAGTCGGCGGACGGTGCGGCGACCTCGGGCGTCGCGGAGATCAGGAAGGCGCACTCGGGCGTCGCGTCGAGCAGCTCGTCGAGCGAACCGCCGCCGAACTCGATGTCGTCGAGGACGACGACCGCGCCGATCTCCCGGACGAGCGCGAGGAGTTCGTCCGGTTTCGGCCGGTACAGCGATGCGCTGTAGACGGCCGCGAAGAGGTCGTGCAGCAGATCGGCCACCGTGCGGCGGTAGCCGCTGAGGCGTACGACGCCGTCGGGCGCGAGGTCCGCGCAGTCGTCGGCGACGGCGTCCAGGAGCGCCGTACGGCCCGCTCCCGACGGGCCGGTGAGCCGTACGGAGCGCCCGCGCGCCAGCAGGCGTACGAGCCGCTCACGCTCCTCCTCGCGTTCCAGGAGCGGCATCCTGGGCAGCGACGGCCCCGGTGGTACGGGCGGCCGCGCGGCACGCGCCAGCTCGGCGCGCTCGGCGGGTGTGAACTTCACCGGTCTGTCCGGCCGCTCGCCAGGCGGGCAGAGCTCTATCTCGCTGCCGTCGACGGGATTGACGGTGAGCAGGAAGTCGCCGGACACCAGCTGTACGGTGCGCGCCAGTGCCGGTGGCTGGCCGTTGCCCGGGCCCAGGGCCTGGGTGAGCGGATCGCGCGGCGGGCGCTGTCGAGGCGTCCTGGCGTCGTCGTCACGGCCGTACTCGTCGGGTCCTCGGTTGTTCGTCGTGTCCATAGGTCCAAGCCCCCCAAAAGCGTTGTGTGCCGAGCCCCCCGGCCTGTTGCACACTGCGCTGTCGCTTCTGGTCCGGTGCCCGCTCACGGGTTTGTGAGGTTAGCGGGCAGCCGAACCCTAAACCTCCGCACAGTATCTACGAACAGACGGGGTACAACGCCGTCCTCGACGTCACAGCTTCATGAGGATTGTGTTTGCTGTGCTTTTCATGCAGGAGACGGCGGTCCGGTTCCTTGAGAAAGCCGGTTCTTGAGTGAGCGGCGGTACGTTCCTTCGGGAGGCGACGGTCCGGCTCTCACACCCGGGGCAGCGACTCGACTCCGATGCCGCCCTCGATCGCCAGGATCCGGTGCAGCCGGGTCGCCACCAACAGGCGTTGCATCTGCGGCGGAACGCCGCGCAGCACAAGCCTCCGGCCACACCTCCCCGCCCGCCGGTGGGCCCCCATGATGACACCGAGTCCGGTGGCGTCCCAGGAGTCCAGCTCTGACAGGTCGAGCACCAGGTCGCCGGCTCCGTCGTCGACGGCCGAGTGCAGGACCGTACGGGCGTCCGCCGCGCTGACGACGTCGAGGCGGCCCCCGACGGCCAGCTCGGCGTGGTCGCCCCTGATGTGCATATGCGCTCCCCGAGAGTGCGTTTCGTGTTCAGCGTCTTTCGTGCTCTTCCGTGTCCTGTGTTTGTGCCAGGACTGACTGCCGTACCGGGGCAGAAGTTGCCGTCTGTAAGCGAACCGATACCGAAACCACCCCGAAGGGTGATCGCTGTACCGGAACGACAGAAGGTCAGTAGGTGTAAAAGCCCTGCCCGCTCTTGCGCCCGATGTCACCGGCGTCGACCATCCGGCGCATCAGTTCCGGAGGCGCGAACTTCTCGTCCTGCGTCTCCGTGTAGATGTTGCTCGTGGCGTGCAGCAGGATGTCCACGCCCGTCAGGTCGGCGGTGGCCAGAGGCCCCATCGCATGACCGAAGCCCAGCTTGCAGGCGACGTCGATGTCCTCGGCGCTGGCCACGCCCGACTCGTACAGCTTCGCCGCCTCGACTACGAGCGCCGAGATGAGCCGCGTAGTGACAAAGCCGGCCACGTCGCGGTTGACGACGATGCAGGTCTTGCCGACCGACTCCGCGAACTCCCGTGCGGCGGCGAGCGTTTCGTCACTCGTCTTGTAACCCCGCACCAGCTCGCACAGCTGCATCATCGGGACCGGCGAGAAGAAGTGGACGCCGACGACCCGCTCCGGGCGCTCGGTGGCCGCCGCGATCTTGGTGATCGGGATGGCGGAGGTGTTGGACGCGAGGACGGCCTCGTCCCTCACCAGCTTGTCGAGCGAACGGAAGATCTCGTGCTTGACGTCCAGCTTCTCGAACACGGCCTCGACGACGATGTCGGCGTCCGCGACCGCGTCGAGGTCGGTGGTGGTGGTGATGCGCCCCAAGGCCTCTTCGGCCGCGCCGGCGTCCAGCTTCCCCTTGCTCACGAACTTCTCGTACGAGGCCTTGATGCCGTCCGTGCCACGGGTCAGCGCCTCATCGGTGACATCCCGTAGGACGACGTCCCAGCCGGCCTGTGCGGACACCTGGGCAATACCGGAACCCATGAGTCCGGCTCCGATGACGGCAAGCTTCCGTGCCACAGTCCGACTCCCCTAACCCGCTTAACACGCTGCTTATATCTGCCTCTCCGGCGGACCTTAGCGCTCGTGAAGGGCCGTGTGACTGGTTAGTAATGCGCGTCACGTCTCATAGGACGGACATCACACCGGCAGGGGTCATTCAGGTGCTCGTACGGCGTAGTTGAGGACCTTCTCGCTCAAAAGGTCCTCCATGTCGTCCAGGAGGGCGAGGGCTTCGCGGGACACGTCGGCGGGCGCCCGGCCCGCGACCATCTCACGGCCGATCATGGCCATGAGTGTGGACTGGACCCAGCTGATCTGCCCGGCCACCAGAGTGGGCAGCGGGTCGCCGGGGGGCGCGTCCGTCTCCTCCCTGAGGGCCTGTCCGAGGTGCTCCAACGCCTCTTGCTGAACGAGCCACAGCCGGGCCTTGAGCGCGTCCGCCTCATGGATGACGCGAAGGAAGTCGCCGTAGCCCTCCATGAGACCCACCTTGGGCGAGACGGCCTCGACCTCCTCGCGCAGTTCGCGCAGTACGGCGGCGGCGGCCGACTCGCCCTCGTCCCGGGCCCGTACGTACCGCGAGAGCCGGCCGACGATGCCCTTGCTGCGGTCGAGGAAGAGGTCCTCCTTGGCCGGGAAGTAGTTGTACACGGTGTTGACGGAGACGTCGGCGGCGTCGGCGACTTCGGCGATGGTCACCGTCACGAAGCCCCGCTCGACGAACAGCCTGGTGGCGATGTCCGAGATGTGCTGCCGGGTCTGCCGCTTCTTCCGCTCCCTGAGCCCCTCCGTCATGGCCCCATCGTAGCTTTGCTGCGGTTGGCGCAAACTTGGGGTCACAATAATTTTGGTGACGTTGCAAAAATTCAGTGGCTCTGTTTTTCTTGGCGCATGGCAATCATCAGTACGGCCGGGCTGGCCCGGACCTTCCACACGAAACAGGGCCCGGTAGAGGCGGTGCGGGGCATTGACGTCACCGTCCAGCCGGGCGAGATCGTCGGCCTTCTCGGACCCAACGGCGCGGGCAAGACCACCACGCTCCGGATGCTCACCACGCTGCTCGCGCCCACCGGGGGCGCAGCCACGGTCGCCGGTTGCGACCTGCTCCGCGAACCCGGCCGCGTACGCGAGAAGATCGGCTATGTCGCCCAGTCCGGAGGTGTCGACCCGACCGTCTCCGTACACGAGGAACTGGTCACCCAGGGACGCCTGTACCGCCTGACGAAGGCTCAGGCGATCACTCGCGCCGAGGAGTTGGCCCGGGATTTGGACCTGACCGAGTTCCTGGACCGCAAGTGCGCGGCGCTCTCCGGCGGCCAGCGGCGTCGGCTTGACATCGCGATGGGCCTGATGCACCGGCCCGAGGTGCTCTTCCTCGACGAACCGACGACCGGCCTCGATCCCGGCAGCCGCGCCGATCTGTGGGACCTGGTGCGGCGGCTGCGCGACGAGTACGGCACGACGGTCTTCCTGACCACGCACTACCTCGACGAGGCGGACGCGCTCGCCGACCGCCTGGTGATCGTCGACAAGGGAACGGTGGCGGCCGAGGGCACGCCGAGCGAGCTGAAGCTCAAGTACGGCGGCTCGATCGACGCGACGCTCCAGGACACGTTCCTCGCCATCACCGGCCGCAGCGCCCCGCCCCAGGACACCACCCCCGTCGCCGTCTAGTCGCCCTACAGGAGTCATCCTTGCTCGCCCACGACACCGCGCTGGTCTTCGGCCGCTATGCCCGCCAGACCCTGCGCTCCAGGTTCCAGATGCTTTTCGGCATCCTCATGCCGCTGCTCTACCTGCTCTTCTTCGGACCGCTGCTCACCGACCTGCCCCTGGGCTCGCAAGGCTCGTCATGGCAGGTGCTGGTCCCCGGGCTGTTGCTTCAACTCGGCCTGTTCGGCGCTTCCTTCAGCGGATTCTCGATCATCATCGAGAAGCAGACCGGAGTGATCGAGCGGATGCGGGTGACCCCGGTCAGCCGACTGGCCCTGCTGCTCGGACGGGTACTGCGCGACGCCCTGCTCTTCGTCTTCCAGTCCGTGCTGCTGGTGGTCACGGCGCTGGCGACGGGCCTGCGCGCACCGCTCGTCGGCGTCCTCATCGGCTTCGGCTTCGTGGCGCTGCTCTCCGTGTCGCTCGCCGCGCTCTCGTGCGCGTTCGCGATGACGGTGCGGACCCCGCAGGAGTTCGGTCCTGCCGTCAACGCGATCGCGATGCCGTCCATGCTGCTGTCCGGTCTGATGCTGCCGATGGCCCTGGCGCCCGGCTGGCTGGACGTGCTCTCGCGCTTCATGCCGGTGCGCTATCTGGTCGACGCGATGCGGGAGGCATACGTCGGCTCGTACGCGACCTCCACGATGCTGTACGGCGTGATCGTGGCCCTCGGCCTCGCGGGGATCGCCGTGACAGTGGGCACACGAGTGTTCCGGAAGGCCGGAGCGTAACTACGCTGGTCACATGGTCAATCTGACGCGCATCTACACCAGGACCGGCGACCAGGGCACCACCGCCCTCGGCGACATGAGCCGGGTCGCCAAGACCGATCCACGGATCGCGGCGTACGCCGACACCAACGAGGCGAACGCGGTGATCGGTACGGCGATCGCTCTCGGAGGGCTGGACGAGGAGATCGTCAAGGTCCTCACGCGTGTGCAGAACGATCTCTTCGACGTGGGCGCCGATCTGTCGACACCGGTCGTCGAGAAGCCGGAGTTCCCGCCCCTGCGCGTCGAGCAGTTCTACATCGACAAGCTGGAGGCGGACTGCGACCGGTTCAACGAGCGGTTGGAGAAGCTCCGATCCTTCATCCTCCCCGGCGGCACGCCCGGCGCGGCACTGCTGCACCAGGCGTGCACGGTCGTGCGGCGGGCGGAACGGTCGACGTGGGCGGCGCTGGAGGTCCACGGTGAGGTGATGAATCCGCTCACGGCGACCTATCTGAACCGGCTGTCGGACCTACTGTTCATCCTTGCGCGAACGGCGAACAAGGAAGTCGGGGACGTGCTCTGGGTCCCTGGTGGGGAGCGCTGACTTCTCCCCGTACAGGTCCTTCTCCCCGTAGCCGTACGGCGCCTTCTTCGGCCACACCGTGTAGCCGAGCGGGATGAGCAGGTTGATGCCGATCACGAACAGCATCCTCGACTGCCAGGTGCGCAGCGACTCGGTCTCGCCGCCGGAGCCGACGTACCAGATCGCTGCCTGGAGCAGTGCCAGCGCAACGACCGCGGCAACTATCCAGCGCGCCGCGACCTTCCACTCATGCACGGCGCGAGCTACCCCGTACTTCGGCGGCTTCACCGGCGGCGGGCCGCCCGCGAAGCGGTGGGCGACATGGGCGTCGGCCCACTTGATCGTGGAGTGGCCGAGGCCCACGGTGAAGCCGATGTAGACGGCGGCGAGGCCGTGCTTCCAGTCGGGCTCCGCGCCGTTCTTGAGGTCGATCGCGGTGACGGTGAACAGCACGACTTCGAGGAGCGGCTCGCACAGCAGCAGGGCGAGGCCGGTCCGCGGCATCTTGAGCAGATAGCGCGCGGCCAGCCCCGCGGCCAGCAGCACCCAGAAGGCGACTTCACAGACGACGATGAGTGTGACGATCACGGCTCGCTCCTCTCGGTCACCGTTCCAGGCTCCCGGCGGCAGCGGCCCGGATCGTCGTCGCCAGTGACGAAACGGCACTGCATCCTTCGATGTAGCCACCGACCGTTCCTCAGGATCAGGCACCGGGCGCGTACGCCGTGTTGGATGGATTCATGGCCGTACGACTCCCCCGCCCGCACCGCGACGACGTGCGCATCGCGACGGGCGGGCTGCTCGGAGGGCTCCTGATCTGGATCATCGGCCTCTTCCCTCGCCCGCCGGGCGACGACGGCATCGTCCTGTGGTCCCCGGAGTGGGCGGCGCTGCTGCCGCTCACCGTGATGGCCGGCTGCGAGCTGCTGCGCCGGACCATGCCGCGTACGGGCCTGCTCATCGGCATCCTGATGCTGACCGCCGACACGATCACGCGGGGCAACGTGGTCACCGTCGTACTGTTCACCGACCTCGTCTACGCGGCCGTCCTGTACGGCACCCCCGCCTCCGCCCGCCGCATCCCCTGGATCAGCGGCCTGCTCACGGTGCTCGCCGCGGTGGTGCCCCTCGCGATCTGGCGGAGGCCGGAAGCCATCCTGATCGGCGTGGCCGTCGGCATTGTGGGGGTCGCCCCCGCCTCCACCGGCTGGGTCGTCCGCAACCACCGCGACGCCGCCGAAGCCGCCCGCCTGCGCGCCGAGCAGACCGCCCTGCTCGCCGAGATCGACCGCACCCAGGCCGTCGCCGCCGAACGCGCCCGGATGGCAAGGGAGTTGCACGACATGGTCGCCAACCACCTGTCCGCGATCGCCATCCACTCCACGGCCGCACTCTCCCTCGACGACGCGGACACGACGAAGCAGGCCCTCGGCGTCATCCGGGAGAACAGCGTCGAGGGCCTGGCGGAGATGCGGCGGCTCATCGGGATCCTGCGGGACTCCAGTGGCGACACCGAGCCATCGGCCGCCCCCACCCTCGACGGACTCGGCGCACTCGTCGACACCGCCCGCACCAACGGCCTCGACGTCACGCTCGACAGCACGCACATGAAGCTCCCCGCGCCGGTCGAGCTCGCCGCGTACCGGATCGTCCAGGAGTCCCTGACCAACGCCCTCAAGCACGCCTCCCCCGGCCGGGTCACCGTGACACTCGCCCAGCAGGACGGCACCCTGAGCCTGCGGGTGACCAGCCGGTACGGGGACCGCGACAGCCCGAGCGCCCCCGGCTCGGGCGCCGGTCTGGTCGGCATGCAGGAGCGAGTCGCGCTGCTGGGCGGCACCTTCGAGGCCGGGCCCGAAAGCGCACCCGACTCCCGCGACTCACGCGGCGGCAAGATCTGGACCGTACATGCCACCCTGCCGACCACCCTGGGAGGAACCGAATGATCCGCGTGCTCGTCGCCGAGGACCAGTCCGCCGTACGAGCCGGGCTGGTCCTCATTCTGCGCAGCGCGCCCGACATCGACGTGGTCGGCGAGGCCGCGGACGGCGAGCAGGCGGTCGCGCTGGCACGTGAACTCCGGCCCGATCTGGTGCTGATGGACATCCAGATGCCCCGCCTCGACGGCGTCTCGGCCACCCGTCAGGTCGTCGACGAGCACCTCTGCGACGTGCTCGTGCTGACCACCTTCGACCTCGACGAGTACGTCTTCGGCGCCTTGCGGGCCGGTGCCTCCGGGTTCCTGCTCAAGAACACGGACGCGAAGGAACTGCTCGCGGCGGTGCGGACGGTGGCACGCGGCGAGGGGCTGATCGCGCCCGCGGTGACCCGGCGGCTGATCTCCGAGTTCGCGGCCAAGCCGGTACGGAAGCCGGGGCCGGACCCATCGGTCCTGGACGCCCTCACCCGCCGTGAGCGCGAGGTGCTGTCGTGTCTGGGCGACGGGCTGTCCAACGCCGACATCGCGGACCGGCTGGCGATGGCCGAGGCGACCGTGAAGACCCACGTCAGCAGGCTCCTCGGCAAGCTCGAACTGCGCAGCCGGGTCCAGGCCGCCGTGCTGGCGCAGGAGTTGGGCGTCTGA
Organism: Streptomyces vastus; assembly: GCF_039532825.1. Taxonomy (NCBI): domain Bacteria; kingdom Bacillati; phylum Actinomycetota; class Actinomycetes; order Kitasatosporales; family Streptomycetaceae; genus Streptomyces; species Streptomyces vastus. The sequence continues at coordinate 58,602 of NZ_BAAASJ010000020.1, forward strand.
CTCTGGGGCCGGGCACCCGGGGGCGGCGTACCTGAGTAGGCGCTGGTCCAGACCTATTGACCAATGGTCCAGACCTTTCTATTCTCGCGGCACTGCGCTCACGCATGCACCAACAACCTCAAGGAGGCGCAGCATGCGCTTCAGACACAGAGCCGTGGCAGGGTTCGCCACCCTGCTGCTGCCGCTCGCCGGGCTGGTCGGCCTCGCGAGCCCCGCCCAGCCCGCGACCACCACGTCCGCCACCTCCGCCTCGGAGGGCGTGGTCGCTCCGGGTCCCAGCGCCGAGGTCAAACTCGGTTACTTCATCGAGTGGGGCATCTACGGCCGCAACTACAACGTCAAGAACCTGGTGACCTCCGGCTCCGCCGAGAAGGTCACCCACATCAACTACGCCTTCGGAAACGTCGTCGACGGCAAGTGCGCGATCGGCGACTCGTGGGCCGACTACGAGAAGCCGTTCACCGCCGACCAGTCGGTCAACGGCCTGGACGACACCGCGGATCAGCCGCTGAAGGGCAACTTCAACCAGCTGCGCCAGCTGAAGGCCAAGTACCCGGACATCAAGATCCTCTGGTCCTTCGGCGGCTGGACCTGGTCCGGCGGCTTCACGGAAGCGGCCAAGAACCCGGCGGCCTTCGCCCAGTCCTGCTACGACCTGGTCGAGGACCCGCGCTGGGCCGATGTCTTCGACGGCATCGACCTGGACTGGGAGTACCCGAACTCCTGCGGTCTGACCTGCGACACCAGCGGCGCCACGGCCATCAAGGACATGATGAAGGCCATGCGCGCCGAGTTCGGCTCGCAGAACCTGGTCACCGCGGCCGTCACCGCCGACGCCTCCGACGGCGGCAAGATCGAAGCGGCCGAGTACGCAGGCGCCGCGAAGTACCTCAACTGGTACAACGTGATGACGTACGACTTCTTCGGCGCCTGGGCCGCGAACGGCCCGACCGCACCGCACTCCCCACTCACCTCGTACAAGGGCATCCCGGCGCAGGGCTTCAACTCGGCCGCCGCGATCGCCAAGTACAAGGAAGCGGGCGTGCCCGCGAACAAGCTGCTGCTCGGCATCGGCTTCTACGGCCGCGGCTGGACCGGCGTCACGCAGGACGCCCCGGGCGGCACGGCCACCGGCCCCGCGGCGGGAACCTGGGAGGCGGGCTTCGAGGACTACAAGGTCCTCGAGGCGTCCTGCCCGGCCACCGGCACGATCGCCGGAACGGCATACGCGCACTGCGGCAGCGACTGGTGGTCCTACGACACCCCGGCGACGATCCTCGGGAAGATGGCCTGGGCCAAGAAGCAGGGCCTGGGCGGCGCGTTCTTCTGGGAGTTCAGCGGTGACACCAGCAACGGCGAGCTGGTGAAGGCCATCGACAGCGGCCTCAGGTAGTCGCTGGGCCACGGTGACGATCCCCCCGGACTTCTCCCGGGGGGATCCTCACCCAACGAGTAAATGTGGCCTTTCAGGCCACATTTACTCGTCCAGGGGGACCTCACGTGCGGTTCGCGAACTCGCGGCGCATCAGATAGCGGGCGCGGCGAGTCGCGTGTACGTCAAGCCGTTGCTGGTGCCGGCGGGCGTGGTCACCGTGACGGAGACCGGCCCGGCGGTGTCTGCCGGAGCGACGGTGGTGATCTGCGTCGGGGAGACCACGGTGAACGACGCGGGGACCTCGTCGAACTGGACACTGGTGGTGGTCGCGAGATTGTCGCCGGTCAGCGTGACCACCGTAGCGGTGTGCGCCGGTCCCTGGTCGGGCTCAAGGGAGACCAGCACGGGGGCGTCGAGAAAGACGTAGCCGAGGGAGCTGCTGGTGCCGCCGAGTGTGGTCACCGTGACCTCCACCACACCGGAGGCATGGCTCGGGGTCACCGCGGTGATCTGCGTGGCGGAGTCGACGGTGAAGGAGGTCGCCGGCACCCCGTCGAAGCGCACCGCCGTCGCACCGAGGAGGTCGGTGCCGGTGAGCGTGACCGTGGTGCCGCCCGCCGTGGGTCCGGAGGGAGGGACGAGGTCGGTCAGTGAGGGCAACGCGGCGTAGTAGAAGTACGTGTTGGGATCGTTGGGGTTGCTGGTGCCGCCGGGTGTGGTCACCGTGACCGCCGCTGCGCCGGCCACGTGAGCGGGGGACACCGCTGTGATCTGCGTACTGCTGTCGACGGTGAAGGAGGTCGCCGGCACCCCGTCGAACTCCACCGCCGTCACATCGGAGAAGTTCGCACCCGTCAACACCACCGTCGTCCCCCCGGAGACCGGGCCCTGATTCGGCGACAGGCTGGTGACCGAAGGAGCGGCGATGGAGGTGAAGGCGAAGGTGAGCGCGTTGCTGGTGCCGGAAGAGTTGGTCACCCTGACCTCCGCAGGCCCGGCTGCATGGGCAGGAGTCACCGCGGTGATCTGACTGCTGCTGTCGACAGTGAACGAGGCCGCCGGCACCCCACCGAAATCCACCGCCGTCACACCGGAGAGGTCCGCACCCGTCAACACCACCGTCGTCCCCCCTGACACCGAACCCTCAGCCGGCGACAGGCCCGAGAGAGAAGGAGCCGCGAGATAGGTGAAGGGCACGAACTGGGTGCTCGTGCCCCCGCTGGTAGTGACGGTGACGTTCACGGTACCGGTGCCTGAGGGTGTCCGCGCCGTGATCTTGGTGGTGCTGCTGGTGAACGCCGGGGACGACTTGGACCCGAACCGGACACTTGTCACTCCCGTAAATCCGGTTCCGGTCACGGTGACGGTGGTACCACCCGAGGCCGGCCCCTGGTTGGGACTGACTGAAGAGACCACAGGGGGAGGCATGGCTGTACTCCTTCACGCAGGACTGGGGGATCGAAGACGCGCGCGGCCACGTCAGTGGCGTGACTGTGAGATGGCGTGACTGCGAGGTCGAGCCCGTCCGGGCGGAGGGGGGACTGCCGCCCGGACGGGGTTCATGGCCTCCCTGTCGCGGAGGCGATCTGACCGGTCAGATACCGGGGCCTGCGACGTACGTGAAGGCGCCGACCTCAGTGTCCGACCCCGCAGGGTTGGTCACGACCACGTCGACCGGTCCCGCGGTGCCGGGCGGAGTGACCGCGGACAGCGTGGTCGCGTTGATCACCGAGAACGGTGCCGCGGTGCCGCCGAAGGTGACCGAGTCCGTGCTGTCCAGGTTGGTGCCGGTGATGGTGACCGCCGTTCCGCCCGAGGCCGGACCCGAGGTCGGGCTGATGGTCCCGATATCGGGGATGTCGACGTAGGTGTAGCTGAGGCCGTTGTTTGTGCCGCCCGCGGTGGTGACGCTCACCGCAACCGGCCCGGCCGCCGCGCCCGCGGGCACCGCGACGCTGAGCGAGCTGTCACTGTTCACGGTCGGGGTGGCGGTGACCCCGCCGAAGGAGACGCTGGTGGCCGTCGACAGGCCGGTGCCGTTGATGGTGATGGTGTTGCCGCCGGCCAGCGGCCCGGAGGTGGTGCCCAGGGACGACTTGAACGGGGCACCGACGTAGAAGAACGACAGCGGGTTGCTGGTCCCGCCCGGGGTGGTCACTGTGACGCCGACCGTGCCGGTCCCCGAGGGGGAGACGGCGGTGACCTCGGTCGGGGAGACGTTGGTGACGCTCGTGGCAGGTTTGCTGCCAAACGTAACCGCGCTGGTGTCGGACAGGTTCGTGCCCGTGATGGTCACCGGGGTCCCGCCCCCGGTGGAACCCTGATTCGGAGAGATTGGCATGAGGACACTCCTCGCTCGTTGATGGGGACATGCGAGGAACCGGCAGGAATGGCCAGCCATCGACTGCCACGTCGCTGGAGTGGGACCGCCGCCAACAGGCACGCACGTCTGCCGCTGCTCGACCCCTCCCGATGCGGCGAGCACCGATCAGCGGTGCGGCCGCGCCCGGGTGAACGAACCGATACAGGCGCCCCCGCACGCCCAGCCGGGCGTGCGGCAGCCTCCGCCATCTCCCCTGGGCAAGGAAAAACCGGCAAGCGCTGCCTGTCCGAACGTTCCCCCGGCTCGGGGATGGGCAGCCCGCCGGTTCACACTTTCAGTGACCCACACATCCAATCGAGTGACAAGACACCATCTCTCCAGTCACCCGAAAGGAGTAATCCTTGCCATGGCTTGCCTTTCACCCCATCTCATCTCTTTTCCGCCGAACCGGTCGGCCAAGCCCGGGCACCCTGGTGCTTGGCCGACCAGTCGCCACTGCGTGGAGCCGGGGACGGCTCCGGACGGTGCGCAGTTGTCGGGCGTGTTCTGGACGACGGGTGCTCGGGTCAGGACGAGCGAGCCGTCGACGCGGAAGATCCCGCCGCCCTGGCCTTCCGCGTGGTTGCGGAGGACCCTGTCGCCGACCAGCACGGAAGTACCGGCCTGGTGGTAGAGGCCACCACCGTCGATTTTGCTGACGTTGTGGTCCACGGTGGTGCTCCGCAGTCGCAGGGTGCTGCCGAGGCCGAGGTTGACGATGCCTCCGCCGTACGTGGCGGCCTCGTTCCCCGTCACGCGCCCGCCGTTGAGGGTGAGGGGGCCAAACGCTGTGACAATGCCGCCGCCTTCGAGGTTCACGGTTCTGTTGCCCCGGACCGTTGTACCGCCGAGGACCGTGGTACCGAAGGTGGCCGGTCCCCCGCCGGTGGACGCCGCCGTGTTGCTCTGGATGGACCCCCCTTGCACGGTCAACCGGGCGGAGTCACCCACGTGAATGCCACCACCGTCGCCCGCAGTGTTGCCGTCGTCGGGCCCTGTTGTCCGACACGATGCTGCCGGCAAGTCGCGCGGTGGCACCGGACGCGACCGCGATCCCGCCGCCGAGGACGGAAGCGGTGTTGCCGGTGATCCGGCTCGCGACCAGGCGCAGCGTCCCTTCGGTGAGGATGCCGCCGCCGGCCGTGCCGGAATCCTCGGCCGCGCTGCCGCCCGACACGGTGATCCCGTTGAGGGTGAGGGATCCCTGCTGAGCGACTTCGGCGATACGGAACGGCGTGGTCGACTGACGGGTGATGGTTGCTCGATTACCGGAGATGGTGAGCTCCCCGGTGATGATCGGCAGCCCGCTGGCGCCGCTGGTGCCGTCCGGCACGGCCGGAGCATTGAGCTCGTAGCTGCATCCCGACGACGGCACGACGGTTCCCCGCCCACGGGTGTTCGCCTCGTTCACCTGCTTGATCAACTCCGTGACGTCCTCGCACGGCACCGGTGTCCCCTGACGCGCGGCAGGGACTTGGCAGTGGCCGGTATGGCGATACCGGCCACGGATGTGCCCCAGCAACGCGACGAGCAGGTGGTCCGCCGGCGGCCGCGTCGCCAATGCCTCCACGGAACGCCAACTCGCCTGCGGCGGCGACTACTTGATCCTTCGCACCGGCACACAGTGGGAGGGGTTCGTACTGGGGGAGCCGGTACGCCTCAGCGACAGGAAGCCGTGAGAGCGCTGGACCATTCGAGTGACATATTCAAGAACCCCCACGACTACCGGGACGAGCGTGGATTCTGGAATGGATCTGGCCGGTGGGCCGCCCATTCTCACCGGGGGATGCGGCAGTCGGACCACCTGCGGCTTTTCTGCAGAAGCACGGGTTACAGCGCCGACATACCGCGATGGGCACCCCCGGTGCAGAAACTGGATCCCGATCAGCCGGTGCCGTGCGCGGCACCGGCTGATTCGGCGGCCGGGTCACACCAGCCCGCTCCTCGCCTCACACGCCGACATGCCGAGCAACTCTCACTGAAGCAAAACTGCAATCGTGGGGAGGTTCTCACGCACGAGTGTGCTGCCGATTTCCTAAGCCACATTGACTCGTTGCCCCGGCGGAGCCGCCTCCAGCCACGCGAGGAACCCGGTCAGCGCGTCCTCGCTCATCGCCAGCTCGAGCCGCGTGCCCCGGTGGAGACAGGCGAGCACGATCGCGTCGGAGAGCAGTGCCAGTTCCTCCTCGCCCTCGGGGGCGCGGCGGCCGGCCACCTCGATCGCCGAGCGTTCCAGGATGCGGCGCGGTCGGGGAGCGTACGAGAAGACGCGGAACCATTCGATGCGGTCGCCGCTGTAGCGGGCGATGCCATAGCCCCAGCCTTTGCCGCTGGTGTCGCTTTTCTCGGGGGTGTTCCAGCGGAGGCTGCAGTCGAAGGTGCCGCCGGAGCGCTGGATCAGTCTCCGGCGCACGCCGAAGACGAAGAGTCCGGCCGCCGCCAGCAGGACCACCAAGCCGCACACAGTCAGAGCGAGGACCATCGACACCGACCTCCTCGTCTCCTAGGTAACGGAAAGGGAAAAAGCACCCGCATTGCCGCAGCCGCGGCCCGGTCCGGAGAAGGCTCCGGTCCTGGCCGCGGCTGAGTCAAGTCCTGTGGCGCGCTGGTTTCAGCGTGCCGCCACCGCTCGCAGTCGGACGTCCGCGCGACGCTCGGCGGACGCGTCCGCGTCCGACTTCGCGCGCTCGAGCGCCCGCTCCGCACGCTGGACATCGATCTCGTCCGACAACTCGGCGATCTCGGCCAGCAACGACAGCTTGTAGTCCGAGTACGAGATGAAACCGCCGTGCACCGCCGCGACGACCGTTCCACCATCACTCGTACGGATGGTCACCGGGCCCGACTCCAGCACACCGAGCAGCGGCTGGTGACCGGGCATGACGCCGATGTCGCCGGACGTGGTGCGCGCGACGACCAGGGTGGCCTCGCCGGACCAGACACTGCGGTCCGCGGCGACGAGCTCGACATGCAGCTCAGCAGCCAAGGTGGGCTCCTCGGGTCACCACCCGGCGGTTGTTGCCGGGTGTTGGGTCTAAGTCTAGTAGGGCGCCGAACTCTCAAGTGTCGGGCCCCGCCCCGGCCGTCGGCTGGGGGGGTCCGGGGGCCGCGCGGCGGTAGCCGCACATTTATACAGCCCCCGGGAGATGCTGCGTAGGCGTGGGTGAGGGGGCGGGACGCGCCCGCCCCCTCACCGAGAACACGAGGTTCAGGAGACGCCGAGCTCCTTGGCCTTGGCCTTGAGGTCCTCCAGGCCGCCGCACATGAAGAACGCCTGCTCCGGGAAGTGGTCGTACTCACCGTCGCAGATCGCGTTGAACGCGGTGATCGACTCGTCGAGCGGCACGTCCGAACCGTCCAGGCCGGTGAACTGCTTGGCGGCGTGGGTGTTCTGCGACAGGAAGCGCTCGACGCGACGGGCGCGGTGGACGACGAGCTTGTCCTCCTCGCCGAGCTCGTCGATACCGAGGATCGCGATGATGTCCTGGAGGTCCTTGTTCTTCTGCAGGATCGTCTTGACGCGCATGGCGGCGTCGTAGTGGTCCTGCGAGATGTAACGCGGGTCCAGGATGCGGGACGTGGAGTCCAGCGGGTCCACGGCCGGGTAGATGCCCTTCTCGGAGATCGGACGGGAGAGCACCGTCGTCGCGTCGAGGTGGGCGAAGGTCGTGGCCGGAGCCGGGTCGGTCAGGTCGTCCGCGGGGACGTAGATCGCCTGCATCGAGGTGATCGAGTGACCACGGGTCGAGGTGATGCGCTCCTGGAGCTGGCCCATCTCGTCCGCGAGGTTGGGCTGGTAGCCCACCGCGGACGGCATGCGGCCGAGCAGGGTCGACACCTCGGAACCGGCCTGGGTGAAGCGGAAGATGTTGTCGATGAAGAACAGCACGTCCTGCTTCTGCACATCGCGGAAGTACTCCGCCATGGTCAGACCGGCCAGGGCCACACGGAGACGGGTGCCCGGGGGCTCGTCCATCTGGCCGAAGACCAGCGCGGTCTTGTCCAGCACGCCGGACTCGGTCATCTCGTCGATGAGGTCGTTGCCCTCACGGGTGCGCTCGCCGACGCCGGCGAAGACGGAAACGCCCTCGTGCAGCTTGGCCACACGCATGATCATTTCCTGGATCAGCACGGTCTTGCCGACACCGGCACCACCGAACAGACCGATCTTGCCGCCTCGCACGTACGGGGTGAGAAGGTCGACGACCTTCAGACCCGTCTCGAACATCTCGGTCTTCGACTCGAGCTGGTCGAAGGCCGGGGCCTTGCGGTGGATCGGCCAGCGCTCGCCGTCGAAGGTCTCGTCGACGTTCAGCACCTCGCCGAGGGTGTTGAACACCTTGCCCTTGGTGAAGTCGCCGACCGGGACGGTGATACCCGTGCCGGTGTTGGTGACCGGGGCCTGGCGGACCAGACCGTCGGTGGGCTGCATGGAGATCGTACGGACCAGTCCGTCACCCAGGTGCTGGGCGACCTCCAGGGTCAGGATCTTCTTCTTGCCGGCCTCGGCCGGGTCGGCCACCTCGACGTGAAGGGCGTTGTAGATCTCCGGCATCGCGTCGACGGGGAACTCCACGTCGACGACCGGGCCGATCACCCGGGCGACGCGGCCCGTGGCAACGGCCGTCTCAACTGTCGTCGTCATTACTTGTCACTCCCCGCGGTCGCGTCGGCCAGGGCGCTCGCGCCACCGACGATCTCGCTGATTTCCTGGGTGATGTCGGCCTGGCGGGCCGCGTTGGCAAGCCGGGTGAGGTTCTCGATGAGATCCCCGGCGTTGTCGGTCGCCGACTTCATCGCGCGGCGCGTGGCGGCGTGCTTGGAGGCAGCCGACTGGAGCAGCGCGTTGTAGATACGGCTCTCGACGTAGCGCGGCAGCAGGGCGTCGAGGACGTCCTCCGCCGACGGCTCGAAGTCGTACAGCGGAAGGATCTCGCCCTTGGTGTGCGACTCCTCCGCCACTTCCTTGAGGCTGAGCGGCAGCAGGCGGCTGTCGACCGCCGTCTGCGTCATCATCGAGACGAACTCGGTGTAGACGATGTGGAGTTCGTCCACGCCGCCGTCCGCCGTCTCCTTCTCGATGGCCTCGATGAGTGGGGCCGCGATCTTCTTGGCGTCCCCGTACGAGGGCGCGTCGGTGAATCCGGTCCACTGCTCCGAGATCTTGCGCTCACGGAAGTTGTAGTGGGCGACACCGCGGCGGCCGACGATGTAGATGTCGACCTCCTTGCCCTCGGTCTCGAGACGGGCGGTCAGCTGCTCCGCCGCCTTGATGGCGTTGGAGTTGAAGGCGCCGGCCAGGCCGCGGTCGCTCGTGAGGAGCAGTACCGCGGCGCGGGTCGGGTTCTCCGCCTCCGTGGTCAGCGGGTGCTTGGTGTTCGAGCCGGTGCCGACCGCCGTGACCGCGCGCGTGAGCTCGGTCGCGTACGGCGTGGAGGCCGCCACCTTGCGCTGCGCCTTGACGACGCGCGAGGCGGCGATCATCTCCATCGCCTTGGTGATCTTCTTGGTCGCGGTGACGGATTTGATGCGACGCTTGTAGACCCGGAGCTGGGCTCCCATGAGTCAGGTCCCTTCCGTCGTCACTTGCCCGCAGCGGCAGGGGTGTCCTCGCCGAGCAGCTTGCCGTCCGAGGTCTCGAACTGCTTCTTGAACTCCGCGACGGCGTCACTCATGGCCGTGATCGTGTCGTCCGACATCTTGCCGCCCTCCTTGATGGAGGTCAGCAGGCCCTGCTCCTTGCGGTGCAGGTACTCCAGCAGCTCCTTCTCGAAGCGGCGGATGTCGTCGACCGGCACCTCGTCCATCCTGCCGGTGGTGCCGGCCCAGATGGAGACGACCTGGTCCTCGGTGGACATCGGCTGGTACTGCGGCTGCTTGAGCAGCTCGACCATGCGCTGACCGCGCTCCAGCTGCGCCTTCGACGCGGAGTCCAGGTCGGAACCGAAGGCGGCGAACGCCTCCAGCTCACGGAACTGGGCGAGGTCGACGCGGAGCCGGCCGGAGACCTGACGGATCGCCTTGTGCTGCGCGGAGCCACCGACTCGGGAGACGGAGATACCGACGTTCAGCGCGGGACGCTGACCGGCGTTGAACAGGTCCGACTCCAGGAAGCACTGGCCGTCGGTGATGGAGATGACGTTGGTCGGGATGAACGCCGAGACGTCGTTGGCCTTCGTCTCGACGATCGGCAGACCGGTCATCGAGCCCGCGCCCATGTCGTCGGAGAGCTTCGCGCAGCGCTCCAGCAGACGGGAGTGCAGGTAGAAGACGTCACCGGGGTAGGCCTCGCGCCCCGGCGGACGGCGCAGCAGCAGGGACACGGCGCGGTAGGCGTCGGCCTGCTTCGAGAGGTCGTCGAAGACGATGAGGACGTGCTTGCCCTCGTACATCCAGTGCTGGCCGATGGCCGAACCGGTGTACGGCGCAAGGTACTTGAAGCCGGCCGGGTCGGACGCCGGGGCGGCGACGATGGTCGTGTACTCCAGGGCGCCGGCCTCTTCGAGGGCACCACGCACGGAGGCGATGGTCGAGCCCTTCTGACCGATGGCGACGTAGATGCAGCGGACCTGCTTCTTCGGGTCGCCAGTACGCCAGTTGTCGCGCTGGTTGATGATCGTGTCGACGGCCAGGGCGGTCTTGCCGGTCTGCCGGTCGCCGATGATCAGCTGACGCTGGCCGCGGCCGATCGGGGTCATCGTGTCGACGGCCTTGTAGCCGGTCTCCATCGGCTCGTGCACCGACTTACGGACCATGACGCCCGGGGCCTGCAGCTCGAGGGCGCGGCGGCCGGACGTCTCGATCTCGCCGAGGCCGTCGATCGGGGCGCCGAGCGGGTCGACGACGCGGCCGAGGTAGCCCTCGCCCACGGCGACCGACAGGACCTCGCCGGTACGGGTGACCGGCTGGCCCTCCTCGATGCCGTTGAACTCGCCGAGGACGACCGCACCGATCTCGCGCTCTTCCAGGTTCAGCGCGAGACCGAGAGTGCCGTCCTCGAACTTCAGCAGCTCGTTCGCCATGGCCGAGGGCAGACCCTCGATCTTGGCGATACCGTCGCCGGCGACGGTGACCGTACCGACCTCCTCGCGCGAGGCCGCGTCCGGCTTGTACGCCTGGACAAAGTTCTCCAGCGCGTCCCGGATCTCCTCCGGCCGGATCGTGAGCTCCGCCATCTGGGTTCCCTGCTCTCCTTGTTGGGCCCGAAGTTTCAACTTGGGGGTCTGGGGGCGACCCCCAGGAATCCTCTGCACGGCCCAACCAGGGCCGTAGTACTGCCTGTCTTCGTACGTGTATTGAGTTGCTGTCAGCCCGCCATGCGGCGAGTGGCGTCCTCGAGCCGGTCCGCGATGGAACCGTTGATGACCTCGTCGCCCACCTGCACCCGGATCCCTCCGACGACCTCGGGGTCGACGTCGAGATTGAGGTGCATCGGACGCCCGTAGAGCTTTGCGAGGGCGGCACCCAGGCGCCGCTTCTGCGGGTCGCTCAGCGGGACCGCCGAGGTGACGACGGCGACCATGCGGTCTCGGCGCTCGGCAGCGAGCTTGGAAAGGGACTCGAGTCCCGCCTCCAGGCTACGTCCCCGCGGCGCGGTCACAAGGCGCGTGACCAACCGCTCGGTTCCGGTCTTGGCCCGGCCGCCGAGGAGGCTGCGCAGCAGCTCGGTCTTGGCGGCGGTGCCGGCGGCGCGGTTCGTCAGCGCGGCACGCAGCTCGGTGCTGGAGGAGACGATCCGGCCGAACCGGAACAGCTCGTCCTCCACCTCGTCGAGCGTGCCCGCCTGCTGGGCCGCGGTGAGGTCGGCCGTGTCGGCCAGCTCCTCGATCGCGTCCACCAGGTTGCGCGGCTGCGACCAGCGGGAGCGCACCATGCCGGACACCAGGTCGATGGTGGTCCCGCCGACCTGACCGCCGAACAGCCGGCCGGCCAGCTCGGCCTTCGCCTCGCCGGGCTGCGCCGGGTCGGTGAGGACCCGACGCAGGCTGATCTCGCGGTCGAGCAGCGCGGTGACGGCGGCCAGCTCGTCGGCGAGCGCGAGTGCGTCCACGGACGTGTTGTCCGTCAGCGCGTCGAGACGCTCACGTGCGGCAGCGGTTGCCTCGCGGCTCGCTCCGTGTGCTGTCATCGAGCCGCCTCGGCCTTCTCCTCGAGCTCGTCGAGGAAGCGGTCGATGGTGCGGCTCTGCCGGGCGTGGTCCTCGAGGGACTCACCGACGAGCTTGCCGGCCAGGTCGGTGGCGAGCTTGCCCACGTCCTGACGCAGCGCGGAGGCTGCGGCCTTGCGGTCGGCCTCGATCTGGGTGTGACCGGCGGCGATGATCTCTTCACGCTGCCGCTGGCCTTCCGCACGCATCTCGGCGATGAGCGCGGCGCCCTGCTCCTGCGCCTCCTGGCGCAGCCGCGCGGCCTCGTGCCGGGCCTCGGCGAGCTGGGCCTTGTACTGCTCCAGCACGCTCTGGGCCTCGGTCTTCATGGCGTCGGCCTCTTCGATGCCGCCTTCGATCGCCGCGCGGCGCTCTTCCAGAACCTTGTTGATGTTCGGGAGGAGCTTCTTCCAGAAGAAGAAGAACACGATGGCGAAGGCGATGGTGCCGACGAGCAGCTCGGGACCGGGCGGGATAAGCGGGTTCTGCTTCTCCTCGGCCGCCAGCTGTACCAGGTTGGCGATCACATCAGTGCCTTCCGTTGAAAAGTTCGCTCGTCAAGGTCCGGTCATCCGTAGACGAACGGCATGACGATGCCGATGAGGGCAAGCGCCTCACAGAAGGCGAAGCCGAGGATCTGGTTGGCGCGGATCAGGCCGGCCGCCTCGGGCTGGCGGGCGAGGGCCTGGGTGCCGTTACCGAAGATGATGCCGACGCCGACGCCGGGGCCGATGGCGGCGAGGCCATAGCCGATGGAACCGATGTTGCCTTCGACAGCGGCGAGGGTCTCAAGGGCAGCCATGCTGATTCTTCCTTCTCTTTCATGGACCGGCGGGGGTTGGCCACCGGACGTTCTAGGGGCTTGGGGCGGTGCGGCTCAGTGGTGCTCGGCCAGTGCGCCCTGGATGTACGTGCATGCCAGCAGCACGAAGACGTACGCCTGGACAGCCTGCACGAAGAGCTCGAAGAGGATCATGACCATGGTCATGACGAAGGAGACACCGGCCGCCGGGATCATCCAGCTGTTCAGCAAGTACCAGGAGGCAACGGTGAACATCACCAGCATCAGGTGGCCGGCGAACATGTTGGCGAAGAGTCGGACCGCGTGCGTGAACGGTCGGACCAGCAGGTTCGAGAAGAACTCGATGACCATCACGAGCGGCAGAACCGCGCCCAGCGACTTGTCGTAGCCGGTGACGTTCTTGAAGAAGCCGACGAAGCCGTGCCGCTTGAAGGTCAGCGAGACCCAGACGATCCAGACGATGCCGGCCAGCACAAACGGGAACGAGATGATCGACGAGACCGGGAACTGGGCCAGCGGGATCACGGACCAGATGTTCATGATCCAGATGAAGAAGAACAGCGAGACCATGAAGGGGACGTACTTCTCGCCCTCCTTCTTGCCGAGGGTCTCGTACACGATGCCGCGGCGGACGAAGTCGTACCCGGCCTCGCCGACCATCTGCAGCTTGCCCGGAACCACCCTGGCTTGGCCGAAGGCCGCGTAGAAGAAACTGATGACGAGCCCCGTGGTGATGAGGGCGAGCAGCATCACCTTGTTGAACTCGAACCCGCCGACCTCGGCGATCGGCTTGAAGAGGAACGAGTGCAGGCCCGGAGCCGGGAAGCCGCAGCCGTTGTCGGACATGATCCGACAGCTCCAGTCAAAGGCGAGCTGGGTCTGGTCAGCACTCACCACGGGCTCCTTCGGCGTGACGCATAGGTACGGCAACCTCGTTGTGTCGGCGCGGCGCGCAGCCGCGGTTCGGCACTGGACAGGTGTTACGGATGTGGGGGCGGCTGTGGGGCATTGAGCCTCGCGCTTGAGCAGGCGTCAGCTCGGATGCCCGCGCCCGCGATGCCGCAGTTGGCACCGGACGATAGCAGGATCTCTTACGTGCACTTATCCCGGCCCTACCCCTCACGACGAGTGGCCCGTCTTTTCGGGCTTGTCGCCCTTCGAGGAGTCGGGTTCGACGTAAAGGATCTTGGCCTTCATCTGAGCAAGGGCCTGGCAGCCGATCCACGCGAGCGTGGCGGCGACCAGCGTGAACGCAAAGGCCTTGGGGTGGAACAGTGTCGTGTCCTTGAACGCGGCGACGAACATGAACAGCAGCAGAATCTGTGCCGTATAGAGCATCAGACCCATGGCCTGGAACAGGTGCGGAAGCGATTTGGCAGTGCGCTGCAGAACGTACAGGCCGATTCCCATGAAGAGGATCACAACCACGGTCGCGACGACCGCCCCGACCGCTCCCTCGCCACCGGCAACCACCCCGCCGACGACGGCGGCAATCGCGCCGACGGCAGCCGTGGGCACGGCGGCCTGAAGGAGAATCCGGGCGTCATTGGACGGCATGGCGGCAGCTCCGCTTACTAAGGGGGCAGGGTGTCGTCATGGACGAGCGTAGTCCCGGGTGGGGAGGGAACCTCACGCCAATGGGCCGTCGCACTGCGGCCCTTCGGCTCATCCCCGAGTCTCGTGAACCGTATCACAAACTATTTGATGAGGTCTTTACCTGGTTGGTGTGCTCGGCGTCACACATGAGAGTGAACCCGCCCGTCTGTGCGCCCACGCCGCCGAGTTTGTCTGGTATAGGAGCGGTTTGTGAAATCGTCAGTGAGACGATCCGGCCTTGCGTCCGTCGAGGATGCGCGGACGATGGCCGACAGCCGTCGCACCGTTGACCCCCGAGACGCCCGCGGTGACCGGCGCGCGATGTTCCTCACCAGTCCCAGTGGGCTCCGTGGCCTCACCGAGCGCCCCGGGCACAGCACCTGAGGCACCCGCGTACGCGACCGCGGGCGACCCCTCCACGGCCTCCGAAGCGTCTTGGGCGACCTGGCCACGGCGGCGGTAGCGCGGCGGCACAAAGCGCTCGGCCCAGGCCGGCGTACGCGGCGTGAAGCGCGGCAGAAGAAGCAGCACCAGGCCCACCGCGCTGAGGAACACGATGCCGAGCACGATCCACATGGACGCCGAGTTGACCGAGTACGCGAGGGCGCCGAAGGCGATCAGGGCCGACCAGAAGTACATGATGAGCACGGCCCTGCTGTGCGAGTGCCCGATCTCCAGCAGACGGTGGTGCAGATGCCCGCGGTCGGCGGCGAACGGGGACTGGCCGCGCCAGGTGCGGCGCACGATGGCGAGCACCAGGTCGGCGGCCGGTACGGCGATGAGCGTCAGCGGCAGCAGCAGCGGGATGTAGACCGGCACCGTCTGGTGCACGGCCTCCTTCTCGGACCCGGCGAACAGGCTCATCGCGTCGGGGTCGACCTGCCCGGTGATGGAGATGGCGCCGGCCGCGAGCACCAGGCCGATGAGCATCGAGCCCGAGTCGCCCATGAAAATGCGCGCCGGGTGCATGTTGTGCGGCAGGAAGCCGATGCACATGCCCATGAGGATCGCGGAGAACAGGGTCGCGGGGGCCGCGGACTCGAGCCCGTACCCGTACCAGATGCGGTAGGCGTACATGAAGAACGCCGCGGAGGCGATGCAGACCATGCCCGCGGCGAGGCCGTCGAGGCCGTCGACGAAGTTCACGGCGTTGATGGTGACGACGACGAGCGCGACGGTCAGCAGCGTGCCCTGCCACTGGGTCAGCGAGACCGAGCCGACGCCCGGCACCGGCAGCCACAGGATGGTCAGGCCCTGCATCACCATGACACCGGCGGCGATCATCTGGCCGCCGAGCTTGATCAGGGCGTCGATCTCGAACTTGTCGTCCAGGACACCGATCAGCCAGATGAGCGCGGCCCCGGAGAGCAGGGCGCGCGGCTCGTTGGAGTTCTCGAAGACCTCGCTGAGGTTGGTCAGATGGTCGGCGACCAGCAGGCCCGCGCACAGCCCGAAGAACATCGCGATACCCCCGAGCCGGGGCGTGGGTTCCCGGTGCACGTCGCGCGCACGGATCCCAGGCATGGCTCCTGCCACGATCGCGAACTTCCGCACCGGCCCGGTCAGCAGGTACGTCACCGCGGCCGTGATGCAGAGCGTCAGGAGGTATTCACGCACAGGCTTCCCCACAGGTCTCGCTGGCCATCTCAGCCCCACACCCTAGCTTTCGGCGCATACGGTTGGGGACTTCCGGGTAGAGCCGATGGTTGCACGCGTGGCTGTGTACGGGTTCGCGCATACCCGGCTCTAGCCGGGATACGGCGGAAATCTTCCGGTCAGGTCCCGCACTTCTTCACGCACCAGGCGGCCGGCCGGTTCCTCGCGCAGTGCCTGGCCCAGCAGTACGGCGATCCGGGCCATCTCCGCCTCGCCCATGCCCTGGGTGGTGACGGCGGCCGTGCCCAGGCGCAGTCCGCGCACGTCCGGGTGGGGCAGCGCACAGGTGTCGAGGACCAGACCGGCGGCGGCAAGCCGGCCGCGGGCGGTGCGGGCGTCCACGCCGAGCGGTGCGGGGTCGAGGGTCAGCAGGTGGGTGTCGGTACCGCCGGTGGTGACGGCGAGGCCCTCGGCGGTCAGCCCCGCCGCGAGCGCCTGGGCGTTGGCGACGACCTGATGCGCGTACGCCGCGAAGGCCGGCGTCGCCGCCTCGCCGAACGCGACGGCCTTGGCGGCGATGGTGTGCATCTGGGCGCCGCCCTGGGTGAACGGGAACACCGCCCGGTCCACCCGCTCGGCCAACTCCGCGCCGCACAGCAGCATGCCGCCGCGCGGGCCGCGCAGCACCTTGTGCGTGGTGGCGCAGACGACGTCGGCGTACGGCACGGGACTGGGCGCCGCTCCCCCGGCGACGAGGCCGATGGGGTGGGCGGCGTCGGCGATGAGATAGGCGCCCACCCCATCGGCTACGGCCCTGAAGGCCTCGTAGTCGATGTGCCTCGGGTACGAGATGGAGCCGCACACGATGGCTTTCGGGCGGTGGGTACGGGCGAGCGCGTGCACCTGCTCGTAGTCGATGAGCCCGCTCTCCGGGTCGACGCCGTAGCCGACGAAGTCGAACCAGCGGCCGGAGAAGTTGGCGGGCGAGCCGTGGGTGAGGTGGCCGCCGTGCGGGAGGCCCAGTGCGAGTACGGTGTCGCCGGGGCGCAGCAGGGCGGCGTATGCGGCGAGTACGGCGGAACTCCCGGAGTGGGACTGCACGTTGGCGTGTTCGGCGCCGAAGAGGGCCTTGGCGCGCTCGACGGCGAGACGTTCGGCCACGTCGACGAGTTCGCATCCGCCGTGGTGCCGGGCGCCTGGGTATCCCTCGGCGTACTTGTTCGCGAGCGGTGAGCCGAGGGCGGCCAGCACGGCGGGCGAGGTGAAGTTCTCGGCGGCGATCAGCTGAAGCGTCGTCGACTGCCGGTCCAGTTCCCCGATGAGGAGCTCGGCCAGCTCGGGATCCTGCCGACCGAGCACATCGGCAGGCAGCAGGCCGTCAAGCGTACGTGTGACCACCATGGTGGACTCCGGACCGGCAACCCCCTGCGGGGCGGCCTGAGATCGGCGAAAACTAAGTCCAATGTAGAACCAGGTCCGCCACTGCGCCCGCTGTTACGCCCGAGCCGGTGCCCCCGGCGGCGATCAGGTACGAGCCGGTACGCCCGTCAGCGCCGTCACCACCGGATCGATGGCCTGCTGAATCTCGTCCCCCACCGACCGGAAGAACGTCAACGGCGCCCCGTACGGGTCGTACACCTCGTCCGCCTCCACCGTCGGGGCCAATAGCCACCCGCGTAGAGCTGCCGCGGCGCGGACCAGGGCTCTTGCGCGCGCGACCACTCCGTCCTCCAGGGGAGGCAGGGTCGCGGGGTCTATGGCCTTCACCAGGCGGGTGAACTCCTTGAGGGTGAAGGTGCGCAGGCCCGCCGAGTGGCCCATGGAGATGACCTGGGCCCGGTGGTCGCGGGTGGCCGTCAGGACCAGGTCCGCTCTGATGACGTGGTCGTCCAGCAGCTCCCGGCCCACGAAGCCGGAGGCGTCCGCGCCGAAGTCGGCGAGGACCGCTTCCGCGTTGGCCTCCATGGGGGCGCCCTCGTGACCCCAGGTACCGGCGCTCTCCACGATCAGGCCGCCCCACAGCGGATCGCCGAGGCGGTCCGCCAGGGCATGGCGGGTCAGCCGCTCGGTGATCGGCGAGCGGCATACGTTGCCGGTGCTGACGTGGAGGATGCGGAAGGTGTCCCGGGGTAGCCCTGTGAAGGTCCCCGTATCGTCCCCGTTGCCTATGCCACGCCCCGCGTCAGGGGCCGTCAATTCGCCACCTCGAGGTCGGGTACCACCTTGCGCAGCTCCTCGGCCGACAGTGCGCCCGCGCGCAGCAGGACCGGCACCTTGCCCGTGACGTCGACGATCGAGGAGGGGACGTTGCCGGGGGTGTGCCCGCCGTCCAGGTAGACCGAGACGGAGTCGCCGAGCATCTCCTGCGCGGCGTCACAGTCCTCCGGCGCCGGATGGCCGGTCAGGTTCGCCGAGGACACGGCCATGGGACCGACCTCGGTCAGCAGCTCGATCGCCACCGGGTGCAGCGGCATGCGCACGGCGACGGTGCCACGGGTGTCCCCCAAGTCCCACTGGAGCGACGGCTGGTGCTTGGCGACCAGGGTCAGCGCGCCCGGCCAGAACGCGTCGACGAGCTCCCACGCCATCTCGGAGAAGTCGGTGACCAGGCCGTGCAGCGTGTTCGGGGAGCCGATGAGGACGGGCGTGGGCATGTTGCGCCCACGGCCCTTGGCCTCCAGCAGATCGGACACGGCCTCCGAGCTGAACGCGTCGGCGCCGATGCCGTACACGGTGTCGGTGGGCAGCACCACGAGCTCGCCCCGGCGTACGGCGGACGCTGCCTCGCGCAGACCCGTGGAGCGGTCGGTCGCGTCGTTGGTGTCGTATCGCCGTGCCATTTAGCGAGCCTCCTCGTACACGTACTGCTGGCTTGAAGTCTTCGAACAAGGCGTGCCGAACGCAATGCCGCGCGCCGAGTTCACGGCATCGCCCTGCGGGCCGTCGCGAACCGCGGCCGGTTGTTGAGGTCGGGGTGGTCGGCGGCGTCGGCCCAGCCCCGCTCCTCGGTGAAGATCCACGGCACCTGCCCGCCCTGGGTGTCGGCGTGCTCGACGACGACGACGCCGCCGGGCCGCAGCAGCCGGTGTGCGGTGCGTTCAAGGCCGCGGATGAGGTCGAGCCCGTCCTCGCCCGAGAACAGGGCGAGTTGAGGATCGTAGTCCCGGGCCTCGGGCTGTACGTACTCCCATTCGGTGAGCGGGATGTACGGCGGGTTGGAGATGACGAGGTCCACCTGGCCGTTGAGGTCGGGGAAGGCGTACAGGGCGTCTCCCTGGCGCAGCTCGACCCTGGACCCCTCGACGTTCTTACGGGCCCACTGGAGCGCGTCCTCGGACAGCTCCACGGCGTGCACGCGGGAGCGCGGCACCTCCTGCGCCAGGGCGAGCGCGATCGCTCCGGAACCCGTGCACAGGTCGACGATGAGCGGTTCGACGACGTCCATCGCGCGTACGGCGTCTATCGCCCAGCCGACGACGGACTCGGTCTCCGGGCGCGGCACGAACACCCCTGGCCCGACCTGGAGTTCCGTGTAACGGAAGAAGACACGACCGGTGATGTGCTGGAGTGGCTCGCGGGCCTCGCGGCGGGCGATGACCTCCCAGTAGCGGGCGTCGAAGTCGGCGTCCTTGACCGAGTGCAGTTCGCCCCGCTTCACGCCGTGCACGAAGGCGGCGAGCTCCTCCGCGTCATTGCGTGGCGAGGGCACGCCGGCATCGGCAAGCCGCTGGGTGGCCTGGGCCACTTCCGCGAGCAGCACGCTGCGGGGGTTCGGGGGTCGCCCCCCAAAATGTTGCTGCACGCTGGTCCTCCGGGGCTGAGCTGTTGTCTTGTCGCTGTTTCGCGGCGCTGCGCGGCGGCGCGGCGCCACGGGGCTTCACGCGGCGGCGAGCTTCGCGGCCGAGTCCGCGTCCACGCAGGCCTGGATCACCGCGTCGAGGTCACCGTCGAGCACCTGGTCCAAGTTGTACGCCTTGAAGCCGACGCGGTGGTCCGAGATGCGGTTCTCCGGATAGTTGTACGTTCGGATCTTCTCGGAACGGTCGACGGTACGGACCTGGCTGCGCCGGGCGTCGGCCGCCTCCTTCTCCGCTTCCTCCTGCGCCGCCGCGAGAAGCCTGGAGCGCAGGATACGCATCGCCTGCTCCTTGTTCTGCAACTGGCTCTTCTCGTTCTGGCAGGAGGCGACGACTCCGGTGGGAATGTGCGTGATGCGCACCGCGGAGTCGGTGGTGTTGACGGACTGGCCGCCGGGGCCCGAGGAGCGGTAGACGTCGATCCGCAGGTCGTTGGGGTTGATCTCGACGTCGATCTCCTCGGCCTCCGGGGTCACGAGGACACCCGCCGCGGAGGTGTGGATCCGGCCCTGGGACTCGGTCGCGGGCACGCGCTGCACCCGGTGCACCCCACCCTCGTACTTCAGCCGGGCCCAGACGCCCTGACCGGGCTCGGTGGCGCCCTGGCCGCCCTTCGTCTTCACCGCGACCTGGACGTCCTTGTAGCCGCCGAGCTCGGACTCGGTGACATCGATGATCTCGGTCTTCCAGCCGATGCGCTCCGCGTACCGCAGGTACATGCGCAGCAGGTCGCCCGCGAACAGCGCGGACTCGTCGCCTCCGGCGCCGGCCTTGATCTCGAGGATCACGTCCTTGTCGTCGCTGGGGTCGCGCGGGACGAGCAGCAGCCGCAGCCTCTCGGTGAGCTCCTCACGGTGCTTCTCCAGCTCCTTGACCTCGGCCGCGAACTCCGGGTCGTCGGCGCCCAGTTCACGGGCCGTCTCGATGTCGTCGCCGGTCTGCTTCCAGGAGCGGTACGTCGCGATGATCGGGGTCAGCTCGTGGTAGCGCTTGTTCAGCCTGCGCGCGTTCGCCTGGTCCGCGTGCACCGACGGGTCGGCGAGCTTCTTCTCAAGATCGGCGTGCTCGCCGATCAGTTCCTCGACCGCCTCGAACATCTCCGGCTCCAAATGACGTACGAAATTTAAGGGGCTGCACCATGCAAAGCGCCGGTCCCGAAGCCCCCTTGCGGGGACAACGAGGACCGGCGCTGTGAGGTCGCTACTTCTTGGCAGCGGCAGCCTTGCCGAAGCGGGCCTCGAAGCGGGCCACACGGCCACCGGTGTCGAGGATCTTCTGCTTGCCCGTGTAGAACGGGTGGCACTCGGAGCAGACCTCAGCGCGGATGGAACCGCTCTGGATCGTGCTGCGGGTGGTGAACGACGCGCCGCAGGTGCAGCTGACCTGCGTCTCGACGTACTCGGGGTGGATGTCGCGCTTCAAGGTGTCTCCTAGTTTCGGGAGGGCACCGGGTCGCTGCCGCGGGCTGCGGAGCGTGAACCGGGGCCGACGTACCAGTCTGCCAGCACTGGCGCTATCCCCCAAAACCGGGGGTTCGGGTTGTCTATTCCCTCGGGGTGGGGAGTGGCTCGCGGGACGGGGTGCCCCATTGGCATCGCGGGCGTCTGCGGGCCCGTCGTGGCTGGTCGCGCCCCGCGGCGGAGCCGCAAATGGATACAGCCCCGCGCCCCTCCGGGGGCGCCCTACGGAGCGCCCACCACGCCCTTCGCGTTGCCCGTTGCCGTGCCCTCTGTGGCTGTCTTCGGGATGGGGCGGTCGTTCTTCAGGGCCTTCCACACCAGGTCGGCTTTGGACTTGACCATGAGGACTCGGTTGCCGTCGGCCGGGTCGTACTGGACCGGCATCGTCACCATCGTCATGTTCGAGGAGCCGATGCCCTTGAGTCCGTTGGCGAACGAAGCCAGGTCCTTGGGCGAGTCCAGGTCGGAGTCGGTCGTGACGGCGTTCGTCGCGGTGTCGGCGAGGTCCCACAGCTTCTTCGGGCTGGTCAGTACGCCGATGTTCTTGACCTGCTCGACCAGTGCCTTGATGAACGCCTGCTGGAGCTGGATGCGGCCGAGGTCGGAGCCGTCGCCGACGCCGTGCCGGGTGCGGACCAGGCCGAGGGCCTGCTTGCCGGTGAGCTGATGGGTGCCGGCCTTGAGGTCCAGGTGGCTCTCGGGGTCGGATATGTCCTCGTTCGTGGTGACCTTGACGCCGCCGAGTTCGTCGATGAGTTTCTGGAAGCCGCTGAAGTCGACCTCTATGTAGTGGTCCATGCGGATGCCGGTCATCGACTCGACGGTCTTCACCGCACAGGCGGCGCCACCGGTGGTGTACGCGGAGTTGAACATCGCGCTCGACGAACCCTCGTGGGTCTTGCCCTCGGTGTCGGTGCACTCGGGCCGCTCTATGAGGGTGTCGCGGGGTATGGAGACCACGCTGGCCTTCTTGTGCCCCTTGTAGACGTGCACGATCATCGCCGTGTCCGCGCGGGCCGAACCGTCGTCGACGCCGCCGCCCAGCTTCTTGTTGCTGCCGGAGCGGGTGTCGGAGCCGAGTACGAGGATGTCCTGTGAGCCGTTGTCGACGTCCAGGGGCCGGTCGGTGCCGAGGGCCTGGTCGATGTCGACGCTGTTGAGGTTGTTGTTGAGCCGGAAATACACGTAGCCGAGTCCGGTGCCGCCCAGGATCACGACGCCCGCCGCAGCCCACGCCGTGACCAGAAGGGCCTTGCTGCGCGTGCGCGGCTTGCGGCGACGGCCCTTGGCGCGGCGCCGCGGGCCGGTGGGGCCGGAGGGTTCCGGGTTGCCGGAATCGGGCGTGCTCTCGGCAGTCATGTGCTCCTCAGTCCTCGTCCGGTCGGTTACCCCCTGTGTGCAGGGTCAGGCATGGCGCGTCAGGCATGACTGGTATGTCAGGACCCGTCACGTCAGACGTTGAAACCGCAAAAAGGGTTGCACAACGCACTGTGACCGCCCTGTGGGCGAATGTGAGCAATCAGTGACGTACGGGACCGAAATCCGCCTGCTCACCTGCGATTTCAGGCCAATTCTTGGCCCCGTTCACCATGGGTGGCGATCTTCACACGTGTGGCGAAGGTCTCGCGCCGGGGACATCAAAAAGGGGCTGCCCCCCTCACGTTCGTGACGGGGGCAGCCCCTTGAGCAATCAGAAAACGCTGATGTCAGTCGTTGCCGTTGCCCGGCATCGGCGTCGTCTTCTGGATCTGGAGCAAGAACTCCGCGTTCGACTTCGTCTGCTTCATCTTGTCCAGGAGCAGCTCGATCGCCTGCTGCTGGTCGAGCGCGTGCAGCACCCGGCGCAGCTTCCAGACGATCCCCAACTCGTCGCTGCCGAGCAGGATTTCTTCCTTACGGGTGCTGGACGCGTCCACGTCCACCGCCGGGAAGATGCGCTTGTCGGAGAGCTTCCGGTCGAGCTTGAGCTCCATGTTGCCGGTGCCCTTGAACTCTTCGAAGATCACCTCGTCCATGCGCGAGCCGGTCTCGACCAGGGCGGTGGCCAGGATCGTAAGAGATCCGCCGTCCTCGATGTTGCGCGCGGCACCGAAGAAGCGCTTCGGCGGGTACAGCGCGGTCGAGTCGACACCACCGGACAGGATGCGGCCGGAGGCGGGCGCGGCGAGGTTGTACGCACGGCCCAGACGCGTGATCGAGTCGAGCAGTACGACCACGTCGTGGCCCAGCTCCACCAGGCGCTTGGCCCGCTCGATGGCCAGCTCGGCGACCGTGGTGTGGTCCTCGGCCGGGCGGTCGAAGGTCGAGGAGATGACCTCGCCCTTGACCGACCGCTGCATGTCGGTGACCTCTTCCGGACGCTCGTCGACGAGGACGACCATCAGGTGGCACTCGGGGCTGTTGACGGTGATCGCGTTGGCGATCGCCTGCAGGATCATGGTCTTGCCGGTCTTCGGCGGTGCCACGATCAGGCCACGCTGGCCCTTTCCGATCGGCGCGACCAGGTCGATGATCCGCGTGGTCAGCACGGCCGGGTCGGTCTCGAGACGGATCCGGTCCTGCGGGTACAGCGGCGTCAGCTTGTTGAACTCCGGGCGGCCACGGCCGAGTTCGGGCGCCATGCCGTTGACGGAGTCGAGCCGGACGAGCGCGTTGAACTTCTCGCGGCGCTCCCCCTCCTTCGGCTGCCGGACCGCGCCGGTGACGTGGTCGCCCTTGCGCAGACCGTTCTTGCGGACCTGGGCGAGGGAGACGTACACGTCGTTCGGACCTGGCAGGTAGCCGGACGTACGGATGAACGCGTAGTTGTCGAGGATGTCCAGGATGCCCGCGACGGGGATCAGGACGTCGTCCTCGGCGACCTGCGGCTCGGCGATGTCGTCGCGGCCACGGCGGCCACGGCGGTCCCGGTAGCGACCGCGACGGCCGCGACGGCCGCCCTCGAAGTCGTCATCGTCCTGC
Source organism: Streptomyces vastus (assembly GCF_039532825.1). Taxonomy (NCBI): domain Bacteria; kingdom Bacillati; phylum Actinomycetota; class Actinomycetes; order Kitasatosporales; family Streptomycetaceae; genus Streptomyces; species Streptomyces vastus. The sequence goes on from NZ_BAAASJ010000020.1 coordinate 82,757, forward strand.
TGCTGGCGGTCCTGCCGACCGCCGCCCTGCTGCTGGCCGCGCTGCTGATTGCCGCCGCCTTGGCCCTGCTGGTCGTCGCCCTTGCCGCGGCCGCGGTCCCGGTCCCGACCGCCTCGGTCGCCCCGGTCGCGGTCACGGCCGCCCCGGTCGCGGTCACGGCGGCCCTGGCGGCCCTCGCCACCCTGGTCGCCCTGGCGGCCCTCGCCACCCTGGTCACCGGAGTCGGCCCTGACCTCGCCCTGGGGCTGGGCCTGAGCAGGGGTCTCGGCCTTCGGCTCGCTCTTCGCCTCGGCGGTGACCGTCTCGGGGCTGCCCGCATCGGCGGTGGCCCGACGACGCCGGCGCTCGGCCGGGGCGTCGTCACTGGCCGGCTGGCCGGGAATCTCGATCTGCTGCTGGGCCACGGCCTTTTCGGCCTTCGCGGCCTTGCCGCCGTCGTCCGCCTTCTTCTCGCTCTTCTCGGCGGGAGGTACGGCGTCGTCCCCTGTACGAGCCTTCGAGGTGGCCCGGCGCTTCGGCTTGGTCTCGGTGGCTGCCTCGGCGGTTTTCGCCGGGGCACCCCCTCCTGCCTGCGCCTCCTTGATGACCTCGATCAGCTGGCTCTTGCGCATCCGCGCGGTGCCCCTGATTCCGAGGCCGGATGCGACCTGCTGCAGCTCGGCCAGCACCATGCCCTCAAGGCCACTGCCGCGGCGCCGACGGGAGCCTGAAGCACCGGTGGCAGGCGCGGCGGAGGCGTCCGTGGCGGGCGCGGCAGCGGTCTCCTCGACACGTGCGCCCATCAGATCGGTGGTGTCGCTCACGAAGGGTCCTTCCCTGGAGCGGACGTCGGCCTGTCTGGCTCGGCGACCGGTTGTGCTGTCCGGCTTCGGTCCTGTGATGTGGACCGTGCCGGGGCGGTGGTCCGCCAAAGAGGCGGAGGGAATATCTGCTGGATGGCGTTTCCGGGTGCCGTGACACTGATGTGCGGTGTCGGCCGGCTCGGTCACGCCGGTTCCGGAGCGTGCTCAGGACTGCTCAGCGCATAGCGTCCAATGCGTTGCACAAAGCAGTTTGGGAGGCTCCCGGAAAGAGGTCTGTCCCGGACGGGGACACGAAGCACCTCGCCATGGTGGGGTCGGGTGCAGACTTGAGATTAACACTACCGGATCCAACAAACATTCCCCCTCTCCAAATCCGGCAACCGTGTGTCAGGTGGCAAGCGGCAGCACGCTCGCTCCCTGGGCATCGAGGCTCAGTCGGTTGGCCGCCCAGCCCTCGCCGGCCAGGCGGGAGACCTTGTCGGCGGTGGCTTCGTCGGCCAGCGCGAGCACGGTGGGGCCCGCGCCGGAGATCACGGCGGGGATTCCGTCGGCCCGCAGCCGCTCCACCAGGGCAGCACTCTCCGGCATGGCCGGAGCCCGGTACTCCTGGTGCAGTCGGTCCTCGGTGGCGGGCAGCAGCAGCCCGGGGCGCCTGGTGAGGGCCTCTACGAGCAGTGCGGCGCGGCCCGCGTTGGCGGCGGCGTCGACATGCGGCACGGTGCGCGGCAGCAGTCCGCGGGCGGTCTCGGTGAGGACGGGCTTTCCGGGTACGAAAACCACCGGAACGATGGATTCGGCGGGATCCATCCTGATGGCGCGCGCGGCGCCGCCCTCCATCCAAGAGAGCGTGAAACCGCCGAGCAGGCAGGCCGCGACGTTGTCGGGGTGGCCCTCGATCTCGGTGGCGAGCTCGAGGAGTGCCTCGTCGTCGAGCTTCGCGTCGCCGCCTATGGTCACGGCGCGCGCGGTGACGATGCCCGCGCAGATCGCGGCGGACGAGGAGCCGAGGCCACGGCCGTGCGGGATGCGGTTCGCGCAGACGATTTCGAGTCCGCGCGGCTGTCCGCCCAGCAGATCGAAAGCGGTACGGAGGGAACGTACGAGAAGGTGACTCTCGTCACGCGGGAGTGTCTCGCTGCCCTCACCTGCGATGTCGATGTGCAGTCCGGAATCGGCCACCCGGACGACCACGTCGTCGTAGAGCCCCAGCGACAGGCCGAGGGCGTCGAAGCCCGGGCCGAGGTTGGCGCTGGTGGCGGGGACGCGCACCCGTACGGCGGCGGCGCGGAACGCTGGACCGGCCATCGCTCGATGACTCTCCTTGAGCTTGAGCTGCGAGATTGTCGAGATGTGTCGAAATCCTGCGAGACGAACGGAAGATCACGGAAGACCCGGCGGCCGCAGAGACGGCGCGGCACCGCGGCATATACCGCGGCATATGCGGCGGGCGGGTTACGTACAGCCTATCGAAGGAAGGTTCCGTGGCGACATAGGGCGCACAGGAGGCGCACGATGCGTGTCGTTTACCCCCTGTGCACCCCCTGTCAGGAGTTACAGGTTGGCGAAGCCGAGGCGCCGCGCTTACGCGAGGCCGAGGCGCTCCGCCGCCGTTGCCGCGTCCACCGGAACCGTGACGGGCTGCGGGGCGCCCGCGACGGCCCAGTCCGGGTCCTTGAGGCCGTTTCCGGTCACCGTGCAGACGATGCGCTGGCCCGGGTCGACCTTGCCCTGCTCGGCGGCCTTCAGCAGCCCTGCGACGGACGCGGCCGACGCGGGCTCGACGAAGACGCCCTCCTGGGAGGCCAACAGTCGGTAGGCGCGCAGAATTTCACGGTCCGTCACCTCATCGATGAAACCGCCCGATTCATCCCGGGCGGCCAACGCGAACTTCCACGAGGCCGGGTTGCCGATACGGATCGCGGTGGCGATGGTCGACGGATCCTTGACGACCTCACCGCGCACGATCGGGGCGGAACCGGAGGCCTGGAAACCCCACATTCGAGGGGTTTGCTTCGCGATCCCGTCGGCCGCGTACTCCGTGTAGCCCTTCCAATAGGCCGTGATATTGCCCGCGTTACCCACCGGCAGTACGTGAATGTCTGGTGCGTCACCCAGCATGTCCACGATTTCGAACGCGGCGGTCTTCTGGCCCTCGATACGCACTGGATTGACTGAATTCACCAGCGCCACGGGGTAGTTGTCGGACAGATTGCGCGCGAGCGTGAGGCAGTCGTCGAAGTTTCCGTCGACCTGGAGGATCTTCGCGCCGTGCACGAGCGCCTGGCCCATCTTGCCGAGCGCGATCTTGCCCTGCGGAACGAGCACGGCGGAGACCATTCCCGCCCGTACGGCGTACGCGGCGGCGGAAGCCGACGTGTTGCCCGTCGAGGCGCAGATGACGGCCTTCGCGCCCTCCTCCTTGGCCCGCGTGATGGCCATGGTCATACCGCGGTCCTTGAAGGACCCGGTGGGGTTCGCGCCCTCGACCTTGAGGTGCACCTCGCAGCCCGTGCGCTCGGAGAGCACCTGCGCGGGCACGAGCGGCGTACCGCCCTCACGGAGCGTCACGACCGGCGTGGTGTCGGAAACCGGCAGCCGGTCCCGGTACTCCTCGATGATTCCGCGCCACTGGTGGGTCATTGCTGGTTACTCTCCTTCAACCCGCATGATGCTGGCGACACCCCGCACGGTGTCGAGGTTGCGCAGCGCCTCGACGGTCCCGTTCAGGGAGGCGTCGGACGCATGGTGGGTGACGACGACCAGAGAAGCCTCGCCGTCCTTCCCCTGCTGGCGAACCGTATCGATCGAAACGCCGTGCTCGGCGAAAACGGTCGCGACCTGGGCGAGAACACCCGGTTTGTCCGCCACGTCGAGGCTGATGTGGTATCGCGTGACGACCTCACCCATCGGTGAGACGGGCAGCTGGGTGTACGCGGAGGCGCCGGGCCCGGTGGCGCCGCTGAGCCGGTTGCGGCAGACGGCCACGAGGTCGCCGAGGACCGCGGAGGCGGTCGGGGAGCCGCCGGCGCCGGGGCCGTAGAACATCAACTGGCCCGCGGCGTCCGACTCGACGAACACGGCGTTGTACGCGCCGCGCACGGAGGCGAGCGGGTGGGCCAGCGGAATCATCGCGGGGTGCACACGCGCGGTTACGGACTCCCCGTCGGCGGCCCGCTCGCAGATGGCGAGCAGCTTGATGGTGCAGCCCATCCCCTTCGCCGAGGCGAAGTCGGCGGCGGTGACCTCGGTCATGCCCTCGCGGTACACGTCGTCGAGCCGCACGCGGGTGTGGAAGGCGATTCCGGCGAGGATCGCCGCCTTGGCGGCGGCGTCGAAGCCTTCGACGTCTGCTGTGGGATCGGCTTCCGCATACCCGAGCGCGGAGGCCTCGTCGAGGGCCTCCTGGTAGCCGGCGCCCGTGGTGTCCATCTTGTCGAGGATGAAGTTGGTGGTGCCGTTGACGATGCCGAGCACGCGGTTGACCTTGTCGCCCGCGAGGGACTCGCGCAGCGGCCGGATCAGTGGGATGGCACCGGCGACGGCGGCCTCGTAATAGAGGTCCTTGTTCTGCTCCTCGGCGATGGCGTGCAGGCCCGCGCCGTCCTGGGCGAGCAGCGCCTTGTTCGCGGAGACGACGGAGGCGCCGTGCTCGAAGGCCGTGGTGATGAGGGAGCGGGCGGGCTCGATACCGCCGATGAGCTCGACGACCACGTCGATGTCCCCGCGTTTGACGAGGGCGGTGGCGTCGGTGGTGATGAGCTCGGCCGGGATGCCCTCCCGTACCTTGTCGGGCCGGCGGACGGCGACGCCCGCCAGTTCGACAGGGGCCCCGATACGGGCGGCGAGGTCGTCGGCGTGCGTCATCATGATGCGCGCCACCTCTGAGCCGACAACACCACAGCCCAGCAGCGCCACCTTCAGCGGACGCGTACGCATCATCCGACCTCGTTTCCTCTTACCGTCACGGTGGATCCAGTCTCACTCACCGGACGGGACTTTCTATGCCATGTCCGGATCGTGAGACGTCTATTTCATTTCTCCGGCGGCCGATCGCAGGAGATCTTCCGTCGGCTGCATTCGTACGTCAGCGGTCGTCCGACCGCGTACGTCAGTGGCTCATCCGACATCGAGGCGCAGCAGGTCCTCCTCCGTCTCCCGGCGGACGATCACCCGCGCCTCGCCGTCATGGACCGCGACGACGGGCGGGCGCAGAGCGTGGTTGTAGTTGCTGGCCATGGAGCGGCAGTACGCCCCGGTGGCGGGCACGGCGATGAGGTCGCCCGGCGCGAGATCGGCGGGCAGGAAGGCGTCGCGTACGACGATGTCGCCGCTCTCGCAGTGCTTGCCGACGACGCGTACGAGCATGGGTTCGGCCTCGCTCACGCGGGAGACGAGGGCGACGCTGTACTCGGCGTCGTACAGCGCGGTGCGGATGTTGTCCGACATGCCGCCGTCGACGGAGACGTACGTACGCAGTCCGTCGAGCGGCTTGATGGTGCCGACCTCGTACAGGGTGAAGGCGGTGGGGCCGACGATGGCGCGCCCCGGCTCGACGGAGATGCGCGGGGTGCGGAGCTTCGCGGACTCGCACTCGCGCGTGACGATCTCGTTCAGCGCCTTGGCGATCTCGTGCGGCTCGCTCGGATCGTCCTCGCTCGTGTAGGCGATGCCGAGGCCGCCGCCGAGGTCGATCTCGGGCAGCTCGACGCCGTGCTCGTCGCGGATCTCGGCGAGCAGCTTCACCACCCGGCGCGCGGCGACCTCGAAACCGGCCATGTCGAAGATCTGCGAGCCGATGTGGCTGTGGATCCCGATCAGTTCGAGCCCGTCGAGCGCGAGGGCCCGTCGTACGGCCTCGGCGGCCTGGCCGTCCGCGAGCCCGATGCCGAACTTCTGGTCCTCGTGGGCCGTGGCGATGAACTCGTGCGTGTGCGCCTCGACGCCGACCGTCACCCGGATCTGCACGCGCTGCCGCTTGCCGAGCGACTCGGCGATGTGCGCGACGCGGACGATCTCCTGGAAGGAGTCGAGGACGATGCGTCCTACGCCGCGGCCGATGGCCTCGGTGATCTCCTCGGTGGACTTGTTGTTGCCGTGGAAGGCGATGCGGTCGGCGGGCATGCCGGCAGACAGGGCGGTGGTGAGTTCGCCGCCGGAGCAGACGTCGAGGTTGAGCCCCTCCTCGTGCAGCCAGCGCACGACGGCGCGCGACAGGAACGCCTTGCCGGCGTAGAAGACGTCGGCGTCCTCCCCGAAGGCGGTGCGCCAGGCGCGCGCCCGCGCACGGAAGTCGGCCTCGTCGAGGAAGTACGCCGGGGTGCCGAACTCCTCGGCGAGCTTCTTCACATCGATGCCGCCGACACTGACGACCCCGTCAGGCGTCCGGGTGACGGTCTGCGCCCAGACATTCGAGTCCAGGGCGTTGAGGTCGGTGGGCGGAGCGGTGTAGTGCCCCTCGGGCAGAACATCGGCGTGACGGGGCCCGGCGGGATGTGCGGAACGGCTCATGACTTCTCTTCTTCGGCTCTCTCAGAGGTGTTCGGGTGCGTCGATGCCGAGCAGGGTCAGGCCGCCGGCCAGCACCGTCCCGGCGGCTTCGGCAAGCGCCAGCCGGGTCCGGTGGGCGGCCGAGGGTTTCTCGTCACCCAGAGGGAGGACGCGGGTGGCCTCCTGGTACCGGAGGAAGGCGTCGGCGATGACGACGAGGTGGCGGGCCAGGTGGTCGGGGGCGTGGCGGGTTGCTGCGGTGGCGAGGGCGGGGGGGTAGTCGGCGAGGGCGGTGAGGAGGGGGGCTACGGAGTGGTCGGGAGGTTCTGGGTGTACGTCGCCGGGGGCGCCGTCGAAGCCGAGGTCGGCGGCGTTGCGAGTGAGGGATCGGGCTCGGGCGTGCGCGTAACGGACCCGGAAGAGGGGATTGGTCTCGCGCTGCACGAGGTGGTCGGCGGTGATTCGGGGCCGGTCGTGGGGGGCGGGGTGGAGGAGGGCCCAGCGGGCGGCGTCACGGCCGAGTGGGGTGGGGTCTTCGGCCGCGGGCACGGGGCGGAGGTTCACGTCGAGGGGGGCAGGAGCGCCGGGGCGGCCCTGGGCGTCGACGGTCACGCCGAGGGGCTCGGCCCACGACGGGTCCAGGTCGGCCTCGCAGGACGTACGGACGAGGGCGCCCTGCGTACGGAGGAGCCCGGCGAGCACCTGCCCACCGACCGCCGCGCGCACCTCGCACGGGTGGTGCAACTGCACGATCCGCCCGCTCGGCTCCTCGGCGTACCCGTAGCGAGAGCCGCGCCGCAGGATGTCCCTGACCAGGGCTTCCGCTCCCCCGTCAAGGGTGATGTTGAGGAATCCGGGCCCGGTGATCTCGACGCGTGCCACGCCCTCGGCCTCGGTGATGAGCGGACGCAGGATCTCGGCGACGTGACGGGGCGGACGCCCGGCGGGCCGGGCCAGTTGCAGGGCGACATTCGTGGCGTAGTCACCGCATCCTCCGGGACCCGGCGGCGCCACGACGGCCTGCGCGGGCACGGCCACACTGAGCTCACCGGCGTCCACGGCGCGGCGCACGGCGCACAGGACGGTACCGGAGAGCTCGACGGGGGTCACGGGGACAAGCGTATGGGAGGAAGGGGGTGGGCAAGCGAGCTGTTTTGGGGAGGGTCCGGGATGTGGACGGGGGATGTGGATGAGGGATGCGGACGGGACTGGGCGGGGGCTTCAGCTGCACGTACCCGTGGCGCGCCCGCCCCGCCGGGGGCCGGACCGTCACCCTCCCTCTCAGTTCCCTCTCAGTTCTCCCTAATTGCCGGCGCTCCCCGCATGCTCCGCGCACTCGGTCTCGCCCGTGCCTCCCGGTGCCCCGAGCGGACTCCCGAGGGACGCTCCACCACCCCGCCGCTCCATCAACTGCCGTACGAGCCGCACGAGTTCGGCCGGCTCAAAGGGCTTGGCCAGAAAGGCGTCCACCCCCACATCCAGCCCGCCCTCGACCTCGTACTGCGTACAGGCGCTCACGACGGCGAGGGGCAGATTCCGGGTCCGCGGATCGGCACGGAGCCGGGAGGCGGTCCGCAGCCCGTCGAGCCGGGGCATCACGACATCCAGGGTGACGACATCGGGCCGCACGTGATGAACGACATCCAGACACTCGGCACCGTCAGCCGCGGTCACGACCTCGAAACCCTCCAGCTCGAGGTTGACCCTGATCAACTGCCGGATGACCTTGTTGTCGTCCACAACAAGGACCCGACCCGACGCGCCTGGCACAACTCGAGAGTAGGTCCGCACCCCCGCCCGCGTCCGGCTTTTCCCCACTTCCACCCGCCCGCGGACCCGCACCTCCACCGGTCTCCCCCCACCAAAACCGGTTCCTGAACCCCCCGAAAGAGCTGGTAGGGTTCTACCCGTCGCCGCACACACCGCGCCCGACACGCCCCCGTAGCTCAGGGGATAGAGCAACGGCCTCCGGAGCCGTGTGCGCAGGTTCGAATCCTGCCGGGGGCACTCGCCTACAGCCAGCGGAAATCACGGTCTGACCAGGGCGGATGCCGACGTGAAAGAGCGGGAGTCAGTCTCACTGACTCCCGCTCTTTCTCACTGTTGCGCACTGATCACGTGTGAGGGGCGTGTGGGTCAGGACGCAGCATCCTTGATGACCGTCCGAGCATGTCGGTAGAACCGCTCTCGGCTGTCCTTCAACCCATCAGCGTCAGGCTGCTCCGTGCTGTTCATGATCGCGTCTGCCATGCTGGCGGCCCAGCGCTCGTGGACTTCGAACACCCTGTTGGCCCTCTGTCGTAGATCGAAATCTGGCATGACCTCGATCACAGGCAGCGCTTCGTCGTGGTGCTTGCGTACGAGGATCGCGCATTCGAAGTACAGCACGGTTGCGTCGACGTTGAGTGCCTCTCCCGCCGCACGGGTCTTCTCTCGCATTTCATGCAGCATCTTGGAGATGGCCGTCGCCGTGGCGATCACCTGCTCCCTCACTCGCTGCTCCTCAGCGCGTCGTGATTCGTGGCGGCGATTGGAGTCTTCCTGCTTGTCAGCGTGGTCTTGCCTCGCCTTTTCCGTGCGGCTTGTGTAGTGGTGAGCCGTCCATGCGGCCAGAGCAGAACTGATCAGGACGGCTCCGGCAGATATCAGTGCCGTGACCCACTGGCTGTCTTGGATGACGGTGGTCGTGACGCCGTCAGTCTTTGTCGTCGTGCGCTTTGTGCCGCAGCTCGCCACGAGGACCATGAGGATGAAGGGCGCTACACGCCATCCGGCTCTTCGCATGAGCGGTGACTGTAGCGCCCGACTGGTGGACACACGTTCACTGAGCTCCGGCGTTCCACCCCATGGTCTTTTCGATCTTCTTGTTGTTCTCCTCCTCGCTGTTGTCGATGCAGCCCGCATAGCGGCGGTGGATCACTTCTGGGGAGTTGCCCGCGCGTCGAGCCACCTCGGCCACGGGGAGGCCCGCACGGAGCCAGTTCGTGATGCACGTGGCTCGCAGGTCGTACGGCTTGCGCGCCAAGGGCGACCCCACCTTGTCCGGCGGGAGCGCGAACGGCCGGGCCTCTTGCCACACCCGCCAGTAGCTGGATGTCCCGAGCAGGCCGCCGCGCTCGTTCGGGAAGAGGCGCCCGTCCTTGGCAGTCCCGAATTCCTTCAGGTGCGCCCGGAGCATCGCCACGAGCACGGGCGGAATCGGCACGGGCCGGTCGGTGCCAGGCTCTCGTGATTTCAGTCCCCGCGTGTCGTGACGCTCCCCGAGTCGGTCCACTTCTTACCCGAGATGGGACGCGTCTCGCGAAGGGTGAGAGTTCCCCACCCCTTCTCGGGAAGGTGGCAGTCGGCCAGCCGGAGCCCGACCACTTCCGCCGGTCGCGTCGCGGCGTACAGGATGCAACCGAAGAATGCGATGAGACGTCTGCCGCGATTGCGGTGCACCGACCCGATATAGGAGACGGCCGTGAGGAGTTGCCGCCCCTGAATCTCGTTCACCAGGACTCGCGGATCTACGGCGTCGCTCCCTTGGGCGGTGGGCCGCTTCACCCCAGCGAGCGGGTTTTCGTCGAGATACCCCTCTTGAATCGCGTACTCCATCGCGGTGTTGAAACCGCGACGGCGACGCTTGTACGTATCCGTCGCCGCCGGTTTGTCGTCGAGCTTGAAGGACAGTCGGTATTGGACGTCTCGCACGACCTTGGAATCCGTGAGCGCCGATAGAGGCAGGGAGTGAGCCGCGAGCCACGCACAGGCTTTCTCCAGCTCCGGCGGGGGCTCTTCGTCCTTGTGAGCCGGGACGACAGCCCACCGCACGGCACGCCGTACGTCTTCCAGTCCCGGAGCGCCAGGGGCGTCACCCAGCATGCCGAGAGCCGCAGAAGCAAGGCTGTCTGCCAGTCCCTCACGCGTCTTCGCTGCGGCCGTGCGCCAGCGGACTGCCATGTACTCGCGGGAGAAAACCCACCAGGACGGGTCTGGTCGGGCATTCGCTTTCGCCGTTGCGGCTCGGAATTCGGACTCAGGGAGTCCTGTCTCTACGTCGAAAGCCTCGCCCTTACGCATCGCTTGCCACAGTTCCGATCGGCGGCTTTCGGCAAGCGCCGACGTTTTGAACGTCGTGTGACGCACCCTTCCAGCGACCACCCAACGGAGTTGATAGGGCGCCGTCTTGCTGGCAATCTTGCTGACTTTCCACACGCGGACATCCGTGGAAAGAGTGGGCTCTTCGGGCGCGGCCGGGCGCTCGCCTTTACGAGCGCCCGGAATTGCGCTGACCTTGCGGTCGTTCACGCGGCTTCCTCCAGAGCTGCAATCCAGCGCTCCAACTCCGAACGGCGAATGCGCACAGCGCCGTTCGGAAGCCTGATTGATTTCGGCCCCTTCCTGCACTGTCGCCAGCGGTAGAAGGTCGACAGCGGTACGCCGATTTCCTCGGCGACCTGAGAAATCGTGAGCATTTCGTCACGCGCCACGGTCGGCCTCCCCAGAGCTCTCGTCAGCGGGTTGGGAGTCGGACAGGTGGGACAGTCCCGATTCCGGCTGCCCCACCTGTTTGCGCAGGTCAGGTGATGTATTGGGACAGTCGGACACCTGGGACATCCCCGGCGTGCCCTCGGTCCGGGTCTCGGTGTCCGGGTAGTACCGCCCGGCGCCGTCCTTGGTGAGCTGTCCGTCCGCGGCCATGCGTGAGCAGGTGCGGCGGACGTTCTCGGCATCGAGCTGCGGCAGTGCGGCGACGATGTCCTTGGGCCGGGCGCCGGGGTATGCACGAACGTGCCGCAGGATCGCGGCACGGGTGTCGCCGATGGTGTGGTCGGTGACCGGTCCATCGAGCATCTGCCAGGCGCCGGATGCGGCTTGGAACTGAAGCGCGTACTCGGCTTCGTCCACGTCGCGTCCGGTGACGTGCAGGATGCCGTCCGCCTGCCCGCGCGCCCGCTTGAGCACGAGCGTGGCGTCCGCGGCTCCGGCGATACCGTTCGTGCCGGACACCTCAGTGAGGAAGTCATCCGAGCCTGCCTTGCGGACGTGGTGCACGAGCACCACCGCGATGCCGTAGTAGTCGGCGATCCGCTTGGCGTGGCCGACGGCGACATAGTCCGCGTCGTACTGCGACACACCCTGCGGGGCAGCACCGCGCATCTTGGCGAACACGTCGATGACGACCATGCGAGCGTGCGGGTTGCGGTCCAGCCATCCGGCGATGGCGTCGCTGCCGCCCTGGGGGAACGGCGGGCATTCGGTGACCAGGGTCAGCCCGGCCGGAGCCGCCTGCCCTCCGAGCATCTTGCCCATGCGGGTCTGGAGACGGCGCGGGGTGTCCTCCAGGGCAAGGTAGAGCACCGGGCCGCCGTCGACGGGCAGGGAGTCGAAGGCGTGGCCGCCGGAAGCGACCGCGAGGGCCAGTCCGAGGGACAGCCAGGACTTGCCCACCTTGGGCGGACCGGCGAGCAGGTTGACGCCTTCGGCGAGGATGCCGGGCACCGCCCATTTCGGCTCGGGGAAGTCCGCGGCCATGAGCTGATCCGCGGTCCATGCGGTGCGCGGGCGTTCCCGCTTCGGGAGCTCCCGCGGGGCCGCTTCGGGGTCGCTGGGCACGGAGTACAGGTGCAGCGGGGGAATCGGGTTGGTGCTCATGCCGCGACCCTTCGGGGGCGGTGGGCTCCGGCCCGCAGGCCGGAGGCGATGGTGCGCCGTGCCTCGCGCTCGCCCTGGCCGACGCTGAGCGCCGCCTCGACAAGCCGCTCGGTCACCTCGTACGCGTCCAGCTCTCCCCCAGCGACCAACTGACCGAGGGCGACAGAAGCGATGTAGAGCGCGTTGTTGTGCTCGTGCGGGCCGGAGTTGGTGACGCGGGCCAACTCGCCGTTGAGTGCGGCGTTGAGGAACTTGCCGCGCCGGTCGCGGGTCGTCAGCGGAACCGTGACCGGCCGCTGCGGGGGCAGCGGCACCGGGCGCAGCAGAGCAGTCAGCCAGCCCGGCAGCGGGGCCACGGGCGCGTCATGGACGGTCGCGTACCGGTGGCCCTTGACGGCGCTTCCTGCGGCGACGACGTAGCCGCCTGCCGCGCGGGTGTCGACCTTCCAGCCCAGTCCGCGGGCGCTGTCTCCGGCGGTGTTGCGCAGGGGCTCGCCCTCGGGTGCGGCGAAGTACAGGTGGGTGCCGCCGCTCCCGGTACGGACCGTGTACGTGTCGGCGGGGAACGGCTGGCCGTGGCGCTCGCAGAGCACGGCGAGCACATCGGCGCCGTCGGTGACCTCGTGCTCGGCCCAGCGTGCCGGCGGGGTGTCCTCCGGACCCTTGGGGGTGTCGAGGTCGACGACGACCAGGCCGGAGGGTCCGGTGGCAATGCCGACGTTGTAGGAAGCATGCGACCAGCACCGGGTGATGCGATGGCGGTCGACGGTGGCGCGGGTCTCCCAGTCGCGAACGGCAGGGCGCTTGTCGCCAGGAATCAGGGGGAAGACGTGCCAGCCCCGCGACGCAGCGTCAAGCGCTGAGGTCAGCTGTTCGGAGGGGCGCGGTTGCGTCATGCTGGTAGCTCTCCTGTTCTTTGGAGGGACGGGAGTAGCCGGGGTGGGTGCAGGCTTTGGCGAGACGGCACCCACCCCGGGCGTATCTAGAACGGGGGATTGTCGTCGTACTTGGCGTCAGCGGACGACGCGGGCGCACCCCGTCCGGCCGTGGCCGGGGTGCCGGTGCTCCACGCGTCAGCGGCCGGGCCGGTGGCGGCGGTGCCGTTGCGCTGGATGCGTTCGACCTTGGCCGTGGCGAAGCGCAGCGAGGGGCCGATGTCGTCGACTTCGAGGGCGAGCATCGAGCGGTTCTCGCCCTGGTCCGTCTTCCAGTTGTGCTGCCGCAGGCGGCCGGTGACGACCACGCGCATGCCCTTGGTCAGGCTTTCGGCGACGTGGTTGGCCAGGTCGCGCCATGCGGTGCAGCGCAGGAACATGGCGGTTCCGTCGCGCCACTGACCGGTGGCCTTGTCGTAGGTGCGCGGGGTGGAGGCGACGGAGAACCGGGCGATGGCGTCGCCGCCGGTGGTGAACCGCAGCTCCGGGTCAGCGGCCAGGTTGCCGACGATGGTGATTGGGGTCTCTCCCACGGACATGGGGATCACTCGCTTTCGAGGGTGTGGTTGGCGGTGGGCAGTTGGGGCAGGCCTGCGGTTTCCAGGGCTTGGGGGTCGAAGCCGGGCAGTGCGGCGCGGGTGATGAGTGCCTGTGCGAGCTGTTCGGCGTAGGCGGCACCAGAGCGGGCCACCTCGATCTGAGCCCCGGCGCGCAGGGCTTCTACGCGCTCGATGTGGGCATGTTCGTCGCGTCGGGCGCTGGTGTGCCGCTCGTACGCGACGCGCTCGCGCCGGTCGGTGCGCCAGTAGCGGGCAGCGAGCCCGTAGGCGACGACGGTCGCCAGCACCCACAGCAGCAGCGGCAGGGGCAGCCCGTCCGCGTATCCGGCGACCCCACCGAACGCGAGCGCGCCGGAGGTGGCGAACGCGGTTCCGGCGATCACGGGGTCTCCGGCACGGCCGACGCTCGCGCACGCCCCGGCCGCGGCAGCGGCAAGCGAGAGCGCGGCCATCAGCACGGCGTTGCCGACGCTGTGTTCGGCGCCGTTGGCGTTCCAGATCCGGGCCAGGATCAGCACGGTGGAGGTGGCCAGCGCGGGCGCGGCCTTGGGGGCGACGAGGGCGAGCCAGTGGCGCGCGATGATCTGTTCGCTCACGGCGGGCTCCTAGAGGTTGCCGACGGCGTCGACGACCGCAGCGGTCAGCTCGGTCATGGGTCCGGAGGCGCCGGTGGAGGCGAGGTAGAACCCGAACATGACGGCGATGAACGCGGAGCCGTAGCCCAGGGTCTTGGAGCGGAGCAGGAAGAACAGGACCAGGCCGAACAGGGCGACCAGGGAGACGGTGATGGCCATCGGATCTATCCCTTCGGGGCAGGCCGCTTCGCAGCGGCAGGGCTGGGGGTGTCGGTGCCTGTGCGGTAGGTGCGCAGCCAGCGGTTGTAGAGCCAGCGGCCGACGCGTATGCGCTTGCCGGTGGCCTTGCAGCGGCGGCAGTCCTTGCCGCGCTTGAGCCGCCCCTTGCGGTCGGTCTTCATCTCAAAGCCCCAGCCGCGGCACTTGCGGCAGGGCCCGAACGGCGAGGCAGCACACACAGAGACGTAACACAGCGTGACGCATAAGATGAGGGTGATAGCGAGCAGGGCAGGGGTCATCAGGGGCCCTCCAGGGCGGGTTTCCGGGGGTTTTCGCAGCTGGGCCGCTAACAGCTAATGGCCTGATCACGTGGGGTGTGGGCCGCTATCGGGGCCGCTAACGGTTAGCGGGGTGGCCTGCTATCGTTAGCGGCCCCGTGCGGTCAGCTCGCGTCCCGCTTTCGGTCACGCTCCGCAATCGCGGTAGTGATGTGGGCGCGCTCGAAGCCCCGCTTGTTGACGGGCTTGCTGCCGTCGATACGGCGGCCGACCTGAGCGGTCTTGATGCCGTACGGCTTCAGCGCGGCCGTCAGGTGCGCGGTCTTGTCCTCGCTCTTCATCTCCGCCCACGGGCCGTAGACGGCAGGCCACATCTCGGCGAGACGGTCGACGGTGGTCTCGTTCCACACCTTGGCTTCGTCGGCCGGGGTGACGGTGAGGATGTCGACGAGCAGGTCACGCCCGGCCGTGGGGTCGGCGGTCAGGTCCTCACCGCAGGCGTAGCCGGTGACGTTGCCGTACGCCTCCCGCAGCTTGCGCGCCCGCACCGTGATCTGCTCGGCGCCCACCGCGTCAACTTCGGTGCCGCACACGATGGTGGGCTCGTCCATCTCGCCCGCCATCCAGGCCACGCCCTTGTCCCGCTTGAAGGAGAACATCGTGGCCCGGTACCCGGCCTTGTACATCGAGGTCCCCAGGATCATGTCGTTCTCGGTCTGGCCGGTGACCTTCAGCGCGAACCGCAGCACGGCATTCGCGCTGATGCCCTTGGGGATGGAGTCCTTGTCGGGGCGCTGGGTGCCGAACATGGCGATGATGCCGAACGCCGGACCACGCCGGACCAGGTCCTCACTGATCTCGGTAATCTCCGGCCCGTACTGCTTGTGCTCGAACGCCTTCTGGCACTCGTCCAGGCACACCACGATCGGGTGCAGCCCGAGCCGCTTGTCACTGGCCAGCTCCGGGGTGACCTTGGATTCCGGGCAGCGGGCCAGCGGCAGCGACTTGATGACCTTGGCGCGGCGGCTCAGCTCATCCTTGATCTCCACCAGGGCATCCCGGCAGTACTTGACGTCCTCGTCGTCCTCACCGGAGCGCCAGCGGTGCGAGACCTTCTCCAACGGCCGGTAGTCCGAGCCGCCCTTGAAGTCGAACAGGTACAGCCACGCGCGCGGGTCCAGCGCGGCGATCAGCAGGAACAGCCGCATCAGGTAGGTCTTGCCCATGCGCGGGATGGACCCGACGACGATGGACACGAACATCAGCGTCACGGACACCCAGCTCATCTGCTGGTTGTTGCCGAACGCCACGGGCTGGAAGAGGTCGACCGTGCCGGACTTGGCCAGCGGCCAGGCCGGCCGCTTGGTCTCGTTCATCGGCTTGTCGCCCACCCACAAAATCAGCATGCCCGCGTGCTCGTCCGGGTTGGGCATCGGCCACACGCAGCCCAGCTTGCGCCGCAGCCCGGACGCCAGAGCCTCGCGCCGGTTCATGACGTCCTCGGCGGTCACGCCGTGCGGCAGCTCGATGTCCGCGCGCCAGCCCGGCCCGTCCCGGTGGATCTCGGAGGGGAAGCCGATCCCGGTACCGGTCTTGACCGCGGCGTTCAGCTTGTCGATGCCCAGCGAGCCCAGCGCGGTGACGACCATGGTCGCGGTGAGCTTCGGCGCCTCGGCCTTGACGACCGCGTGCGAGGAGATCGGCGCATCGGCCGGTGAGCCGACCACCCCGAACACCCCAACCGCCAGGATGCAGGCGGCCAGTTGCAGCCAGACCGGTGCGGCGAACACCAGCAACAGCGCGGCGGTGAGCAGGACGGGGAAGGCGACGGCACTGACCATGCCGCGCCAGCGCACCCGACGGTCCCGCTGACGGGAGAGTTTCAGGTACTCCTCGGTGTGCTCCTTGAAGGCTTCCGCAGACCGCAGCGGGGCCGACTCGGCATCGGCCGCCCACCGGCGCCAGCCGGACAGGCTGCGGCCGATTCCGCGCGGAGTGCGGGCCAGCAGGCGGCCCGCGTACACGGGCGAGCGCACCGCGTGGAAGGCGACGATGTGCCACAGATAGCCCGCCAGCCACACAGCGGCGGTCTTCAGCTCGGCACACGAGCGCAGCCACGGCGGCAGCACCGCACGCCGCCCGGCCTCCCGAGCCTGACCCAACAGACCCGGGTCCTTGGGCTGCGGGCCGTCGGCCCACCGTCCCGACTCCCCATCCGACTCGTCGTCGGCCGAGTCGGGCGACCGGTCCGGCCCGGAGTCGGCCGACGAGTCGGCGTCGGGTCGGGCGGTCGGGTCGGCCGACTCGGTACGGGCCGATCGGGCCTTGTCGAGGTCGACCACCTCGCCCCCGGAGTCGGCCATCTCGGCTTCGAGCCGGTTGAACAGTTCGTTGTCGTCGTCGGGGTGTTTCACTGGCAGTTCCTTCCACTTTCGGGTGTGAGGGAGAGCGGGCCCGGCCGTCGCTGTAGGAGGTGGAGGCCGGGCCCGTGCATGACTCTGGGACTGATCTCGGTGGCGCCGCTACCCCGATGGGGGCTCATATCGGGGGTCATTTAGAACCGACTGATCTGGCCCTTTCCTCCATTCGCCCCAACTTGCGCCCTCCCAGTGCTGCGGTATGGCGTGCAAAGCGGCGACGAAAATGACCCCCGAAATGACCCTCGATCCCACTTGACGCGGCTACAGCTCGAAAAGGCCGCACTGATCCGTCGGAGTCGGGGGAAGCTGCTTGCGGGCGCGCCGGGCGGCAGCGCCGTGGCAGTCGAGGCACCACGCGCGCAACTCGCTCGCGGGGAGACGAGCGGCGGCGACATCGGTGGCGAGCGGGTCGATCGGCGCGGCCATCAGCCGCACCCGGCGCCCGTGCTTGCTCGTGTAGCCGTCGTGCTCGTGTGGGCAGCGGCCGTCGCCCTTGGTGTGGGGCTGGCCGCACTCGCCCTCGCACTGGCAGCGGTAGCCGGCCGCCTCCATCACCGTGGCGAACACGGCGGCGCCGACGATGGGCTGAGACTTCACGCCGCGGCCCTCCCCCACGCGTCGGGCTCGGCTCGGCTGAGCAGGATGCGCAGGGCGGCAACGGCCTGCGGCCACACCACCCCGTTGCCGAGCGCCTTGAGCTGAGCCGTACGGGACAAGCCGGGCACGGCGGTGACGTGGCCGTCATCCAGGGCCATCAGCCATTCCACGAACGGCGGGTTCAGCCGTCCCAGAGCGTCAACTGGCCCGGGGGCGGGACGGCCGAGGACCGCTTCCCACCGCCGGATCGCGGGGGCATACTCGCCCCAATCCGGTGCGCTGCCGAGGGCAGGGTCAAATCCCCCTTGCTGCCGCGCTGGTTCGGGCCACCCTTCTCCCCGTCCGTCGCGCGCGGGGTCGGTAGCAGCGAGCCCACCTCGGCGGCCAGGCTCTTGCCGTGCGTCCCGGCTTCCTGCGAGGGGCTGCGCTTGGTCTGCCGGTTCTCGCTCTCCGACGCCCGCGGGGTGGGCAGCAGCGCCACCCTGGCCCGGAGCGTGTCGTTGCGGTTCCCGTCCGGCCTGCCCACCCCGGTCGCCTCCGAGGTCGACGGGGTGGGCAGCAGCGAGACCGTGGCCGGAAGTCCGTCCGCATACCCCCGCCCCTTCGCGTCCCGCGCTCTCGGGGTCGGCAAGGCGGGCGAGGAAGAACAGCCGCTTGCGCTGGTGGGCACATCCGACCTGGTCCGCACGAAGAGTGCACCACTCCGCATCGAACCCGAGGGAGGCAAGGTCTCCAAGCACGGTGTCGAAGCCGAGTGAAAGGTGCCCTGCGACGTTTTCAAAGACCGCGAGCCGGGGTCGTAGAACCCCAAGGGCGCGGGCGATGTGCGGCCAGAGGTGCCGGGCATCCTTGGTTCCCTTCCGTTTGCCCGCGGTGCTGAACGGCTGGCACGGATAGCCGCCGGTGAGAATGTCCACCGGCTCAACGCCGTGCCAGTCCAGGGCGGTGATGTCCCCGAGGTTGGCCACCTCGGGGTGATGGTGGGCCAGGATGCGCGCGGCGCCGGGGTCGTTGTCCGCCACCCACGCCAGCTCCCCGCCGAACACGGCCTGGACGGCGATGTCCAGGCCGCCGTATCCGGTGCACACAGAACCGATCCGTAAGGCCGTCATGCCGCTACTCCCTCGGCACCGTCGCCGGACGCCGTGGCGTCGGCAGCGTGGACGGGGTGCAGTGCGCGCCCGTCGGCCCGCTCGGCAAGCAGGGCATCACGGACGGCGCGGGCGGGACGGGAGCCGCAGTGCAGCGCCTTGCGCAGCGCCTCGGCGTTGATCGCGGCGTCCTTCCAGTCGGCCGTGATGGTGCGCGCCTCGGCGAGCAGTTCGGCCGGGGTGCGCTGCGCCGTCTTGGCCTTGCCCGTCGGCCGCTTGCGCGGCGGCTTGGGCGTCTCGCGCTTCGGCTCTTCGGGTGCGTGCTTGGGCTCCGGCCTGACCGGTACGTCGTCGCCGGCGGGGGCCAGTTCGCCCATGCGCAGCATCACGCGCTCGCGCCGCGGGGTCTTCCACCGCCACGTCCAGCCGTACCGCTCGTGCAGGTCCGCACGGGACAGCAGCCGGTCCCGCTCGCAGGCGAGCGCGACGCCGTAGGAGGTGACCTCCCACAACGTCATCCGGCGCCACAACGCGAACGTGGAGAGCGGGGCGAGCAACCAGCGAGAGAACCGGATCTTCTCCATGCGGCGGCCGGTGGCCGCGCCAATCCGCACCGCGTAGATGTGCGCACCGATCTCGGAGAACACCACCCACAGCAGCGGCATCGTGCCGTGCGCGACCTTGGCCGACAGGGAGTGTCCGGCCGCGACGTTCAGCCAGCACGTGATCAGGGTGAGAACCCAGGGCACGCACCGCACCCACGCCCATGCCATGTCCATCCGGATCAGCAGCAGGTTGGCCACGGTGAAGACCGGAATGGCCACATCGATACCGACCGGCAGCATCCACGGAGAGGCGAAGTCCCACTGCTCGGCGGCGGCCGACAGGGCGTCGAAGGATGAGGCCAAGCCGAGCGCGCCGACTCCGGCCGCAGCGAGCGCGCCGATCCCAGCGAGCCCCATCTCCGGCTTCGTCAGCGGCGGCACCGCCGGACGTTCGATGGCCGGTGTCGTTTCGGTGGTGGTCATGCCGCACCCCCGTCCAGCGGCCGGATCTGAGCCGCGGCCATCAGTTCCACCTGCACCGGGTGCGAGTGGAACTCCGAGGTGGTGCTCTCGCACCACTCCCACTCGGCGTCCTCGGCAAGCGTGAAGCCGAGCGAGGCAAGCGACTTGGCCCGCTCCCCGACCGTCGGGACCTGCGGCGACGTGGGCCACGTGAAGACAGGCCAGTCACTCACCAATCCGGTCATCACGACGAAGAGCTGCCAGCACGGCCCGGCGGTCCGCTCCGGAATCGCCGTGCCGCAGCACCGCAAGGTGATCTGCGCCCGCAGAACCCGAGAGGTCATGCCGCCGCTCCCTTCCGGGAGGGCCGACGAAGCCCGACCGGACGGGTCAGCGGGACGACGTTGAACAACTCCGGGGCGTGCGCCTCGATCACCTCGGCAACGACGCGGGTCACGTCGTCCGGGAGCTCCGGGTTGTCGGCGAGGATGTCGCGGGCCGCGTCCAGCCGGGCCGCTCGCTCTTCGCCCGTCTCACCCTCGACACCCAGCCACAGCTCAGCCGGAGTGCCAAGGGCCAGCTCAATGAAGTCGTTGACGGAGACGGCCTGATGACCGCCGATATACGTACGCATGAGGGCTCCTGAATCGGAGGGACGGGAAACAGGAGCGGCCGCAGGCCTTTGGCGAGACGACGACCGCTCCGGGCCCCAGCCGCAGATGCGGCGGGGGCGGTGCCCCGGCCGGGAGTCGAACCCGACCTTGCGACCATCGGGGCTGAAGGGCGAAGAGGGCAGATCAGGCGGCGGATTGCTGCGGCGTCCAGGGCAGCGGCAGCGCGTCGTCCTCGGCGCGCGGCACCACGTGCACGTGCAGGTGGAAGACGGTCTGGGTGGCCGCAGCCCCCTTGGACGTGATGACGTTCGCGGCCGGGAGCATCCCGGCCAGCTCCGCCGCGCACGCCATGACCCGCGCGGAGACGGCCGGGTCCTCGCCGACGTCGGCCACGTGGGCGTGCGGGATGACCAGCACATGCCCCGGCGTGACCGGGTTGAGCGGACGGATCGCGATCACGTCGTCCCACTCGCGGACGACGGAAGCCGGACCCTGCCCGGCGACGATCGCGCAGAAGACACAGGAAGCGCTCATGAAGGACTCCGAGGAAGCGAAGGGATATTCCGGCTCCCCTCAGCCCCGCTCGTACGAGACGAGCAGGGGAGGCAACCGGCCGCAGCGCCGAAGCACTGCGAAGGGGTTGAGTTGCGCTGTACCTCACGCGGAACGAAGTCCCGCATGGCCGCCTACTTGGCCGAGGAGAGGCGGCATGATCCCCATTCAGTTGTCAAAGGTCAGCGGCTTCCTTCAGGCCCGTTTCACGGAGCCCTCCAGACCGAGAGGAACATGTATTACGTGTTCCTCATCTTGCAGAGAGGAGTTCAGCCCGTCAAGCCCTTCGGCTGTTTGGGTTCTGCGAGCCCCTCGCTCGATGTACCTACAGACTGCTGCCGGGGCGGACGACGCTCGACTTCGCACCTGTACGGCTCAGGTCGTCCTTCGCTAGCGTGAAGTCCTACCAAGTCGTCCCAGTAAGGCGGAGGTTGACGTGCCCAACGAGCGACTGCGAGGCGCCATAGTGGACTTGGGCCTGACGCTCGACGAAGTCGCGCAACGGCTCGGAGTCGCAGCCAAGACAGTCGAACGCTGGATCAACGAGCCCGATCGCAAGCCATACCGACGCTTCCAGTACGCGACAGCCTCGCTGTTGAAGTGCGAGGTGTCGTATCTGTGGCCCGACGAGCGAACGTCGGCCGAGGTCACGGCGTCTGGCAACGCAGAGTTGGTGAGGCTCTATCCGCACCGCTCCGTAGTGATGCAGACCCTTTGGACAGACCTCTACTCCAAGGCGAGGCGCCAGTTCGATGTGCTGGTGTACTCCGGCTTCTGGCTGACGGAAGATGCGACGTTCCACCGCATCGTGAAGGAGAAGTCAGCCGAGGGTGTGGCCATCCGCTTCATGCTGGGAGAGCCGACGTCACCAGCAGTGGCCGTACGCGGAGACGACGAGGGGATCGGCCCGGCGATGGCAGCGAAGGTCCGGAACGCCCTGGTCAACTACGGCCCACTCTTCGGCCTGCCTGGTGTTGAGTTCCGGCTGCACAGCACCACCCTCTACAACTCGATCTATCGAGCTGATGACGAGATGCTGGCGAACGGCCACATCTACGGCGTCGGCGCCTACCTGGCCCCCGTGTTGCACCTCCGACGCGTTCCCGGTGGCGAACTCTTCGACGCATACGCTGAGAGCGTGGAACGCGTCTGGGAATCGGCCCGGCCGATCTCTTCGCCCGCCGACTGGGAAGGCACGAACCGATGAGCCGTATCGACTACTTCCGTGACCCGAACGCCCCGAAGGCCAACTCGGTAGTGCCCTCAGTCACGGCGGTCGTCCGGGACGATGCGGGACGACTTCTGCTCATCCACAAGACCGACAACGATCTGTGGGCACTGCCGGGCGGTGGCCACGACATCGGCGAACGCATCGGCGACACGGTCGTCCGTGAGGTCTTGGAGGAGACAGGCATTCAGGTAAAGGTCGACAACATCATCGGGCTCTACACCGACCCTGAGCACGTCATGGCGTACGACGACGGAGAGGTCCGACAACAGTTCTCCATCTGCTTCCGAGCCCACCCCGTCGGCGGTTCCCTGCGCACAAGCAGCGAATCGAAAGAGGTCCGTTGGGTCGCCCCAACGGACCTCGATGGACTGGACATTCACCCGTCGATGATGCTGCGCATCCAGCACGGTCTCAACGACTCGGGACGTGAGCCCTACGTCGGCTGATCGCCAGCGGAGACCTGCGCAACGCGCTCTTCAACACGTTTCGCGGCCCCGTGGATCTCGAGGGCCGCACGCTGAATGAACCGCCCCACAATCGTGTCCGGGCCGTACCGCTGCACAATCTCGTCCAGCCGTTCGGCCGGCGTGGTTTGAGTCCCGTCCGGCGTCGTGGTCATGTCGCAGTAGAGCAGCGCGTCAACGAGGTCCGGACGCTCTAGCTCGAACTCGCTCTCCAGCTCGTGCCTCAGCCCGCGTTCCTCAGCTTCCAGAAGCGCACAGGAGTGGTGAGCGACGAGACGAACCACGCGTTCGTCTGCCCCTTCCTCGTCCCTGAGGAACCGCGCGCCGTCCAGCGGGTGGAAACCCGTGATGGCGATGGTCGGTGAGTAGCCGATGTCATGCAGCACGGCGGCGGCTTCCAGAAGTTCAGCATCGTCGCCCAGGATCGGACTCAGGGAGCGAGCGCGCTTGGCGACCCCCAAAGAGTGCGCCCACCGACGCGGGAGCGGATCGGACAGCAGCGATTCGGAGAGCGAGTACGCCCACTCAGTGAGTCCCATGGCGGCCAAGACTACGGCCGGACGGCGGGAGTCGGGAGAGCGCGCACCGTACGCCCCTTGCCATGGACGGTGGCCAACAGACCGTTTCCCTCCATCTGCGCTAGGACGCGACGTACGGCCGTGCGGGAGGCGCCGAAGCGGTTGCAGAGCTGCGACTCGGACGGGTACGGGTCGCCCACCGACAGCGATTCCTCCGCGATCAGGTCAGACATCCGCTCCGCGAGGGAACGGCGATCGCCGTCCCGCACGATGCGCCACCCGATTCCGGGAGCAGACTCCAGGACGCCCTCTGCTTGGAGAGCGTTCAGAGCCCGCCGGACTGTGTTCCGGCCGACACCATACTCACGCATCAGATCAGCTTCCGACGGGAGCACCTCGGCGTTCTCGTCTGCCCCGATCCGCTCACGTAGCTTCTCTGAGATGACCAGGTAGGTTCCGCGCGGACTGGCCTCCGACACTCCTACTCCTCTCACTGCCTTCACTGCCCGCTGCCAAGAGTGCCACGTGCTGTGTAGGACATGGCCGAGCAGACGGTGTCCTAGCTGTCCGACTGTCCCAGCAGCCGGAGTGACCTGCGCAAACAGGTGGGACAGCAAGAAACCAGGCTGTCCCACCTGTCCCAACAGCAGAGCGGCGCCCCGGGCCAAGCCGGGCAGTCAGGGGGTTGTCGGCTCCGGCTTAGACAGTCCCACGAAAAGAGGGAGCAGGAAGGCAAGCCCGAGGGAGATGATGAGTCGGTCTTAAGCCATCCAGTTGCGTAGGGAGGGGCCATGGAGGGAAAACGGGGCACCGAAGAAAGGTCACCAGCACATGAGCACATGGAACCCATACGGACTCGGCCAGACGTTCACTACCCGCTAGTCCTTAACGGACTGGATTACTTGCTCAGCGCTGTAGACCACCTGGCAGACAATCCCGATCCTCGTAACTTGAAATACGCCGTGCTGCACCTTCAGGCGGCCACTGAAGTTCTACTTAAGGCACGACTAGAGCTCGAACACTTCAGCTTGGTATTCAAAGACCCAGCACGCGCTAGCGTCGAGGACTTCAGGAAAGGTTCATTCGAGAGCTGCGGCATGAGGGACGTAATCGTCCGGTTGCGGAACATCGCTCAGGTTAGCATCGAGGAGAAGGACGCCAGAGCTATCGACTCCCTGGCGGAGGCACGCAATGCTCTCCAACACTACGGCCTGACCGCCTCAGCTTATCGCGTAGAGGCACAAGCCGTGTACGTGCTCGCCTTCCTTCTGTCCTTCGTCCGCCAACACCTCTTCACCGCAGACTACGGCCCTGTGAGCGAAACCGAGGAGATCATCAGAACCATAGAGGAAGTGGAAAATAAAGCTCGGGAGATAAGAACCCTACTAGAGCGGCGATCGAAGCGCGCGCGTTCCGTAATCGGAAAGCAGCTAGATCGCGTTGTCAGGTGCCCGTTCTGCCGCGAGTGGGCAGCCCTGGTTGACGGAAAAGGAGACAGATACAACGCTGTTGCATGCAGGTGCTGTGAGCAATCTTTCGGGGCAGAAATCTACTTAGAGGATCGCTGGCATCGGTGGGAGTACGAACTAGACTCGCCGGATGCCGAAACGCCTTCTCCGCAACGCTGCCCGATCTGTGACGAGGATGAACTTGTCCACAAAGCCAGGACCGCTAAGTCACCCGACGACGAAGTCGCCTTGTGTTTTTATTGCGGCACTATTTTCGATGTCTTGAGCGAGTGCACGATGGATAAATGTCAGGGGGTCTATGTACCCGACGGCTCCACTCTTCGCACCTGCCCCGTTCACACTCCCCGTGACAACGGAGCGTGAGCCCTGAATGGCCGGAACAGCGAGATTCGCCAACGTCCCAGCTGTCCGGCCCGGGGTACCAGGCTGCAACACCCGGGGTGTTGCAGCCACGCCCGTCTCCCCTCTCAGGCCACTGCATCGATGCGTCCTTCACAGACATCCCGAATGGCCTTCAAGACGTCCAGTGCCTGGTCACGCGCCTCTTCGCCGCCTGGCGCCCCCTTGCTCACTGCCACCAATTTCTCATCTAGTGCGGCAATGACCGCTTTCGGAGCAAGCCGCGTGCCGAATCCGTACCCCGTGTCAACCCGAGTGCGAAGGTCCCGCTCGACCAGGTCCCACGCTTCCAGGACCGTGAATTCGTACTCGCCATCCTCGCTGGGAGGCTTCTCCAGGGTCCGAATCAGCGCCTGGATGTCCTTGTGAGCCTGCGTGCAAAGCTTTCGAAAGCGGGCCCACATTTTGTGCGTTGCCACCACCGTAGCGACGCCAATCGTGAGAGCCAGAGCTGGCAACACCTTGGCGTAGCCAAGAGAGAGCATGGACAACAACGCGTACAGCAACAGCGCCAAGCCGCAAGCACCATTGAAGTTCGCCAGCGTCCGGCTGATCATGGCCCGCCACAGACGCCCCTCCAACCGTTCGAGCAGGTCATCCTTAGGCGCTATCCATCGAGTAAAGAAAGGGAACACAAAGCAGAATACCAGCATCAACTGGGCATTCTTGAAGTAGTCGATCAGTTGATGCGGGTCCGCCACAATCCTGTCCCACTGATTGAGCGGATACAGAGCGGCTCTGAACGCGATCACGCCCCAGACTGTCAGCTTCAGGTATCCCCAGCAACTGATCCACGCCGGGCTTTCGAAAGTCGTGCCCAGCCAGTGGCGGATACGTTTAGGGGTTTGCCAATTTTCTGCGATCCTCTGCCAAGGTCGCCGCCCAATCCCCATGAGCGCCAGGCCGCAGAGGAACAGAACCACCCCTGGAGCCTTGTGGGTGTAGTACAGGCCGTTGCTCCAGTAGGTGAGGGCAATCCCGGCAGGCGTAACAACAAACTTCCAGTGAGTGCGGACACCGCCATGAGCCTGGTACCAGTTCGACATGGCGTCATCCTCGTACCACTGCATCGCACGCCAGCGCAGTTTGAGGCAGATCAGAGGTACACCGTATGTGGCTCGTGACACGAGCCTTGCCCATCTACCGTCTCGGTAAGCTCGCGATGGGCTCCATCGCCCGCCCTTCGGCTCGGACCGCCGGCCCGAAAGGTGGCAGAGGGTTCGTTCGCAGACTCAGCAACTGGAGGTGACCGCGCACGCCTCCGGCCGCGTTCGTGTGGTGAGCGTGTGAGCGGAACGAGATGTCACGGCCCGTCCGGCTCCCGTGCAGGTCAGAGCCCCAACGAAGCACGCCATGAGCATGCTCTCCGGAGCCGTGTGCGCAGGTTCGAATCCTGCCGGGGGCACCGGAAATGTAGGCCCTGACCAGCGGAAACGCCGGTCAGGGCCTTTCTTGTGCATGTCAAAACAGCAACGGCCAACAAGGCTATGAGCGCTCACCAGTCCACGTACTCCGACCTGGAGTTTTACCGCACTGCTCAACCTAAGCCCCAATTGTCCGATCCCGTGACATCGCCCCCTGCGGGACATGTGCGGGACGGAGACGCCGGAATCGGGGTTTTTTCGATCCAAAACTCGCACAACTCGCTTGCGAGCTGCGTGCTTGTGGCCAGAGAAGCGAACAAAGCACACGCCTTAGCGGGCCGTTCCACTTTCCTCGACCGACGGGTCAGTTCTGTTCCGAGCCCGTCCAACTGGCCCAGAGGACAACACAGCAGGCGTTCCGACAGAGTGCAGAACCCTGGAATCAAGTACCTCACGGGCTTCCGATCCGTGGAGCGCCACACCCTTCGGCACCAGCGGAAAAGCCCCTGATGATCAGGGGCTTTTCCGCCTCATGCTGGAGACGACCGGGTGACGCTCCACAGCTCGAGCAAACCGCAAAGCTGCCAACATCACGTCGCAGACGACTATTCAGAGCCCTGCCCGGCCACCGGAGCCGAGGTCGGGGCCACGGAAAGAGGCAGGAAGTACTCCTCGGCCAGCTTCGCGAGGTGCAGTGGGAGCGGCCGGGTGTTTGTAGCAAGGTCCGTTGGTACCGCCGTACCAGGTTCTTTCGGCTCCGACAGGCGTTCGGCCGCCGGGTCGGCGTGGGGCTGATGCACAGGCATGGCCAGCGAGAAGAGGCCGTCTGGAGCCCGGTGACCCGTCGGCCGCCCGTTCGAGAGTGGTACCAGAAGACCTTGGAACCGTGGTCCCGACGGAAGTGCTTACAAACAGCCGGGAAAGCGGGTGGTACTCATCGCGGAAGCGCAGTTGATGGGGCCGCGACCACGACGGGCCGGTCCGGGGCTATGCCGGTGCGCCCCGCAGCTGCCAGGACCGGACTCGGACAGGCAGCCCCTGTTGGCTGCGGCTTGCGATAGGTGCATCCATGAAAGTATCATCGATGCAAGTTTCCCACCCTGTCGTGACGGAGGTCGGTCGCCGTGAACGGATTCATCGGCCGCCGGGCCGAACTCGGCCTTCTGGACGATCTGCTCGCCCCCGTGCGGACCGGCGGACGCAGCGGGCGGCCCGGCCGGGCCGTGCTATTGCGGGGGCGCCGACGTGTGGGCAAGTCCCGGCTGGTGGAGGAGTTCCTGGAGCGCGCCGGGCTGCCCCACGTCTTCTTCACCGCTGTCGGCGGCTCGAAGGAAGAGGATCTGGCGGGCTTCGCCGCCGAGGTGGCGGTCTCTACCCTTCCCGATGCGGCCCGCTTCGCCGACTTCACGGCGCCGCAGACCTGGGACGCGGCCCTGAGCCTGCTCGCCGGAGCGCTCCCTGTGGACAGACCCAGCGTGGTCGTCCTGGACGAGATGCCCTACCTCGTACGCGAGGACCCCAGCTTCGAGGGCGCCCTGCAGAAGGTCTTCGACCGGACCCTGTCCAAGCTGCCCGTGCTCCTGATCCTGGTGGGTTCCGACATCGCCATGATGGAGAAACTCAACACCTACGGACGGCCCTTCTACCAGCGCGGCACCGACATGGTCGTCCCCCCGCTCAGCCCCGCCGACGTCGCCGCGATGCTCGGCCTGCCCGCAGCCGACGCCTTCGACGCCTACCTCGTTTCCGGCGGGCTCCCGCTCATCCTCGACGAGTGGCCGCACGGTGCCGACCTGTGGGAATACCTCGCATCAGCTCTGCGCCGACCGACCGCGGCCCTGCTCGTCAGTGGCGAGCGCACCCTGGCCGCCGAGTTCCCCACCGAGGCGCAGGCCCGCACCGTACTGGGCGCCATCGGCCACGGAGAACGCACCTTCACCCTGATCGGCCGGGCAGCCGGCGGCCTCAACCCCGGCTCCGTAACCCGCTCCCTGGAACTGCTCACCACACGCCGCATGGTCGCCGCCGAACTCCCCCTGTCCACCCGCCCCAGCCGCGAGACCCGCTACCGCATCGACGACCCCTACCTACGCTTCTGGCTCTCCTTCATCGGCCCCGGCATCCCCGCCGTCGAACGAGGCCGCGGCGACCGCGTCCTGGACGCCATCCGCACCAGCTGGACGGCATGGCGCGGACGCGCCATCGAGCCGGTCGTCCGCGAAGCCCTCTGGCGTCTCGCCGACGACCGGCTCCCCGCGGACAGCAACGCCATCGGCGGCTACTGGACCCGCACCAACAACCCCGAGATCGACATCATCGCCGCCGACCGCTCCCCCATCGCCAAAAAGATCACCCTCATCGGATCCATCAAATGGCTCGAGAACAAATCCTTCGACACCCGCGACCTCGCCCGCCTCATCACCCACCGCTCCCAACTTCCCGGCGCCGACGACACCACCCCCCTCCTCGCCGTCACCCGCAACGGCTGCACCGCCCCAGGCATCCCCAGCCTCACCCCCGAAGACCTCCTCGCTGCCTGGACCTGACCCGCGGCCAAGCCGCCCAAGGCAAGGCCAGAGACACTGCGGCAGCCAGTCCTGACAGGTGGTCAGGGTGGCAATCCCGTGCTCGCGGGCACCGTCCCACAGTGCCCCG
This sequence comes from Streptomyces vastus, assembly GCF_039532825.1. Taxonomy (NCBI): domain Bacteria; kingdom Bacillati; phylum Actinomycetota; class Actinomycetes; order Kitasatosporales; family Streptomycetaceae; genus Streptomyces; species Streptomyces vastus. Next base: position 111,632 of record NZ_BAAASJ010000020.1, read on the forward strand.
ATACCTTCCCACCCACACGACTGGCAAGGCCGTTTCGAGGCAGCGCCGCGGCCGATCAGGCACGCCTCATGTGCTTCAGCGGCGCGGGTCTCACCGACGACCTGCGAGAAGCCGCAGCTCGCGACCGCGACATCCAGCTCATCGACCTGCAGCGCCTCCACCAAGGCGAATGACACCGGAACTCGGGCCTTTCACAGACGCCCGGAGACGACCGGGTGCCGCTCCACGGCCCGGGCAAGCTGTGGAGCGGCCGGTACCGAGTCACGGGCGGCTACTCGGAGTGCGGCTCGGCCGCCAGAGCCGGGACCGGGGCGAGCGGCAGGACGTACTCCTGGGCCAGCTTCACGAGGTGCAGCGGGAGCGGCCGGGAAAGCGGATGGTACTCGTCGTGGAAGCGCAACACAGGACATCCCCGGGCAGCACGAAGACGCGTGCGCGGATGGGGGCATGTCCGCTTGCGTGGGCAGAAGCCCGGCGGGCCACCAGAGCACCGAGCATCCCATGAGTGACACCGGCACTCGGTGGTTGACGGGCGGGGTGCCGTCCGGAGCTACGGCTCACCGCGAAACACCTGGCGGAGTCCGTCGACACACCGAGTTTCACATTGCGGCCATCCCGCCGAAAGAACCGGCCAGGAAACCGTCAAGAGCCTGGCCTCGCAGGACACGGAGTGTCTCGTTCTCCCCGTGTGCGGTGTGCGCCCGGGCGTGGAGGCGCTCGGCGAGCCGGGCGAATCGCTCACGCACGTCCTGCGGGGGCCACCGAACCCGGGTCGCTCCGAATGCGCGCCGGCTGAGTTCCCGCCCGGCGGATCCCTGTGCGGCGGCCACCAGTTCAGTGCCGCGTGAACGGATCTCATGCAGCAGCCAGTAGCCGTCAGTCACCAACGCCGGCCTCAGCACCAGAACTCCACGGCCGACGGCGACGGGCACTCGATTCATCACGGCCCGCACGCCGTCCTCCCTTGATCCGACCAGAAGGGAACCCGGGTCACACGCGCTGCCCGCTTGGCCGAAGGGGAGTCTTCGCTCCGTCCGGTACAGGTGAGGCATGTCGCTCTGCAGGATGTCCCCAGGCGCCACAAAGGGGATTCCTTTCTCCTTCGGCATCCCGCCCTCGTCCGCAGGGGGGCGAGCGGCATCCGCCGCAGCGAGCTCGGCCAGGGTCGGGAGTGTCCGATCAACGGCGGATCCAGCGATCATGGAAGCGATGCGAGATGGCCGAGACCGCCGTTGGGCCCGAGGACCGTGACCGGCTCGCCGGAAAAGCCGTGTCGAGTGGGATGAGCGGCGAACAGTTGATCGCGATGCTGGTCGACGGCGTGCGCAGGTCAGCGACTGGCCCACACTCGCCCTGCAGCAGGTACGGCTCGATCGACTTCCCCTCGGCATCGGTCAGTACAGCACGCGTCACGGACCGTTCCCGCCGCAGTCGGCGGCGACCCGGACCGGAACGACCCTCCGCCGAACACGGAACGGGCCTACGCGGGCACCTCCTGACGCGCCGCTGCCGCCGGTGCCGGTTCGGCGCCGCCGTTCTCCGGGGCGTTCTCAGCGGCCAGGAGTTCGTTCAGCACCTGAAGGGCACCGCTGATACGGAGCACGGTCTGCTGGAGGTCCGCCTGCTTGGCCTCCAGTTCGGCGAGCATCCGCTGTCCTTCGCGATACTCCGTCTCCAGTTCGGAGACACGCTTTTCCATCTCGGCTCTCATGTCGGCCTGCTTTCACCGGAGTTCGTGGTCAGTCCTGAACCAGGGGCTTGAGAACCCAGCGGTAGGCGTCGCTGGATCCGGAATTCGCCCAAACGCTGTGCACGGTCCCACTTACCGGACCACTGGAGACAAAGGCGTACTTCGCTTGGGGGACGTTGAAGAGCTGGACGTTCAGCTCTCCTGCGGCGAGCTTCTTCAGTACGGCCAGTTCGGCCTCACCGATGACGACCGATCCGATCGCCAGTTCCGTGGCGGTGACCCGCGCCGCGTGGATGTTCCGGTACGTGTCGTCCTGCAGATCGCCGTGCTTGAAGTGAAACCCGTGCCGTCCAGCCTCGATCCGGTGCTGGAAATAGCCGTGATGCTTGAACCTGATGTTGAAGGACGCAGGGGGAAACGTCGCCGGCCCGGAGTCGTCCTGCAACAGCTCCAGGAAGACGTACTTGTTGTCCTCGTCGGGCTGGATCCTCTCCCGGCGTAGCTGCAGGTGGTTGTCCTCGGCGCTGACGGTCAGTCTGGACGTGGGCTTGCCGGTGCCGATGCCGACGTCGCCGGACGCGGCGATGGCGAGTCGGCTGGCCTGGCTGGTGACGAAGGTCAGCGGGCTGTTGGTCGCGGTGCCCACGACCATGCCGGCCGCCGCACCGAACATCCCCGTGTCGCGTGCCAGCACCCACGCGTCCACCTTCGCGGTCCGTACCGACAGCTTGGTGCTGCCCGCGCCCACGACGTCGACGACCCGGCCCCACCCCTCGGTGCCCGCCGGAGCGGTGGCACCGACACCCACGTGGCCATCGGCGGTGACGCTGAGCCGGGCCGCCCCGCCGGTGGCCAGAGTCAGCGGGCTGGCGGACACGGTGCCCACGACCATGCCGGCCTTCGCACCGAACACCCCCGTGTCGTGCGCCACCACGCCCCCCTCGACGTTGGCGGTCCGCACCGACAGCTTCGTTCTCCCGGCGCCCACCACGTCGACGACCCGGTCCCATCTGCCGTCGTTGCCCGGCGCGGTGGTGCCGATGCCGACATCGCCGCCCGGGGCGACGAAAAGCCTCGTCGTGCCGCCCTCCGGATCGTCGGGACCGTGGGTCCTGACGTGCAGCCCCTGTCCCTCGACCGGTCGCTGGTCGTACTCCAGGGAGTAGCCCTCGTTCTCGCTCTCCGAGCCGGCCCGCAACCGGATCCCGCTGCGGTGCCCGTCGCCTCCGGCCACCTTGAACGTCAAGTGCCGGTCCTGCGGGCCGTAGTCGCCGATCTCCAGGTCGCTGCCGGGGGCGTCGGTGCCCACGCCGAGCGCGCCCGCGACGGAGAGGGTGGATCGCTGTGCCGCGGTGGGGTCCACCGTGACCTCGCCGTTCTCGGCCACCGCGAGCCGGGCGAGCAGCACCGTGGGGCCGTCCAGGTCGGGCGGGGCGTCGTCGGGGGCGACCGTGGTGGTGCCGTCCGGGGCGACCACCACGATCCTGGGGCTCTCGTCCCAGCGGCGCGCGCTCGCCCCACCGGTCTGCGCCACGTCCGTCGCGGCCTCCCGGTAGGCCAGGTGCACCTCGATGCCCTGGCGGTCTTCGAAGCCCTCGCCGAGCGGCAGGGCCGTGTCGGCGGCCAGGACGAGGTGCCGTCCCAGCGAGTCCACCGCCATGCCGCGGGTCACGGTGATCCGGGACGGCTCGGCCGCGGTCACCGTCAGGCCGGTGCTGACGCCGGTGAGCCGCAGCAGCCGGCTCTGCCGGCGCTCACGGTCGAGGTGGAACCTCTGCTCGTCGATGAAGTCCTGGTCCTGCAGGAACTGCCCGTCGAAGAAGCGGACGCGCTTCGGTACGACGTCGGGTTGGGTGTAGTCCGCCATCGGGCTTCCTCCGAAATGTCAGGTCGAGTCACGCGTGCCGAGCACGGTGTTCTGGCCGAGGATGAGCAACTCCGGTACGTCGCCCTCGCGTTCGCGCAGTTCCTCGGAGACCAGCCGCATCGTGGGCACCACGACCTTGAGCGCGTAGAAGGTGTGGGCCGGTTTCTCCCGGTCGATGATCGCCCGGGCGATCTCCTGGACGCGGCGCAGCCGCCCGGGGTCGGCGTCGCCGAGCGTCAACTGGACCTGGAAGTAGTGGGCGGGCGTCTCGAACTCGTCGAAGATCACCACGTCGTCGCGGGTCACCTCGTCGTCCAGCGGCCGCAGGTAGATCTCCAGCATCCGGCGCAGCCCGGCCAGGGTCCCCCGCTGCCGGTACAGCGGCACGATCTCGCGGATGAACCCGCGCTTGGTGTCCGCGTCCCAGTCCGCGCGCAGGCTCAGGCCGACCCACCCGGCCAGCCACGGCAGGAACTCCTCGCCGGTGGCCAGCGGGTCGACGTGGTCGGCAGAGCGCTCGATGAGCTGTTCGAGGCCCACGATGTCGTCATGGCCGGTCAGTACGGCTTCGAACGCCAGCAGGAACCGGCCGGCGAACGGGTCCTCCCGGAACACCGCAGGCAAGTGGTCGAGGTAGCGGCTCATGCTGCTCACACCGCTCACGCCGGCAGCTCCCAGGTCGACGGGTGGGTTCTGCCGTAGCTGTCGTAGCCCACCAGGTCCACCCGGGTCAGCCGCACCAACTGGTGGGCGTCCAGCGCGATGCCGTCCGCGTCCGTGCCGTCGTCCGTGCCGGTGCGGGTGAGGCGGACGTTCTCGATGTAGTCGACCAGGGGCGACTGTTCGAGTACGGCGTAGACCTCGGACAGGTACACGCTCTGCCCGAAGGACCAGCCGTCGCGGGTGTCACCGCCGGCGAACGGGTCGTAGAACTCCCGCAGCCGGTTCCGCGCGTCGGCGAGGGCGTCCGTCGGCACGGCGTCCTCGTACAGCGCGAGGTCGGCCGAGACCACGAGGTCGACGTACTCCGGGCCGACCACGTGGTGACGGATGGTCAGAATCCGGCGTGGGTCGAGGAATTCACGCAGGGCCGTGGTCAGTGCCTCGGTGGGCAGCGGATGCGTGTCCGCCGTCCCGCCCGGCTCGGGGAGGACGACGACGCTGACGTGCGCCGGGGCCGCCGCGGCCGGGTCGGTACCGGCCAGGTTCCGGCCCGCCACGCACCGCACCCGCCGTACCCGGGGAAGCCCGGCGGCCTGCGGCTGCTCGGGCCAGGTCGTGCGGACCAGGTACTCGTAGTCGTCCGCGGTCGCGGCCCGGTGGCGCTCGTGCAGCGCGGCGACGCTCTGGCGTACGGCCGCGTCGAGGCCGCCGGTGTCCGGCGGCGACCACTGGGGGCCGCCGAGCAGCCGCAGGAAGTTGAGGGTGTGGCTCTGCGGCAGCTGGTCGACCTGGTACAGCTGCATCTCGGTCAGCCAGGCCAGCAGCTCGACGAGGACGATGCCGGGGTCGCCGGGGTTGTGGTCGGTCCACTCCGGCAGCAGCACGGGGAGGAGGGCCCGCGCCTCGCCGACCAGGTCGTCGAAGTCGTGGTCGTCGAGGCTCGGCAGGGGAATCGGCACGGAACTCCTCACGCTCCCAGGGTTACGGTGATCTGGTGCCGGCCGGAACAGACCAGTGCCCGTTCCAGCCATCGGGTCAGCTCCGGGGCCGCAGGCTGGGCCGCGAGCTGCGCCAGCGAACGGCCGAGCACCGCCTCCAGCCGGTCGCCGAGCTTGTCGGAGTGGGCCACCTGAGTCACCGTGAGTGCGGGGACGTGGCCGACGCCGTCGACGGCCTCGATGGCCGCGTACAGGTCCGAGCGGTGCGGTTTGCGGCCGAAGGCCCAGCCTGTGCCGTCCGGTCCTCCGGTCAGCGGGTGCAGGAAGCGCTCCAGGGTTTCCTCGACCCGTCCACCGACCAGCCCGGCGACGTCCGGTGAGGACGGCACCACCGTCGCGGCGACGGTCACCTCGATCCACTCCGGGCCGGCGACCCGGAGCGCGGTGGTCGGGCCGCATCTGGCCCGCAGGTACTCCTCGACCCGGCGCAGCAGCCCCAGGCCGGGTGCCGGGCGCGGGGCGCCGGAGTCCGGGACCACGACGATCCCGACCCCGCCAGCTTCCGCTTCCGCTTCCGTGTGCGCGCTGCCCGGCTGCGGGGCCGCCGGGTCGAGCCAGAGGTCGAACGGGTCGTACCGGCTGGGCGGCACCGCCTTGACCCGGGCCACCTCGGCCGAGGACTCGTACGCGAGGTCCTCGAAGTCCTCGGCCGTGACGGCGCGGTCGCGGTGGCGCAGCGACCTCGGTCCCCTGGCGCGCACCCGGTCCAGCGGCTCCCACGCGCTGCCGCCGGAGGCAGGCTCGTGATGGGTGACGGAGTCGATGGAGGGGACGGCGGACTTCAGCGTCACGACGGTCCCCGCGGCGCGGTTGCCCTCCTCGCCGCCGCCCGTGCGGTAGGTGACCCGGATGTTGCTCTGACCGCGCGGTACCACCCGCCCGGCCCGACCGTCACCGAAGCGGATCTCACCGCTCTGGCGATCGACGGTGTAGTGGCGGTCGAGCGGACCGGAGCGGTGGAAGTCGCTCACCTCGTGCCACCGCACCCAGACCTCCTCGGGGTCTTCGGTGACCGTCACGGCGTCGGCGCCTTCGGCCTCGGTGAGTTCTGCCTCCTCCGCCGCCGGCGGGCGTTCCGGCTCCCGTACCACCAGCCGCTGACCGGCCAGGACCGGGCTCTGCGCGGTGCTGAGCCGCTGGCCGGCCTCGGTGGTGCCCGATCCGAGGATCTCGTCGGTGGCGGTGACGGCCTGCGTCGCCCAGGTCGTGTTCGGCAGGATCCGGCGCAGCCGCGGCGTGACCGGGAAACCTCCGTGCCGCAGGCGGAGCCGCAGCCAGCAGCGGCTCTGTCCGAAGTGCTCCCGGGCGGTCAGGTCGGCCGGTCCGACGAACCGCACCATGCCCCGGCCGGACAGGGTCGCGGTCTCGTCGACCGCGGCCAGCGGCTGCCAGCCGTCGGGGCCGCCGTACTCCCACACCAGGCCGGCGCGGTCGGTCAGGTCGGTCCCGGCGAGCCGGTCGGCCGCCACCTCCTCCGGTTCCGGCGGTTCGACCTGGAGGTAGAGCGTGACCGGCCGGGTGTCGAACGGCTGGTCGAAGCCGAGGTAGAGGGCGGAATCCCGCTCCGGATGCGGCGTGAAAGGGGTGACGGACCACGGGGTACCCGGGTCCAGGTGGTGGGTGACGAGGCGGAAGTCGTTGTGCGTGACGCAGACCGGTGCCGGGACGGGCGCCGTCGGCCCCGGGGAACTCCACGACAGGGTGGTGATCACCGGCGGTGCGAACGTGGCGTCGACCAGCTCGTAGGAGCCGTCGCCGTTTCGCGTGTAGTGGGCCGCGACCCCGTAGTCGCCGCCGATCAGCCGGATGCGCAGCCAGTACTCCTCGACGCCGCCCACCTCGGTGCGTGCGAAGCCGTCGGGCGGGGTGAGCAGCAGGGTGGCGTCGGCGGTGAAGGCGTAGTCCGGGTCGTCGGCGTCCGGGGCGGCGACGGTCACGGTCACCGGGCGCCAGCCGGTGCCGTCCCATGCCTCCCAGACGATCCGCGGGTCGCCGTCGGTGTTCACCGGCGGGACGGGGCCGTCCGGGCCGTTGGTCAGGGTCACGTCGAGGGTGAGGTCCGAACCCGGCCGGACCAGGCTCTGCGGGCAGGCCAGATAGAAGGTGTCGTTGAAGCGCGGCTGCTCGCCGAACGGGTGGAAGTCCCGGGTCACGTCCAGCGGGGTGCCGTTGGTGAACGCTCCCGGCGGCGCCACCCGCTCCGGCACCGTCTCCGTGCGCACCTCGATGCCGGTGACGGTGGGCGGATCCCCCACGGTCAGCGACGCCAGCCGCGGCAGGCGGGCGTAGGCCGTGCCGTCCTGGACGATCTCCGCCCGGAGCCAGTGCCCGGACCTCCCCTGGAACAGTTCGGCGGGCCAGTCGGCCGGGGCCCGGAAGCTGATCACGCCGTCGCGGGTCATCGCCAGCGTGCCGTCCCGCAGGCCGGTGTCGCCCGCGTCGGCCGTCTCCGCCTCCGTGCTGGACTCACCGAGCCGTTGCCACTCGTCGCCGTCCTTGTACGACCACACCAGCCGCACCGGGGTGGCCGGGTCATCGGCTGCCCCGGGTCGTGCCAGGGTCACCGCGAGCCGGACGGTGGCCCCGCGGGCCGCCACCGTCTCATCGACGCTGAGGTAGAACCACTGGCCCTGGTCGGTGTCCCCGAACGGGAACACCCCGGCGGCGTCGTCCTGGGCTGCCCGGCGGCCGGTCGCGACCGCGTCGGGCGGCAGCCCGGAGGTGCCGTGGGGCAGCGGCATGTCGAGCTGGGCGCGCAGCCAGCCGGCCGAGGTGCCGTTCACCTCGTACGGGGGCAGTTGTGGCAGGCCGGTGAGAGTCACCGTCCAGGTGCCGTCCTGCGGGGCGGTGTCCGCCTCCGCGGGTTGCCACTGGGTGCCGTTCCAGTACGCCCAGGAGATCGGCCACCCGTCGAGCAGCGTGCCGTCCGGGGTCGTCAGGATCAGCGTGACGTCCTTGGTTCCCTCGGCGGCCAGTACCGGGTCGCAGGCGACGAAGAGCTGGTGCGGCACCGGCCGGTCTCCGGTGTAAGCGGCGAACGGTTCGTTCCGGGCGCCGGTCGCCTCAGCGCTGCGGTCGGCGTAGGTGTCGTGCGGGGCGTCGTCCACGACGACGGCTCGCAGTCGGGACCGGGTCACGACCAGGTCGGTGCCGGTCTCGAAGACGACCTCGTCGTCCTCGCCGTCCCGCGGGTCGGCGGCGACCTGTGTGCCGGCCGGGACCAGCGCGTCGGTCCGGCTGCCTTCGGCCAGTTGGAAGGTGAGCGGCACGCGGGCCGGCAGGGGCGGCGACGGCTGGGTCCCGATCAGGTTGAGGAATGCGAGGTAGTCGCGCTCCGGCACCTGGTTGAGGCGCTGCACCACCAGTTCGGCGAAACGCGAGAAGACGCCGATCAGCGCCTGGCCGCCGTCCGGACGTCCGTCGGCGGGCGGCTGCCAGCCGCTGTAACGGGTCGCCAGCGCGGTGGTCTGCGCGACCAGGGCTTCGCGGTCGCGGGGGTCGATGGGTGAGGGCTGTCCGGTCATATGGCGTAGAAGGGGTAGACGAGGTTGAAGCGGCTGTTGTTCGACCGCATCCGGTAGTTGATCTCGATGAGCAGCCGGTGCCGGTCCTCGGGGTCGGGTGCCGCGTAGACGTCCAGTACGTCGATCCGCGGTTCCCAGCGGGTCAGTGCCTCACGCACCGACCGGCTGACGCGTCCCGCGGTGCTCGCGTCGTTGACATCGAAGACGGCGTCGTGGATGCCGCAGCCGAAGTCCGGCCGCATCACGCGCTCGCCGGGCGCGGTGCCGAGGATCAGCCAGATCGACTGGCGGATGGCCTCCGCGCCGCTCCCGGTCAGCCGTATGCCCTGTTCGGGGTCGTGGCCGACGGGGAACGCCCAGCCGGTGCCGAGGAAGCCGCTGTCCGTCACTTCGGTCATCCGATCGTCACCGTGCCCGTGGCCATGACCGTCCCGCTCGGCAGGTCCTGCGGATCGTTGCAGGTCGAGGCAGGGTCACCGGTCCTGATCGCGGGTTTCCCGTTGATCTTCACGGTCGTGCTGCCGCCTTCGAGGGTGGCCGTGTTCGACGGCTGCTTCTGGAACGAGGTGCCCGGCGGCGCGGGCAGGTGCGCCGGGGTGTTCTCGGCGGTGGACCCGGCCACCGCCGCCGGCTTGCCCATGATGGTGACGTCGGCACTCAGTCCACCGTTGATGATCCCGGTGAACGGGTGCGGCAGCGGCGTAGGAACCGGCGCCGGTCCTCCGGGCACCATGACGATGTGGATGTCGGTGGCCGTCACCAGGTCACCCTGCTTCGCGGCGAACTGTCCCATGAAATCTTCCCCCCAATCAGTTGATGTTGACCTGGCTGCCCTTGATGGCCAGCCGTCCGCCGGACTTGACCGCGAGCGCGGACTTGGCCTCCACGTTCACGTCGGCCTTGGAGGTGATCTCGACACCGTTGCCGCTGAGCCGCAGCTTCCCGCCGGCGGAGATGACGACGTCCGCAGCCGCGGTGATCGTGATCCGGTTGTCCTTCGTGCTGATCACGATGCTGTTCTTCGCGGTCTGGTCGACGATCTCGATGCGCTCGTCCCGGTCGGTGTCGACCAGCCGGATCACGTGCCCGCTGCGGGAGGTGATCGACCGTATGTCGTTGCGGCCGTCGTCGTTGGTGACCGGCGGTCTGTCCTTGCCGTTCCACAGCGCGCCGACGACGTAGGGGACCTCGGGGTTGCCGTGCTCGAAGGCGACCAGGACCTCGTCGTCAACCTCGGGCAGGAACCAGAAGCCACGGCCGGCCCCTGCCATCGGGACCGCGATCCGCGCCCAGTCGGTCTCGGCGTCGTCCGCCAGCCAGGGCAGGGCCACCTTGACCCGCCCCAGGCCGTCCGGGTCGCGGTTGTTGGTGACGATGCCGATCGCCACCCCGTGGAACCGCCCGTCCGCCCGGCCCGACTCCTGGCCCGTCAGATGGTCGAAGATCTCCGTCACGCGGCGTTCCTCCGTACCTGGAGACTGGTCCGGTAGCCCTCGGCGGCGGTCACCGAGTGGCTGACGGAGGTGAGGTAGTAGGGGCCGCTGAAGGTGGTGCCCGCGCCCTGGATGTCGACCACTTCGCCGGCGTGCAGGCGGGGCTGTCCCTCGCACTCGGCCTCGCCGGTGATGTAGGTGAGCGCCAGGTCGTCGAACTGGCCGCGGGCCATCTGGTCGGCCCGGTCCCGGTTCGGCACCGGCAGGTCCGTGCTGACCGACGCCGCCCTGCCGAAGGCCCGGTCGGCCTGGCGGGGGCCGGTGGCGGTGCCGCCCATGGTGGTGGACTCCTGGCCGGCTTCCACGGTGGCGACGACGGCCTGCTTGCGCGCCACGTCCCAGCCCCGCACGGAGTGCTCACGCACCTGGGTCAGTGTGCGCAACCGGGGTGTGAACTCGGAGATGTCGTCGCCGACGCGCAGTTTCTGCGACGGCGGACGGCCGTGCTGCGGTGGCCGGAAGTACAGCACCTTGTCCCGTACGTGGACCTCGTACCCGATCAGTCTCGCGCGTTTCTGGAGGAACTCCAGATCCGTCTGGTTGTTCTGCACCACGTAGTCGAGGCCGGTCCCGGTGTCGGTCACCTCGGCCCGCAGTCCCGCTTCCCGGGCCAGTTGGCGGGCGATGGCGCTGTCCTTGGTACGGGTGAAGGTGCGGGTGCGCTGGCCACGGGCCAGCCGGTGCCGGTAGTCGTACCCGCGGACGGTCAGCCTCGGCAGCCGGCCCGCGGTGAAGGCGGGCTCCAGACTGGTGACCTCCCCGGTCATCACCGGGTGCAGGTCGCCGATGAACCCGAGCGAGATCCGCACCTCGGTGCCGACCGCGAAGAGCGGGGAGTCCGACCAGGAGACCGTCAGCCGCTCGGAGTCCCAGTTGCGCAGCGTCAGAGTGAACATGCTGAGTGCGTCGAGATCCTCCAGGACGGTCACCGACTCCACGTCGAGGCGGGCGTCCGGCGGCAGGCGCACGCCGTCGCAGCGGATGTCGAGGTCCGGCACGGACTCTGCGGTCTTCATCGCGTGGCCCTCCGCTCAGCTCAGCCGGGGAATGGTCAGGACCATCCCCGGTCGCAGGTCACGCGGGTTGACGATGCCGTTGGCCGAGGCGATGTGCCGCCACAGGCGCGGGTCCCGGTACTCCGCGGCGGCGATGCTGTGCAGCGTGTCGTTGCGCCGGACCGTCCACGTCTTGTCCACGTCGGCCGAGTGCAGCTCCCGCTCCCGCAGTTGCGCGTCGGTGAGGGACTCGACGAAGCTGCACGAGAGGGTGGCCCGCACCGGCGTGCCGTCGGGCAGGAACATCGTGAACCGTTCGTCGAGCCGGGTGAGCACACCGGTGAAGATCTCGGAGAACTCACCCCAGGAGAGCGTGCACTGGGGCGGGCGGTGCAGCTCCGTGTCGACCTCGGCGAGCCGCGCCACCCGGCTGGTCAGCGCGGTCACGTCGGTCGCGTCGCCGGTCTGGAACGGGTTGGACGGCGTCACGAACGAGGTGGCCCGTGCCCAGGCCGACGCGCTCGCCCTCGACTCGTAGGTGTCGAAGAACAGCTCGAGCGAGAGCGTCGCGGGCTCCACGGCCCCGAACTCGTGTTGCAGGCCGCTCCAGGTCCACGCGCCCCACGCCGGGTCGGACGCCTCCCAGGTGACCGACCGCGACCGGCTGATCTCGTGCGGGTTGAACAGCGCCTCGATCGGTCCGTTGTCCGCGAAGTCCGTGCCGTCGTGGGAGATGGTGAGCTTCTGCAGCCCGCCGCCGCCCGGGCCGACACCGAGCAGGGTGCTCGCCAGTCCCGCCGCCTTGTTGAAGGTCACCGCCGCACCCCCCGGCGTTCGGCCTCGACGGCCAGCCTGCGCACGATCCGGTGGTGCACCAGGTCCGCGAGGCGCGCGACGTCCACCGGGGCGGCCTCCACCGGGTCCGGCTGCTCGGTGCCGCGGTCGGCGCGGGGCGGGTGGCCTGCGGGGTCGGCGTGCCCGGCGTGCCCGGGGCGCGCGTCCTGCGCCGTGCCCGGAACCACCGGCTGCGATGGCACGCCGGTTGCCTGCCATGCGGCCGTGCCGGGTGACGGGCGGTCATGGGGAGTGGTCGCCGCCGTGGTCAGGGCCAGCGGCAGGGGCCGTACCCGTTGGGCCCCCGGCTGTCGCGCGGCAACCACCTCGGTCGGCGCCGCGCCGGCGGGAAGCTGCGCGCCGGGTGTCCCGGGGTACGACGCCGGTGCCGGGTGGGCGGCGACGGTCGGGGTCGGTGTGCGCACGGCCGGGTGCGGACCGTCGGTGGAGCCGGGCCGGACGGCGGGATCCGCCGCCACGGAGCCAGGCCGGGCGAGGGCAGGCGGCACCGGCCGGCCGGGGGCCGCCGGGGCGCCCAGGCCACGGCGGGGCACCGACGGTACGTATGCCATCACCGGACCGGAAGTCGCCGCACCCGAAGTCGCCGGACCGGAAGCGAGCGGCTTCGACGGCACAGAGGGACCCGCGCGGCCGGGCAGCGAGGGACCAGGTGCCCCGGCTGTGCCCGGCGCCGGCAGCGGGACGCGGGACGCGGGCGGGCCGGGCACGCGAGGCGTCCGCGCCGGCCCGGATCCGGCACGGGAGGGCGGAGAGGTCGTGGGGGCGGACGGCGCGGCGACCTTGCGCTGGATCATGGGCGTCGCCCCCGTCACGGCCGGGGATGTCGCGGGGCGCGAGGGTGAACCGCCGGCACCCGGACCGGCCGTGGTCCGTGCGGGACCCGCCGGGGCCACTGCGGACCGGGCCGGACGAGCCGACACCAACGGTCTGTCCGAGGCGGCGGGTCCGTCCGAGGCCACCGGTGTGCGTCGCGCCGAGGCGACCGGCATGGCCCCGGCCGGTGCCGACGAGCCCGGGCCGGCCGCATCCGCACCTGCGGCGGAGGGCCCGGACTGCCCGGGCGGTGCGGGGTGCGCGTACACGATGGGCGCCGCCGAACCGGCGTGCGACACCGGGTCCGCATACCGTGAGGCCGACTCGGCCAGCGGGAGCGCGGGCGTCATGCCGTGGTGCCGGGTGAGTACGGCCCGTGCCTGACCCGGGTCGACCACCCCGGGGCGCAGTGCCCTGCGCGACAGCCGGTGGACCAGCGCCGGGTCGAAGGTCGTGTCGTCGTCCATCTCGGGGTTCCTGTCAGCCGGCCATGTCGGCGATGCCGTGACCCAGTGCGAGGGCCTGTCCCAGCAGCGGTTTGGTCAGTCCCTCGTGCGCCAGCTCAAGGGATTCGAAGCCGACCTCGTCGGTTCCGGCGTTGAACGTCGGGCCGGTCCAGCGCACGGGCAGCGCGTTGCGGAAGTTCCACCACATCACCGGGATCCGGCGCCGGTCGAGCAGCGCGATCGTGCCGTTCTTGCGCTGGATGACACCGCGCGCGGTGTTGTCGTACCAGTTCCAGAGCTCGCTGACCGCGCTCAGCCCGTGCCGCAGCACCAGATTCGAAGGTGTGGCAGCGCCGGGCAACTGGTGCACGAAGCCGTTGACCCCGCCCTCCCGGTAGGACTCCATCTCGATCCGGCTCTCCAAGCCGCTGGCCTCGGTGAAGCCGCCGACCAGCAGGCCCTCGATCTCGACGGCGAAATTGAAGGTCGAGAAGGGATCGGGAAAGCGCAGTCCGGTCCAGTTGCCCACGGCGGTGGGCGCCCAGCTCAGTCCGAGCGGAATTCCGGTCGACGTCATCGCCGCACCCCTCCTTGTTCGTTGAGACGCTCGTTGATGCGGGCGATCTCGGCGACCCAGCGCTGCCGTTCGTGATGGTCGAGCTGCATGATGTCGAGATAGGGCCAGTGAAAGTGATAAGCCACGTACGCTACTTCCTCGTGCAGCCGGTCCGGGGAGTAGCGCGTTATTCCCCCAGGCTGGGGGGCTCCACTTCGAATGCCCCGCTGCAGTGCGGGCAGTCCACCTGGAGCCGGGAATGCCCGTTGGTGTTGATGCGCTGGTAGAAGTCCTGGAGATAGGCGAGATCGCCCGAGTACAGGTTCTCGACGGTGTGGGTGTTGATGTATTCCAGGCCACCCAGTTTCGTGATCACCCGGGTCAGCAGGATGATGACCAGATACCCCGGGTTCGACCGTACCCGCGGATCCTTGATCGGCTCGATCTCGTCCAACGCGGTGGACATCCGCATGGTGCCCTCGCGATGCACCGTGCCGTCCGGCGCGACGAGGCCGTGCGGCAGGGTGAACGGGAACTCGGTCCGGCGAGCCTCGGTGACGCCGCCCGCTAGCTCCACTGGTCGACCTCGATGCGTTCACAGGCGAGCGTGAGCTGCTCGACGGCGATCTCGTCGCTGGTCGCGTTGAGGCTGGGGCCGGACCACGACTTCGGCCAGCACTCGAAGAGGTTCCAGGTCACCCGGGGACCGCCCTGCTGGTCGAGCAGCGTGATCGACACGTTGTGCCGTTCCACGGTGCCCTTCATCACCCTCTGCCGCCACTCCCACAGCTTGCTGTCGTTCGTCACACCGCGGCTGAGCGTGATGTCGCCGTAGCTGTTCAGACCGGGGATCTTCCGCGGGGCCAGGTTCGCGTCCATTCCCTCGCGGTATTCGGCGGCGTTCTGACTGCTCTCCAGTCCGGAACACTCCCGGAATCCGGCCCGGGTCATGCCGTCGAGCTCCACCGAGAAGTTGTAGCCGAAATAGGGATCGACCCTGTCCACAACCGCACCTCCTTCTTATCGAGTTTCCTGTCGAACTTCTCGTCGAAGTCGTCTTCGAAAGCGTCGAAATCATTCACGCCGCGTCGACCGTCACGCCGCTCGCACCATGGATGACGCGAACGGTGACGAACTCGGCGGGTGCGGTCGGTGCCACACCGATCTGGGTCACCACCACCCCGGCCGCGACGACCGCCGGGGGATTGGTCTCGTGGTCGCACTTGACGAAGAACGCCTCGGCCGGAGTACGGCCCTTCAGCGCGCCACGCCGGAACAGCTCGTCGAGGTACGCGGTGAGTTCCCGCATGATCCGCACCCAGAGCCGTACGTCGTTGGGCTCGTGGACCAGGCCCGTCATGAACCGCTCGATCCACCGGCCGATCGTGCCGATCAAGCGCCGGGCGTTCACGTCCCGCCATGCCTGCTCCTCGGCGAGAGTCCGTGCGCCCCACACCCGTATGCCGCGTCCGGGCAGCGCCCGCAGGCAGTTCACCCCCTGCTCGTACAGCGCTCCCACGTCGGCCGGGGCGAGGTACGCCTGCAGATCGACGACACCCGCGACCTCCGCATTGGCGGGCGCCTTCTGTACGCCGATCCGCTGGTCGCCGGCCGCGTACACGCCCGCCACGTGCCCGGACGGGGGCAGGAGACGCAACGCCCCGTCGCCGCCGGGCGCCGCCTGCAGCCAGGGGTAGTACAGCGCCGCGAAGGAGCCGTCGAGCGCCCCGAAGGGGCCGTCGTCCCTGGTCAGCGCCGCGCGCTGCTGCATGAGCTTCGTCGTGTCCGTCGTGGGTATGCCGTCGAGCAGTGCGAACCGGTCGCCCCGTTCCTGGCAGTGGTGCAGCAGCGTCTGCTGCTGGGTGACGACCGGAACGAGGGAGCCGCCTGTCGGCCACGGCGCCGCCGTGACGATGTCGGGGGCGCAGACGAGGTCGACCTCGTCCGCCAGGCCGTCCAGCGCGGCTTGCAGTGCCGCGGCGGCCTGCTTCGACTCGTCGAGCCGTACGACATGGCACAGCAGTCCGCCGTTGTCGAAGAAGCCCCGGACCGTGTCGGCCAGGAAGCCGCCCGGATCCGTGCCGTAGGCCGCCTCGAACTGCGGCCACAGCGTGAGCCGTTGCGGCGTACGAGGTCCGGTGGCCGCCCGGCCGAGGAAGGCGGGCACCCCGGTGAGGAAGACCGGGGCCTGGGGCGGGAACACGTCCTGCCGGAGCACGCCCGGTATCGGTGGCTGGGTCATGGTCTCGTCCGGCAAGGTGCTACTCGACCCCGCCGGCCCACTGGCTGATCCGGAAGACGACGAACTCGGCCGGTCGCACCAGGGCCACCCCGACCTCGACCACCAGCTGGCCCGCGTCCCGGACCGCCGCGGGGTTGACGGTCTCGTCGCAGCGCACGTAGAAAGCCTCTTCGGGCGTGTTGCCCAGAAGCGCGCCGGACGCCCACACGGTGTTCAGGAAGGCGCCGACGTTACGGCGGATCTTCGACCACAGTTCCGGCGAGTTCGGCTCGAAGACCGCCCACTGGGTGCCCTCGTCGATCGACTCGCGCAGGAAGTTGAACAGCCTCCGGGAGCTGATGTAGCGCCATTCGGCCTGCGACGCTCCCGCCATCGTGCGGGCCCCCCAGACCGTGTTGTTGCCGTCGAACCTACGGATCACGTTGATGCCGTCGGGGTTGAGCCCGGCCTGGCCCTGCTTGCTGACCAGCTTCTCAAGGCCCAGCGCGCCGCGGATCACCTCGTTGGCCGGTGCCTTGTGCACGCCCCGCTCGGTGTCGACGCGGGCGTAGATCCCGGCGAGGTGGCCGCTCGGCGGCTGGTACACCGGGTTGCCGTCCGCGTCCTCGACACCGACGTCGATCCACGGGTAGTAGATCGCCCCGTAGCTGCTGTCGCGGGTGCCGCCCTGGATATCCCCCTTGGTCGGTACGGGTTCGCTGGTCTGCCGGCCGTCGAGGATGGCGAAACGGTCCTGGAGGTACTGGTTCTCGCAGTGGTCGAGGATGGCGCCCTGCACCGCGTCGCTCACCGCGCCGGGGATCGCGACCAGGGCGATCTCGTCGAGGGCGGTGAAGGTCTCCAGCGCGCCGATCAGGCTCGTCTCCACCTGGTCCGCGTCCTCGTCGGGCGCGACCCGGGTGATCCAGCAGCGGCCGCCGCCGTTGTTGAAGAAGCCGTAGACCGCGTGGGCGAGCGTCCTGTTGCCCGGCTGGATGTCGCCGAACAGGGTCTTGAAGGTCTCCCAGCCGTCCACCAGCTGGGCCACTCCGGCAGGGGCCACCGTGGCGAAGTCGGTGGGCTCGCGGGTGGTGCCGTCGGCCTTCAGCCCGGACCGGCCGGGGAGCAACGGCATCGTGACCGTGTCGTCAACGACGCCCACGAAGCCCGCGGTGCTGGTTCCCGCCCCGGCGATCGGCTTGATCGCCGAGGTAACCTCTTCGACGTACACGCCAGGCGCTAGATACTGCGGCATCTGTGGGTTCTCCCCCTCGTCATGACTCGTGGTCCACGCCCAGGCCGACCCGGACGACCGTCTCGGTCACCTCGGGCCCGACCTCGGCGGATTCGAAGACGTCGACGCTGAGCGTGACGCTGAAGTGCAGGGTGGCCTTGGGGCGCCCGCCCATGGCCTGCCAGAACTCGCCGATGCCCTGCAACTGGCTCTCGGCGGTGATCCGCGCCGGCAACCGCGGCTTCAGCCCGGTCAGTTCGCCGCGCAGGTACCGCTCAGGGATCTCCCGATGGCGCAGGAGCAGCCTCATCACCGCGCCGAGCAGACGGTGTTCGTCCTGCGCCGGGTTGGGCGCGCTCTCGTTCGGCCAGGCGGTAACCAGATAGGAGCACAGGACCCGCGCCGGCGCGCGCTTTCGGGTGATCATCCCGGACTCCTGCCGCGTGTTCTCCCACTGGTTGGTGCGCAGTTCGTGGTTCTCCCGCACGTCGTACAGGAAGAAGGCGACCGCCGGCAGGGTGACACCGGAGGGCGGGAACTGGTCGTCCGGGGTGGCGAAGCTGACGGTGATGCCGGACAGCGGCATCTCGGACTCCACGAGCGCGGCGAGGGTGGCGTCCAGGTCCTGGAACATCGCTTCTCCTCTCCTCGGCACCGGATCGACCTGTGCCGGAGTTCTACACGGCGGGCGTCCCTCGGTCGTCTGCCTCAGCGTCTGCCCCGGCGACTCGGACAGCCGGGTGACGCGTCAGACGTGGCGGCAGACGCTCGCGAGACGCCCGCTTGGTATGAGTGCTCCGCGGCCCGGCGGCGAGCCCGGGCACCACTTGGGGGTAACGGATGGCGACTTCACCGGTTCCTGGCCACGACACCGCTCGCGAGCCGGTCCGGCCGACGACAGCGGCCAGGTCCGTCGAGCCCGGGCGCTGTCCTACGCACCCTCGGGAGGGGCTGCTGGATCTGCACCGCCGGTACGGCAACCGTCGGGTGCAGGGCGTGGTTCAGGCCAAGCTCGCTGTCGGAGCGGTCGACGACCCGCTGGAGCGTGCGGCCGACCGGATCGCGTTGCAGGTCACGGGTGCGTCGTTGCGGCGGGCTCCGGCCACGGCCGCGGCCGGGAGCGTGCCGGTTGCGCGTGGTGGTGACGCGGGTCCGGATGTGGCTCGGGCGGTCGGTCGGATGAGCGGGGCGGGGCGACCGGTGCCGGAGGGGATCCGGCGGCGCATGGAGAGCGCCACCGGCGCCGATCTCGGCGGCGTGCGGATGCATGTGGGCGGCGAGTCCGATCGGCTCAACGACACCCTGGGGGCGCGGGCGTTCACGGTCGGGGCGGATGTGTTCGTCCGTCGCAGTGAGTACACGCCGGGGACCGCGACAGGTGACGCGCTGCTTGCTCATGAGCTGGTGCACACCGTTCAGCAGGGTGCGGCTGGGCCGCCCCTGGCGCAGCGGGACGCGGAGCATCCGCACACCGGCGGGTCCGGCGTCGGCCACGCGGCAGGCGCCGGGGCGACGTCGGCCACGGCCACACCCGTCGCGCAGCGTGCCCACAACCCGGCTCTGGCACCCAAAGAGACCGAAGGTATCGAAAGGGAGCTCACCAAGGCCTCCTTCGCGGCGGCCTCGCCGACGAGCCAGGCCAGTCACCTCCTGGCGAGCACGGCGCTGGTGTGGCGGTACGGGAAGAATCCCAGGACCGACGAGCAGGCCGAGGTGGGCGGCGGCGCGAAGTACCTTCACCACCGCAAGGTCGAGTGGGAGCGGGAACTGAATGACCGCGCGGCATTCGTGCCGAGTTTCCCCGGCGAGACGCGCGACGACGTGCAGCCGGCCTGGGAACACTTCCAGAAGGAGATGGACGAGCGGGAAGCCCTGGGCGAGAACCGGCCCCCCTGGTTCCTGGTTCCGGCCCTCGGCTACGAGGCCGCGGGCGCCTGGCACCCGGACAACCGGCAGTTCATGACGGATGCCGGCATCGAGGTGCAGAACCCGACCCTGGGAGATCCGCAGCAGAAGCTCGGTTCCACCTACGCCCGCGACACCATGTTCACCCAGTACTCCGCGGCCACCCAGAACGAGCACGTCACGTTGGCCACCCTGCAGGACCCGAGCGTCGCGATAGATCGAGTACTGCTGGTCAGCGGCGCAGGAATCGATTGGATCTTCCAAATCAGCAATACGGGGTACCTGCCCGACGGCCAGTTCGTCGTGGTGGCCGACGTGGTCGACGTTCCCGGACCCGGAGGATTGCCGCCGGGCAGTCAGGTGCAGCTCATAGAGTTCGCCGGCGGACTGAGCGCCGCCGCCGGCGGAGTGTATGTCTACGCGGCGGACGGTACACACCTGGGCTGGGCTGCGACGACCGACGTGGAATGCGACACGGAGGCCTACTATCTGGCAGCCATTCGTCCTGGCATGGCTGTGGGGAACTCGGATCGCAACCGCGGCACGCCACGCGCGCTCGACCAGACGATGGCGGAAACGGTCCGCGGGCGATACCAGGATGCCAAGGCCGAGCAGAGTTATGAACACACGCTGGGCCCGTGGCGGAATCGGCTGAACATCGAGGACCTGGGCTGGGACATCGCGGTGGCGGCGTACCGGCGTCTGGGCGGCGACACCATCTTCAACGAGGCACTTCACCCCACCCGCAACCGCGGCAACTACTCCCCCGACATCCAGCCTCCCGGCGAAGTCGACCTCAGGAACTATTGGTGGTACACACAGGCTCAGAAGGACAATCCCGACCGGTTTGTCGGTGGCCGTTCCAACAGCACCCTCAACTACATGCAGACGTCGTCCTGGCTGTTCCAGAACGGCATGCTCACCAAGGACGAGTGCCTCGACCTGATGGCCTTCGTGATCGCCGACATGGTGGTCAGCGGCGAACACAGCATGCAGGAGTGCATGACGACGGTGCTCATGGTCGCGCCGTACTCACCGCCGTGGGACGAAGCCGACAGCCTGCTCATCGACAAGGCGACCGCGACGCTGAGCGCGTGGCTGCAACT
This sequence comes from Streptomyces vastus, assembly GCF_039532825.1. Classification (NCBI taxonomy): domain Bacteria; kingdom Bacillati; phylum Actinomycetota; class Actinomycetes; order Kitasatosporales; family Streptomycetaceae; genus Streptomyces; species Streptomyces vastus. The sequence goes on from NZ_BAAASJ010000020.1 coordinate 131,998, forward strand.
GATCGAGACGGGGACCCTTCGGGCCATGCTCGCCGAGACGAAGCTGTCCCTCGCCAACCAACTACAGCGGAAGATCTGGGACAGGGACCTGACCCTGATACGGATGCTGATCGTGCTGGGCCAGCAGCTCAGGAAGAACGGGGCCTGACATGACGAGGGACGGGGACCGCCTCGACGCCCGCATAGCGGCGATCCGGGAGTGGTGCGCCGCCAACGCCGGCCGCTTCGTCGAACTGTCCGAGGAGGAGAGCTTCCGGCGGATGACGCAGGAGGTGCGACAGCGCTTCTACCCCAACCCGAGGCTGTGGATGACGGAAACCGACTGGATACACCAGTTGGTACTGCGTGCCTTGCGCGACGCCCGTACGCGCCCCTGCTGAAGACCGAGCGCCCCGGCCAGGACCACCACCGCAGGCCCACACCGTCCCGCACGCTCCGTCCCGCACGCCCGGCGATCCCGGCCGACAGCCTGTCCGGCTCCACCCCGGTCCGCCACATGCTCCAGCGGACAGGATCCCGCCCGTCTTCTGGTACTCCCGTCGGGCAGACCGGAGGAGATGACCCATCACGGAGTGGCCGACTTCAACTCGCGTTACGCATAAGGAGAGTTGGAAGTTTCGCACAACGAATCCGAGTTCTTCACGTCTTTCCCGCAACTGGCGAGCCGCACGCCCGAAGAGCGTGACCACCGCTTGCGAGGCGCCGACCCGCCTGACGCCACCTGGCGCATCACGTTCCGCGGTACATGCGGTGCAGGTCGACCAGTTCGACGTCACCGCGCCGTTCCGCCTCCCGCCGGAGATCGTCGGTGAAGCCGGAGCGGGCGAAGAGCAGGAGCTTGAGCAACGCGCCGACGCGAGCGCTGGGCAGGAGCCCCCGCAGATGCTCCAGGCGCTCCAGCTGCGGCAGGCCGACGGGAGTGAGCGTTCCCTTGGCCTCGCCGATCGCGATGATCCGATCAGTCCCGAACGCGGGCGACTGAGCCACGACGAGATCCAGTTCGTGCCCACGACGGTGCTCCCGGCAGGCGATCTCGGTCGGGCGCACCCAGCTCGGCCTGCCCCCGAGGCTCTCCGGCTCGGCATGCTCGAAACACCACTGGCGGGCGAGTTCCTCGAAGTGCGGACCGTAGATCTTCCCGGCGACGGTGTCCGCGTTCTCCTCCCACACCCGGTCGGCCCGGCCCACCACCAGCTCCGGCTCGTGCCGCTGGATCAGCAACTGGTGCAGCCGTACCACCGGCTCGGCCACCCGGAAGACACTGCGCTTGCACTGAAAGTGTTCCCGGCTTGTCTAGGGGCAGCGGTGGCCGGTGCCTTCTGCTCCGGCGTGACCTCACTCTGAGGGGAACGCTTGTGAACCATCCTTCCCGGTGGTCGTGCCGGTACCGAACTCTCCGGTCGTCAGGATCTTGCCCATCTTCTGGTATTCGCGCCGCGTCGCCCGGAGCAGATGACCCATCGTCACCACCCCGCCGTCCGCGGCGGCGAGGAAGGCACCCGCGAGGGCGATGTTGCGGATGTTGCCCCCGGGCAGGTCGATCTGCCGGGCCAGCAGGTCCGGGTCGACACTCCCGTCCAGGGGAGCCTCCTTGGGCCAGACCTGCTCCCAGATGCGGCGCCGGTCCTCGACACCGGGGACGGGGAAGTCGATGGTGACGTGCAGGCGTCGGATGAACGCGTCGTCGAGGTTCTTGCGCAGGTTGGTGGCCAGTACGACCACCCCCTCGTGCTGCTCCATCCGCTGCAGCAGATAGCTGGTCTCCAGGTTGGCGTACCGGTCGTGCGCGTCGCGGACCTGGGAGCGCTTGCCGAACAGGGCGTCGGCCTCGTCGAAGAAGAGCACGGCGTTGCTGGTGGCGGCCTCGGCGAAGATGCGCGAGAGGTTCTTCTCGGTCTCGCCGATGTACTTGCTCACCACGGTCGACAGGTCGATCTTGTAGAGGTCCAGGCCGAGTTCGTGGGCCACGACGTCGGCCGCCATGGTCTTGCCGGTGCCGGACGGGCCGGCGAACAGCACGGCCAGCCCCCGCCCGTTGGCCAGCTTGCGCTCGAACCCCCAGGACTCGTACACCAGAGCCCGGTAGCGCACCTGGTTGGCGATCTCCCGCAACTGCTCCATCCGGTCGGCGGGCAGCACGATGTCGTCCCAGGCGTAGTGCGGCGTGATCCGCTGGGCCAGTTCGGCCAGCTTGCGGTTGGACTGCAGACGGCACGCCGCGTACAGGTCGTCCTGCGTCAGCCGGGGTGCGCCGGGTGCGCGGGCGTGCGCCAGGTTACGGGCGGTCGCCGCGGCGTCCTGGATCTGACCGCCGCTCAGCCTGAACTTCCCGGAGACTGCGGCCAGATCCAGCGCCGGCCGGTCCGTCCCGTCGAGCACGTCGAGTGCGGACTCCCAGAGGCGGAGCCGCTCGTCGCAGCCGGGAGCGGGGAACTCCAGCCGTACGAAGGTCATGCCCGCCGGCGGGTCGGACGGTTCCCACGCGGTGTCCCCGGCCAGGAACACCGGGGCGGGGTGAGCCGCCAGAGTGGACAGCAGCAACGACAGCCGGGGGCGGGCCTGTTCGCCGAGGAGTGAGTCGACGTTCTCCCAGTACATGACCGCGCCCTGCAGCCGTGCCTCCCGGTCGACGAGAGCGACCAGCGCCGCGAACTCCTCCATCGGGCGCTCCGCCAGCAGGTCGGCGGACACCACCAGCAGCGGCGCCTTCCAACGCAGGGAGCAGGCGGACGCGGCGCTCTGCTTGCCGACGCCGTACGGCCCCTGGCAGTAGACCACCAGTCCGTCGTCGGCGTGCTCGCTCAGCCGGGCCAACGACGCGCCGAACTCCGCGGGGAAGTACAGGTCGTCGAGCGTGCCGGTCGGGGGGACGATCCCCGCGTACGGCCGCAGTCGGCCGGCCAACTCGTCGTCCTCCAGCAGGAACCCGGCGATCCTCGGGTCCAGCCGGACCGTGCTGCCCAGCAGGGAGTGCGTCGGCGCGGCGGAGTCCTCCGTGAGTGTGACGAGACGGTGCCTGACCAGCGGCGCCGACGGTGCGAACCGGGTCCGTGCGGCGGTCCGCGCCGCACGGTCGGCGCTCACCAGGTCGAGGGCGAGGCCGACGGTGGGCAGCCGCCGGGTCATGTCGTCGTGCAGATAGCCGTACAGCCGCTCGTACCGGCGGTCGATCTCCGGGGCGAGGCACATCACGACGACGTCGACATCCACCGGGTGCAGATCGAACAACCCGGCCAGGGCTACCAGCCTCAGGCTCACGCCGTCACGCACGCTCTGCGCCACGCGTTCGGCGATCTCGGCCGACAGCCTGTCCAGCTCCGCTTCGGTCTCCAGTTCGCCGTCGTGGGGCGGGGTGTCGAGCGTGCCGTCCAGCAGCGCGTCCACCTCGGCTTCCGAGACGTATAACGCGGAGAGCTCGTCGGCGGGCTCCCGGTGGGAGTGCCGGGCTCGCCCGACCTGCCTACCCAGCAGTACGTCGAGGCGAGCGAGTTCGGCCTGCAGGTGCTGCGTCGAGTCGGTGTAGCCCGAACCGCCCATGTCCACGGTGTCCCGCCCCTCGTCCGGGATGTCCTCCCGTACCTCGTCCAGGTCGTATTCGGCCGGTCCGCGCCCCTGGTCCGACACGTCGCTCGGAGTCCGACTGTCCGGGCCGGACGGGCCGGACGGGCCGGACGACTGTACTCGAACGGAATCGAGCAACGCGCTCTCGCGCCGGGACTGGGACCGTTGCTCCGGGATCGCGGCCACGGACACCGGATCCAGGTGCCCGCCCGGGTGGTCGAGACCCGGCCCTCCGTTCCATGACTCACGTGTCGGCCGTCCGGCCACCACCGGCCGGGCACTGCCCGGCAGGATGTCCTCGGCCCGGTCGGCCCGGATGTGCTCGTAGAGGACCGTGGTGTCCGCCGAGGGCCGCACCCCGAACTCCTGGTCGACCACCGAGGCGCACTGCTCGTACTGGCGGAGCGCGGCGGTACGGTCACCGGCGGCGTAGTGCAGCCGCATCAACTGTCGGTGGGTGTGCTCCCGGGCGGCGTCGTGGCGCAGGACGGCCTGCCCGAAGCCCACCCCCTTGGCGTAGAGCCCGCGTGCCTCGCAGTGGCCCATAAGCTGGTCCAGCATCGCCAGATAGGTGTGGCGCAGGCGGTCCCGGTCGTGGCCGCACCAGTCGTGGTACCAGGTGGCGAGCAGGTCTCCGCGGTAGAGGCCGAGCGCGTACTCCACCGCGTGCGCCTGATCGTCGGAGAGAGTGTGCCCGTCTGTGTCACGGACCGCCGCGTAACTCTCCTCGAACGCGTCCACGTCCAGCCAGCAGGACGCGGCCGGGTTGATGCGGATGCAGTGGGGATCGACGACGACGAGTTCGCCTGCCTCGCCGTGATCGTTCGACCGGTCCTGCATGGTCGTGTTGAGCCGCCACAGGGTCTGGCGCAGGTACTTTCGGGCGGCGCCGGGCTCGGTGTCCGGCCACAGCAGTTCGGAGATCACTTCACGGGTGTGTATGCGGTCGCGGTGCATCAGTAAGTAGCCGAGCAGCTCAAGGGCCTTCCCCGGCGGGGCGGTCAGGGGTTCGCCGCCCCGGTGAAGCGACACCTCACCGAACAGCCTCACCTGTATGCCATGCACCACGCATCTCCCTCGAACCGCGTCACCCCGCCCTGGCCGGCGCTTGGACGACACCGTGCAGCGACACCGAAACGGGCTGCCCGTCGGCAACTCCCTTTGCACTCAAGTGACTTGAGAGCCTCTCACAGAAAGCCCTCCCTCTTCACATTTCCTACACATCCGAAAATCGCTCGCGGAACGCGAGTGCCCGCCGCTGGCCCTTGCCGAGTTGTCGTCCGCACGACAGGTCCGATCGGCTCGACCACCACCTGGTTCGCGCACCGACTCTCCTCGGCCGCCAGGCTGCCCATGACCGAAGTCACCGAGAGCGTGATCCCCGGCGGCGCCCCCTGCGGATTCACCCTGCCGAGCCCATCGGCAGGATCGGGGAGCAGGACGCTTGGGCGGCAGACTCCGGGCCGGCCTCACGCTCCGCATGACGCGCCATCGGGAACACGCCTTCCGAGCACCGAAGGGTCAAATCGTCGGCGAGGACTACGACTTGCTGTGTTTCGCCGCCGGGACCGGTCCGCGGGCCGCCCGCTCCGGATGTCACCGTCCACTCCGTCGTTCCGGCCCATAGGGAATCCCCCTTCAGACATGCCTTGAGCTCCTCTGGCGGTTGCGTCCTGAGACGACAGCCCCCCCCCACCGCGAAGGCGCCTTGCACCACTGTCACGATCTCAGTCACAATCCAGGTTCACCACCATGACTTCTTGACTGGTCCAGAGTCAACCCTCGATCTTTGGAGGCCGGGCAGGGAACCCTGTGGGGTGGGAGCCATCATTGACCGCTGGGCGGTACCGCCGCCCGTGCGGAGTCGCCCGTCTCAGTAAGGAGCCCGCGTTGGCCACGCAGCCCGAGTTCGGAAGAAGAATGCGAGAACTCCGACGCCACGCGGGCATGTCCCAGGCCGATCTCGCCGGGCCGGAGCTCTCCGCGAGCTACGTCTCGCTGCTCGAAAGCGGCAAACGCGTGCCGAGCCCGGAGGTCGTCGCCGCGCTTGCGGAGCGTCTGGGGGTGACTCCCCAGTCCTTCCAGGAAAAGGGCACGGGCTCCCCGGAACACGGGGCCGGAGACGGAGTCGCCGACGACACGAGCAAGGACGATGGCAGGCGGATCGACCTCGTGGAGCTGCTGTTCAGGGCGCGCAAGGAGGAAGAAGAAGGCGCCTCGGACACGGCCGCCGAGCAGCTCACCGAGATCCTGAACAGCTACGGGGACGGCCCGCACCGCGACATGCTCTGGGAGGCCCGCTGGTCGCTGGCGCGCATCCACGGCAGGAGCCGCCGAGTGGACGAAAGCCGACGGCTGCTGCGGCAACTCCTCGACGACGAGTACACCCGGTCCTCGGCGGAAAGGCTGGAACGGGTCGCCCGGCATCTCGCCGAACTCAGCCTGAGCAACGGCAGCCTCGTCGACGGCCTACGGTTCGCCCAGCTCGCATGGACGCTCGCCGAGCCCCACCAGGAAGCCTCCGTCGCCGTGCGCGCGGGCACCGTGCTGGTGAACGCCTGTGCCTGGAGCGGCTACGAGCGCTGGGGGCGTGAGGTGGCCGACGCTCTCATCGCGCGGCTCTCGGACGAGATCCCCTGGCCGCAGCGCAGCGCAGCGTACCGGGAGTCGGCCCGGCTGTGCCTGTTGGCCGACGACTACGCACAGGCGCGGACCTGGTTCGAGTGCGCCCTGGAACAGACCGACCCACAGCAGGACATCAACGCCTGGGCGGAGGCCCAGTACTACCTGGCGATCGCCGAGTTCCTTGTCGATCAGGGCCTCGACGAGCGGGTGGACGCGCGGCTGGCCAGGGCCCGGCCGGTGATCGAGGTACTCGGCCACACGAGCATGCTGGTCCACCTGGCCGTGCTCGAAGGGCACCTGGCCCTGAGACGGGGCGAGCCCGACCGGGCCCGGCTGATGGCTGATGCCTCGGTGGAGGCGGGGTCCTGGCCCGCCACGCACGAGGTCGGTGTGAACCTGTTGTGGACGGCGAGGATCTATCGTGCGCTGGGCAACACGTCCACTGCCGCCGCGGTGTACCGGCGAGCGGCCGAGCTGTGTGAACAGGGCGGAGCGATGCACTTCTGCGCGTACACGTGGCGGGAACTCGCCGAACTCCCCACGGCGCAATCCGTCATGGACTGAGCGCACGGGGCACAGCGACTGGCCCGGAACCCGACATCCTCACTTTCATGGAGACTGTCATGACTCATGGAGTCACAAACGTTGACTCGATTGCCGACTCTTGACACGCTCGCTGTTGGCTCATCGGGTCCAAGTGAACGCCGGCTCCTACCTGACCCTCGGCCTGGTCGCGGTCACCGGCATCTCCCTCCCGCTCCTCGCCTCCCTCCGGCGTCGCGTTCGCCGGCGGCCTCGCGGCGGCGGCCGTCGTGCTCGGCCTGTCCGGCCTCCGCGCGGGCACCGTCCGGCTCGCCCATGCCGGCAGTGCCCTCGGCCTCACCGCCGTCACCGAGGGCCTGCTCCTGCTGTTTCCCCAGAAACTCCGGAGCCGTGTGCGCAGGTTCGAATCCTGCCGGGGGCACTCCGGAACAAGCTCCTGACCTGCAGAAATACAGGTCCGGAGTTTTTGCGTGCATGCCAGAACGCACACGGTCTTTTGACCGTTGCTCTTTTCGAGCAGCGTAGCGCTCCTTGCGTCGGATCCCGCCCCTCCCGTTGACATATTTCTGCAGGTCAAAGCGCATTCACCCGGCGCCCGTTGACCCTGCTCGCCACCAAAACAGGGGTTGTATCGCGGATCGGGGATTACAGCCTCACCGCCTCACGAAAACCCCTTCTGACCTGCCTGAATGCGGCTGATACCACACTGAAGCGCAAACGGTCTGGTGGGTCGTCACAGTTTCGGCCTTCCGCCAAGTCCAAGTGGGTTCAGTGCCGCAGAGCACACGGACCGGCAGGCCCCGAAGGCGCAGCCCGCCCAGCGTCGGCGTGCGCGCCCGCCACTGCGCCCCTTCCGCCCCCCACTCCACGAGCAAACCATGGGCAGTTGTGGTACGCGCGGGCCGCGACGATCGAGGATGCGGCCGACGGGGACTCCGGCGAACGCGGAGACGATCCGTCGGAGCGCGGAGATCTCCAAGCGCGTCAACATGTACGCCACCGCACTCTTCCACGGCATGCCGGTCGACGGCATCAGCGAACTCGACCTCTCCTACACGCCGCCCCTGTGCTCCCCCTGGGACGCCGTCCAGGTTGCGGCCCAGGCATGAATGAACGAGCACTGCCTCGACGTGCAGCACCGGATGCTGACCCAGGCGCAGGTCGCCGTCCTCGCCGACCGCCGCGGTGTGGCTACTGGCCGCCCGCAGTCGCGGGGGTTGCGCTCAGGCGTGCCGGGCATCGCAATGGCCGACTGGGCGGCGCCTGGACCTTCCCTGGGCATTGACAGAGAGATATTAGCTCAACAAAAATTGACTCAATGAATGCTGAGTGGTCTGAATCGGTGGTGACGCGAGCGCAACGGCACGCGGCGCTGGGCGAGCCCGCGCGCCTGGCGATCATCGATCGGCTGCTGCTGGGCGACGCCTCGCCCAGCGAACTCGGCCAGGAGCTGGGCCTGCCCAGCAATCTCCTGGCTCACCACCTCAAGCTGCTCGATCAGGTCGGCCTGATCGAGCGGTCCCGCTCCGAAGGAGACCGACGGCGCACCTACCTGCGCCTACGCGTACAGCACCTGACCGGCCTCGCGCCAACTCCCTTGCGTACAGCACCTCGTGTGGTGTTCGTCTGCACGCACAACTCCGCCCGCTCGCACCTCGCCGCGGCCCTCTGGAAGCGCCACAGCACCGTGCCGGCCGCCTCGGCGGGAACCCGACCTGCTGGGCGCGTCCACCCCCGCACCCTCGCGACCGCACGCAAACACGGCCTCTCCCTGGCCCCCGCCCGTACCTCCCACATCGACGAGACGCTGCGCCCGGACGACCTCGTGGTCGCCGTCTGCGACAACGCTCACGAACAGCTCGGCCCCCAGGCCCCCGACCGCCTGCACTGGTCGGTACCCGACCCCACCCGCACCGGCACCGACGACGCCTTCGCCGACGCCCTGAGTGATCTCGCCGACCGGGTCGACCGGCTGGCGCCCGCCGTCCGCCCTCCTGGAGGCAGCGATGACTGAGACCGCGTCCTTCCCTCACCGCAACCTGAGCATCGACCAGCAACTCGCCCTGCGTACAGCCGCCACCCATCTGACCCGCGACTTCGACGGCGTCTTCGGCCAGGAGACCATCGAGCGGTTCCTGACTTCCAGCTACGACCAGTTCGCCGGCCACAGCACCATCCCCAACTTCCTCCCGCTGCTGGCCGAGCGGTTCGCCCGCCAGCGCCTGCACGCCCTCGCCAAGGTCGAAGGCCACACCGACGGCAGGCCCATCGTGCTCTTCCTCTGCGTCCACAACGCCGGACGCAGCCAGATGGCCATGGGCTTCTTCCAGCACCTGGCCGGCGACGGGGCCGTCGCCTGGTCGGGCGGCTCCGAGCCCGGATACGAGCTGAACCCGGCCGCCATCGCCGCGATGAGCGAGCGCGGCATCGACATTTCCCGCGAGTTCGCCAAGCCTTGGACCGACGAGATCGTCCGCGCCGCCGACGTCGTCGTCAGCATGGGCTGCGGCGATGCCTGCCCGGTCTTCCCCGGCAAGCGCTACCTCGACTGGACGCTGGACGACCCCGCGGGCAAGGCCGTGGACGACGTCCGCCCCATCCGCGACGACATCGAGCGCCGCGTCCGCGGCCTCCTCGACGACCTGGGCGTCCCGGCGCAGCACTGACCGCGCGCAGGGGGTACGGAGGCCGGACCCGCACAGCTCGGTGGCCGTACGAATCACCCGTGTTGTGCGGGCAGCCAGCGCTCGAGGTAAGCGCGGAGCCCTTCGAGGTGTGCACCGCGCGCGACGTAGCCGAGGTAGCCGTCAGGGCGTACGAGCCCCTGGACCGGGTCCGGCCACGGGCTCTCCCCGCCGAGCCGGTGCACGCTGATCAGGTCGTGCCGTCCGGGCAGGAGCGAGGCGAGGCGTTCGTCGGGCCAGAGTGCGGGCGGTCCGGACACAAGCAGGTGCCAGCCCGGCCCCGCACTCCGCGCCTGGAGCCCGCGCGGCAGGTCGGGCAGCCGGTCGCCCGCCTGCGGTCCTTTCCTCGGTGGCCGGGAGCCCGCGGTGGAGGCGGGGCTTCGCCGGTAGTGGATGCCCAGCTCGGAGACCGTACGGAAGACCCGCCCGCGCGGTCCTGTGGCGCGGAGCGCCAACGGGGCCAGGCGCGGGGCGAGTCGGGTACGGGCGAGGCGGATGAGCGGGTTGCGGCTGGTGCCGATCGTGAAGGCGCGGTCGGTGAAGCGCAGCACGCTGCGGCCGACCGGGGCGCGCTCGATCTCGTACGTGTCCAACAGCTCCGCCGGTGCCCTGCCCGAGCAGACGAGGGCGAGTTTCCAGCCCAGGTTGAGGGCGTCCTGGATGCCGGTGTTCATGCCCTGGGCGCCGGCCGGGCTGTGGATGTGCGCGGCGTCGCCGGCGAGGAAGCAGGGGCCCGAGCGGTAGTGGGCGGCGCCGCGGTTGTGGAGGCGGAAGTCGGTCATACACACCGGGTCCCGCAGGACCAGCCGGTCGGGCGTGTACTCGTCGGTGATCTTCTGCAGGAGCCCGAGCTTCACCTCGGTGTCCGGGGCGCCCGGCGGACGCATCGCGAGCATCCGCCAGGTCGCCGGCGAGCCGAGCGGGAAGAAGACCATCCCAGACCCCGTCATGTACGTGTGCACGGCACCCGGCTCCAGGCCGTCGACCTCCAGATCGGCGAGGAGGAAGGTCTGCGGATAGGCGTAGCCCTCGAAGCCGATGCCCGCCTGGGCGCGGACGGTGCTGTGCGCCCCGTCGCAGCCCACGACGTACCGAGCGTCCACGGTCTCTTCCGTACCGTCGCCGCTCCGAAGCCGGCAGGTGACGGCCGGCCCGTTTCGCTCCAGCCGGATCAGCTCCGTGCCCCGCTCGATGCCCACGTCCTGCCCCGCGAGATGCTCTCCGTCTCCGCCTGCGAGAGGAACAGCAGGAAGGGATACGCGGTGTCGGTCAGCCCGATGTCGAACAGCGGCATCTGCATCACTCGCTGCGGCAGATGCATCCTGAGCTGCATCGCAGGGTTGCCGCGGGCGACCAACTCATCCGTCACCCCGAACCCGGCGAGCGCCTCCAGGGTACGCGGCTGGATACCCAGGGCGCGCGACTCGTGGACCCGGTCGAGAGAGCGGTCGACGATCCGGAATGACACGCCGTACGTACGCAGTTGGGCGGCGAGCGCAAGCCCAGTGGGCCCCGCGCCGACTACCAGCACATCCAAGGGCGCCGTCATGGGGCCACGGTAGTGCTCGAACGCCTCGCCGGCATCGCTCACGGATTCGTCCTCGTCGAGCGCCACAGCTCACTCGTCGTCCGGCGCGCTACATGGATCGCGCACCCGCGGGCTGGGCAAGAATCTCACCGCACAGCACGACGCAGTCGGCACAGATCCACACGTCGGGACCCGCGACCAGACGGCGTTCGTCGCTTGACGGGTGGCCGCAGAAGGAACAGCAGGCCGAGGTGTCATCGGGGCGGCGCTTGCGACGGGTACGGCGCCCGAAAGCGGTGCGGGGGACGTTGACGTAGCAGTGGAGCTGGCGCTTGATGTCCGCCACGTCGACGTCAAGGGCGTTGAGGACGCGGCGGGCCCGGGAGCCGGGGTTCGTCGCGATGACCGCCAGCAGCTGCGGCGTGTTGACCACGACCGGGGCACAGTTGGGCGTGCGCTCGGCCGCCAGCTGCTCGGCGGCGGCCAGCGCGGCCTTCGCCTCACCGGAGAACACGGGATCCCCGGCCCTCACTGCACCGGCGGGATAGGCGAAGAGCTGACGGCTCGCCTCGCGGATCTTGTCGCGGGTGACGCCGAGTTCTTCCAGCGTGGCGGCGGCCACGCCGTCGGTGAGCAGTCCGAGGAGGAGGTGTTCGGTTCCCGCCTCGGCCAGTCCGTCCGCCTCGGCCGCGGCCAGCGCGGCGGACAGTCCGCTCTCCAGGTCGCGACCCCGGATGAGCCCCACGGCCGGCGGTGCCTCGGTGAGGCGGTCGACGCGGTCGGCGTACCGCTGGCGGGCCGCCTGGCGCGAGACGCCGAGGTGTTCGCCGATCACCGTCCAGGAGTGGCCGACGGCACGCACCTGGCGTACGACCTGGTCGACGGCCGCATCCGCATGGCCGGACAGGTCCCGGGTGACGGCGATCACGGCGTCCAGCAGGGCGAGTTCGTCGTCGCTGCCGGCACGGTCGTGGGCGGCTGCGATGAGCTGCTCCACAGTGGGCTCTTCGCTCATGCCGACAACCGTAGATTGTCAATCCCGGAGTGACAATCCCTTGTTGTCACCTACCTGCGGGGTCGCCGATGATGCTGCAGATGTCGGCGTCTGTGCACGTGCTCGGGTCGGTGGTGGCGGCCCGCTCGGCCAGGCCGCGCAGCGCGGTGCGGGTCTTGCGCAGCTCGGCCATGCGCCGCTCGATGTCGTCGAGGTGCTGCTGGATCAGGTCGGTGACGTGGGCGCACGGCGCCTCGCCCGAGTCGCGCAGGGCGAGGATCGAGCGGATCTCGGCGAGCGTGAGACCGGCCGACTGGGCGTCGCGGACGAAGGCCAGCCGGGCGCCGGTCCGCGGCGGGTAGTCGCGGTAGCCGCCCGCCGTCCGGGGAGGCGCGGGCAGCAGTCCGGCCTGCTCGTAGAAACGGATCGTCTTGGGCGTGAGGTCGTTCGCGGCGGCCAGCTCTCCGATGCGCATACGGCCGAGGCTACGCCTTGACCTTCCAGTGTGCTGGAAGGTCTAACGTCGGTCACATCCGCAGTGACCTGGGAGGACGCGGCGATGCTCATCACGGTTCTGACGGTGCCCGACTGCCCCCACGCACCAGTGGCGCGGGAGCGCATCGAGCAGGCGCTCGAGGGGCGAGCCGCAGAGATGGAGTTCGTCGAGGTCGCCGACGAGGCGCAGGCCGCACGGCTCGGCATGACCGGCTCCCCCACGGTGCTCATCGACGGCACCGACCCCTTCGCCGTACCAGGGGCTGCCGCCTCCGTCTCGTGCCGCCTGTACCGGGCCCCGGACGGGCGGACCGAGGGGGCGCCGAGCGTGGCCGACCTGCAGCGGGCCCTGGAGGTCGCAGTGGCCGGCGAAGACTGCGACTGCCCGCCCATGGACGCGGCCGGACGCGGTGGCCGCGGCCGTCTCGCACCCGTCACGGGCGGGCTGCGGGTCGTGCAACAGGCCGTCCTGCGGTCCTTCGCCGCCACCGGCCGCGCACCCGAACCGGCCGACCTGGATCAGGTGGCACGGGCCTTCGGGCGGGACTCCAGCGAGGTCCTGGCCGAACTGGCCGCCGAGGACTTCCTCGCCCTCGACGACCAAGGACGGATCCGGGCGGCATACCCCTTCTCCGCCACCCCCACCGCCCACCGGATCCGCCTCCCCGACGACACCGAGATGTGGGCGATGTGCGCGATCGACGGCCTCGGCATCCCGGACATGCTCGGCGCCGACGCCGTGATCACCTCCGCCGACCCGGTCACCGGCGCCCCCGTCACCGTCACCTCCACCGGGGGACACATGACCTGGCAACCCGTCACCGCCGTGGTCTACGTCGGCCGGCGCTCCTGCACCGGCCCGGCGGCCGACGTCGCCTGCGGCGCCCTGAACTTCTTCACCAGCCGCCGCACCGCACGGAGCTGGGCCGAGCAGCACCCCGAGTACACCGGCAGGGCCATCGGCCAAGCCCGCGCCGAAGCCCTGGGACGGTCGGTCTTCGGCTCACTCCTGACGGGGACGGACCCTGCCCCAGTGCCTGGGAGTTCACCCATGACAGGGCGCGGATGATGGTCGCCATGCGCATCCGCATCGACGCCGTCGACCTCCCCGGCCCGGCCTGCCCGCCTGCGGTCCTCGACGGCAACGAGGTCCCGACGTACAGCAATATCCATGTCGCCGTGCAACGCCGTGAGCGCCCGGCCGAACTCCTCGACCCGCAGCCAGGCGACGCAGCATCCGCGACCTGGACCCTGGAGTGAACCACGCTCGCCTCACCCGACGGCACCGATGTGAAGGGTCCCTACGTGCAGGGCCGCCCGGGTGGCCGGTTCGTCTACCTCTCCTGGGGCACCGTCGACGGCTCCGGCAACTTCACGATGTTCCGCCGCGCCAAACTCATGCTCGACGCCGTGCCCGCCAAGGTACTCGACGCCGCCGAACGCACCGGCCTGCTGGTCGGGCGCCTCGGACTGACCGACGCACGCGGTATGACCCTGTGTGCGCGGGTCGTACCACCGGCCATCATCTGGACCGCGGGATCCACCGACTGAGCGCGCCCGCGACCGAGGTCAATGTCGTGCTGCGCCCTCAACCCCGACGGCGCAGCGAGCGGAGGATCTTCGGCATGGCGCCGCCGATGACGAGGGCCGCCAGCGGAAGGACGACGTCGGACCACGGGTCGCGGATGGGCCTGTAGGTGGCAGTGCCGTCCCGGATCTCGATGTACCCCAGGGGCTTGGCCTCGGCTCCTCCTCCGCCGCCTCCCCCGTCGCCGCTCTTCGCTGCGCCCACTTCGCGTCCGGCTCCGCCGCCGAAGCCGAAGGCGACCTTGGCGACGGGGATGACGGTGACGCCGTCGGCGGTGACGGGTTCGCCGTACACGGCGGTGACCGAAGCGCGGCCGCCCAGCTTGTCGGCCAGGCGTTCCAGCAAGGTGACAGAGGCGTGGGCGGCTGACAGATCCGTGTCCGATGGCCGTGCGGGCGCCGTCTCGTTCTCAGGGACGGTCATGACGTACTGCCGGGTCGGGGGCGCTCGGCGGTGCCGAGGATGTGGGTGGCCGCCGGGGAGGGGACACGGGTCTCGGGGAAGGCGAACTTCTCCAGCGAGGTGAGCGTGAACCCGGTGGCGGTGATGGCCGCTTGGGTATCGCGACCGGTGTGGCAGCCGCCCATCAGCAAGGGCCAGACGGTCGCGTCCACGGCATGCTGCACGCGGCGCATCGCGGGCGAATCGGCGCGTACGTGCTCGAAGAAGCGGAGCTGTCCGCCCGGTCGCAGGGCGCGGTGGAGCTCGGCGAGAGCGGCGCGCGGGTCGGCCACCGAGCACAAGGTGAGGCAGACGACCGCGGCATCGAACGAGCCGTCCGGGACGGGCAGTTGCTCGGCGACACCATCGATCACGTCCACCTGGACCGATGTCGTGCGGGCGCTCTGCTCGGCCATAGCCCGAAGACGCGGCTCGGGTTCGACGGCCAGCACCCGTTTCACCTCCGGCGGGTAGTGGGCGAAGTTCAGCCCGTTGCCCGCGCCGATCTCCACGACCTCGCCCGTCAGGCCGGACAGCAGGCGTTTGCGGTGCTCCGTGATGCCGGCCTTGTCCAGGGCAGGCCCTGCGACCTTCGCGTAGAAGCGGGCGAAGACCGGATGTCGCTTCATCTGTTGGGTCATTGCTGGTCACCGTCTTCCTCTGTGGCAGTGCCCCCGGGATACCATCATTTGCGGAGGTACTACATAGTGAAGCCACTTCACGATATGCCCGGGGAGGACGCGCCCGCCAGCGTCTCGCTGGACCGGCTCTTCGAACTGGCCGAGGTGCTCGGCGCGATGATGGCGCGCGGCGTCGCCGAGCGCGGGCTGACAACGGCCCGGGCGGGTCTGCTGTGGGCTCTGCTGCACGACGGGCCGATGACCCAGCGGGCGCTGGCCGCACGGCTTAGGGTGACCCCGCGCAATGTCACCGGACTGCTGGACGCTCTGCAGGCCGAGGAGCTGGTGACCCGTGAGGCACACCCGACGGACCGGCGCGCGACCCTGGTGTCCCTGAGTTCGAAGGGCCGTACGGTCACGGCTGCCCTGCGAGGCGGCCGTGACTCCATGGCCGACGAGCTGTTCGGCGACATGCCTACATCGCAACTGGAGGCGTTCCAGGGTGGGCTGGAGGTCGTGATCGAGCGGTTGCGGGCGATGGGGTGAACGTGCCGGATGTCGTCGCCGTGATCAGCCCTGGGGTCCGTACTGTCGGCCACCCAGGTGCCATGGCGCGCCGGGCCGGGTGGGCAAGGCATCGGCCCTCAGGTGGAGCGCTTGGACGTCCCGGTCTCGGTCGGGGACGGGCCCGAGGGTAGGTGCGTCCTGTCATGCGGCACCAGGCGGGCAGGTCGAGCGGGGCGGCCGCGTCGGTGGCGATGACGTGGACGACCGAGCCGTGCTCGGCGTCGGCGATGTGGGCGCGCAACTTCAGCAGGCGGGTGACGCAGAGCGGGCCGGTGCCGTCGACCGTGATGTCGACGGCGGTGGAGGGGCTGGTCATCGGCTGCTCGCGGTGGCGGCGATGGCGGGCAGGACGGCGAGGGCGAGGATGCCGCCGGTGAGGGCGAGGACGGGGTAGCCGCAGCGGCCACGACGAGGCCGGAGGCCAGGCCACCGGTGGCGCCGGCGATGGCGACATCGACCATGCCCTGAGGCTTGGCGCAGGTGGCCAGGGGCACGGTGTCGGTGATGATCGCGGTGCCGGCCACGAGGCCGAGGTTCCAGCCCGGGCCAAGCAGGGTGGGGCAAGGGCGAGTGGGGCGACGGCGCCGGCGGGCGCGGCGGCGGCGAGATGCCCGCGGCCAGGAGCAGCGGGGTATGGATTGCTCCCTCGGGATCGCGGCTCTCGCTGGCGTGCACGCTGCGGGGGAGATCCCCTGAGCGGTGCTGTCGGACATACCTCTCCTGCTCGTCATCGCTCTCACGTAGGCGCCGACGGTCCCGTTCTCACAGCGCGGCAGCTGCCTTGAGCAGCGCGGTTGCCGCCGTCTCGATGTCCTCGGGCGTGCTCCAGCGGCCCAGGGACAGCCGCAGAGCCCCGAGCGCGCGGCCCGTATCGAGGCCCATGGCCGTCAGGACGGGCGAGGGCGTGTGGGTGCCGCTGTGGCAGGCCGAACCGGTGGAGGCCGCGAGGCCGGGTGCGGCGGCGAGGAGTTCATGCCCGAGCGCGCCGTCGATGCTGACGTTCAGCGTGTTGGGCAGGCGTCCCGTGTCGG